>JANWZI010000088.1 GCA_025054695.1 Myxococcota bacterium | reverse complement strand
CCTACGCGCGCCTCGCGCAGCGAGCCCAGCGCCGTGTGCAGCCGCGCCCTACGATTGCCACGATCGCTGCCGTCGGCCTCGGCCAGATTGAGCGCCGCACTGCTCGCCGCGCGGCGGATTTGTCGCGCCAGGTCCCGGTCCCGCGATTCGATGGAGTCGACGATCGAGCGCATGCGCGCGATGGTGTCGAGCAACAGTTCCAGCGCCTCGAGCCGAAGGGGGGGTGCATGCCCCGTCCCGAGCGAAAGAACCGTGACAGCGTCGCCTGCGGGCACGCGTTCTTTCGCCCTTCCGCGCTGCACACCCCCCGAGGCGACGAGGCGCGGTGGTGCGCGAGCGTGCGCGACCCGAGTCCGAGTCCGAGACCGAGCCCGAGTGCGAGTCCGAGTCCGAGACCGAGTCCGAGTCGGAGCCCGAGACCACATGCAAGGTCCGGCCCGGAATCGATCGGATACCGAGCCCGACGCGCACGCCGAAGCGTCGCGTCAACCCCCTGGCCGTCCTGCAGGACACCGTGCGGAACGGTAGCCACGCGTTCCCTGATCCGCGGGGGAACGCGGCCGTCACGTCGCCCGATGAAGGCACGCGCCATGGAGCGGCTCGCCAACGCCCGGACGATTCACATCGATGAGCCCGACTATCCCGCGCCGCTGCGCGATCTCTCCTCCGCCCCGCGCGCGTTGCGGATGCTCGGCCGACTGGAGGCCGACCCGCCGGCCGTGACGATCGTGGGAACGCGAGCAGCGAGCGAGGAGGGCCTCGCGTTCGCGGAGCGCCTGGCCGCCGACCTGGTCGGAGCGGGGGTCGTGGTGGTATCCGGAGGCGCGCACGGCATCGACGCAGCCGCACACCACGGAGCGCTTTCAGCGCGAGGGCGCACGGTGGTCGTGCTGGGCGGCGGCCTCGGGCATCCCTACCCGGCGGGGCACGCGCCCCTGTTCCACCAGGTGGTCGAGCGCGGCGGCGCGCTGCTCTCCGAGCACGCCGACCTCGCCCCGGTGAGCCGCTCCCGGCTCGTCGCCCGCAACCGATTGCTCGCCGCGCTCGGGCGCGCCGTCGTCGTCGTGCAGGCCCCCGCGCGCAGCGGCGCGCTGTCCACGGCCGCCTTCGCGCGTCGGCTGGGTCGGCCCGTGCTCGCGGTGCCCGGCGCGCCGTGGGATCCGCGGGCCGAGGGGTGCCTCGCGCTGCTGCGCTCGGGAGCCACCGTTTGCACGTCGGCCGCCGATGTCCTATCGGTTGCGACCCGCGGTGCTCCCCCGAGCACGGGGTGGGCGCCCGCCTCCGGCATTCCCATGCAGCAGTACGACGGTCCTGCGCGGCCACTGGGTCCGGCCGACGAAGAATCCCGAGCGGTCCTCCACGCCCTGCGGTCGCGGTCCCTCGGACCCGACGATCTCGCTGCGGCCACGGGCATTTCCCCGGGCCGGCTGCTCGGACTTCTCGGCCGCCTGCACGTCGAGGGCTGGGTGACGGAGTGCAGCGGGGGGCGGTGGAGCCGCGCGCACGGGAACGACCATGGGTAAGGCGCTGCTCATCGTCGAGTCGCCCGCGAAGGCCCGAACGATTCAAAAGTACCTCGGCCGCGGCTTCGAGGTGGTCGCCAGCAAGGGCCACATCAAGGATCTGCCCAAGCGCGGCGGCGTCGACGTCGAGAAGGGTTTCGAGGAGCGCTACGAGATCATCGACGAGAAGGGCAAGAGCGAGGTCATCCGTACCCTTCTCGACAAGGCTCGCAAGGCAGACCGGATCCTGCTCGCCACCGACCCCGACCGCGAGGGCGAGGCGATCGCGTGGCATTTGCACGAAGAAATCCGCGCCGCCGACCCCGACGTGCCCATCGAGCGCGTGCTGTTCAACGAGATCACGCGCAAGGGCATCCGCGAGGGTCTGGAGCATCCGCGGCCACTCGACCCGAACCTGTACGAAGCCCAACGCACACGCCGCGTCCTCGACCGGATCGGTGGCTACCCGCTCAGCGATCTGCTGTGGCGAAAGCTCGCGTACGGGCTGTCGGCCGGTCGCGTCCAGACGCCGGCACTGCGGCTGATCGTGGACCGGCAGAAAGAGATCGAGTCCTTCGTTCCGCGCGACCACTGGGTCGTCGAGGCGCAGCTCGACGGCGGCAAACCGCCCTCGTTCACCGCGACGCTCGTCGAGGTCGACGGGAACCGGCTTGAGCGCATCGCGAGCCGCCCGGCGACCGACGACGAGGCGCTCGCGCGGCAATGGGCCGAAGCGTTGCGCGGCGCGCGCTACCGCGTCCGCAGCGTGGAACGGCGCGAGCAGCGGCGCCGTGCGCCCCCCCCGTACACGACGAGCAAGCTCCAGCAGGACGCGAGCACCCGGCTCGGCATGGCGCCGCGCGTCACGATGCGCATCGCCCAGCAACTGTACGAGGGGGTCGAGATCGGGCGAGGCGAAAACGCCGAAACGGTCGGTCTCGTCACGTACATCCGGACCGACAGCGTGCGCCTGTCGCCCGATGCCGTGGCCGAGTGCCGCGCGTACATCGCGCGCCACTACCCCGAGGCGCTGCCCGACACGCCCAACGTGTTTCGCTCTCGCAAGGGCAACGTGCAGGACGCGCACGAGGCCATCCGACCCACACGCATGGATCTGCCCCCGGAGGCCGTCGCGCGTTGGCTCAAGCCCGATCAGCTCAAGCTGTACCGGCTCGTCTGGAACCGGTTCGTGGCGTGTCAGATGGCACCGGCCGTCTACGAGATCGTGACCGCGGACATCGAGGCCGAGGCGGACGGTCGGCGCTTCGGGCTGCGCGCTTCCGGGAGCGTCCTCCGGTCGGCTGGATGGCGGCAGATCTGGGGGGTGCGGACCGAACCGCTGGCCGGTGAGGAGGAAGACCGTGACGACGAGGGACGTTGCTCCGCGAGCTCGGACCCGGAGCCCGAGGCGCGCGCCGAGGAGACGCGGGAGCTGCCCGCGCTCGACGAAGGTCAGCCCCTTCGCCTCGTCGACCCCCCCGGCGTGACGTCCACCCATCGTCGCACCGAGCCGCCTCCCCAGTACACCGAAGCTTCGCTCGTCAAGAAGCTCGAGGAGGAGGGCATCGGCCGGCCGAGCACGTACGCCGAGATCCTCTCGAAGGTCCAGGCCCGCGACTACGTGCGCAAGGAAAATGGCCGCCTGGTGCCGACGCCGCTCGGCCGCTTGGTGGTCGAGCGCCTGGTCGCCGACCGCTTCGACCTGGCGGACATCGGATTCACGCGGCGTCTCGAGGAGCAGCTCGACGCCATCGCCGAGGCGCGCGCCACGCGCCTCGAAGTGCTCGCGCCGTTCCACGAGCGCATCCAAAGCCAGATCCGGACGGCGCGCGAGACGCCGGGCAAGTGGTGGCCTCCGCCCGAGCCACTCGACGAAGCCTGTCCCCTCTGTGGTCAGCCGCTCGTCAAGCGCTGGGGTCGCAACGGCCCCTTCGTCGGTTGCTCGGGATACGAACGCGAGCCGCGCTGCGAGTACACGCGGAATCTCGAGGGGACGGGCGCGGAGGGCGGAGAAACGCCACAGCCCGAACCCACCGCCTACAGCTGTGAGCGGTGCGGTCGCCCTATGCTCAAGCGATGGGGCCGCAACGGCTGGTTTCTCGGCTGCTCGGGCTACCCGAAGCTTTGCCGCAACAGCCGTCCGCTCCCGCTCGGGATTCGTTGCCCGCAATGCGGCGAGGGGGAGCTCGTCGAGTTGCGAGCGCGCGGCAAGGGGCGGCGCGTCTTCTACGGTTGCACGCGCTGGAGCCGCGAGGCAGGCGGCTGCGACTACCGCCTGTGGCAGCGGCCCGTCGCACTCGCCTGCGATGCATGCGGGCATCCGTTCCTCGTCGAGGCGGGCAACCGGCGCAATCGCCAGCTCGAGTGTCCGCGTTGCAAGGCCCGCCGCCCCGCCGATTCGGGCGAGACGTCCGGCTCGAACGACGCCACGGACGCGATGGGGCTCGAGCCCGAGCTTCCGGCGGGATCGAGCCCCCCGTGAACGCCCCGCGCGTCACGGTCGTTGGCGCCGGGCTCGCCGGCTGCGAGTGCGCCTGGCAGCTGGCCGAACGGGGCGTGCAGGTGCGCCTTGTCGATCAGAAGCCGGGAGAACGCACCGAGGCACAACGTTCCGCGGATTTCGCCGAGCTCGTCTGCAGCAACTCCTTTCGCAGCGCCTCGCTCGACAACGCGGTCGGCCTGCTCAAGGAAGAGATGCGTCGCGCCGGCTCGGTCATCATTGCCGTTGCCGACGTCACCGCGGTGCCAGCCGGTGGAGCGCTCGCGGTCGACCGCAAGGCGTTTTCGAGGGGCGTGACGAGCTTCATGCGCTCCCACGCGAACATCGAGGTCGTGGAGGAACGCATCGACGCGGTACCCGACCCCGCCGACGGCCCGGTCGTTGTCGCCACCGGACCGCTGACCGCTCCCGCGCTCGCCGCCGACCTCGAGGCGATCGTCGGACGGCGCCATCTGGCCTATTACGACGCGATCTCCCCGGTCGTCTGGAGCTGCACGATCGACTGGGAACGGGTGTTTGTCGCCAACCGGTGGGGCCGGGGAAGCGACGACGCCTACGTGAACTGTCCCCTCGACCGCGCGCAGTACGAATCGTTCGTGGCGGCGCTGCTTGCGGCCGAAAAAGTACCCCTTCGACCCTTCGAAGAACCCCGCTATTTCGAAGGGTGCCTACCCATCGAGGTGATGGCGGAACGAGGGCCGATGACGCTCGCGTTCGGGCCGATGCGTCCGGTGGGATTGATCGACCCGCGCACGGGCCGCCGCCCGTTCGCGGTCGTCCAGCTTCGACCCGAAGATCGCCATCGTGTCGCCCACAACATCGTCGGTTTCCAGACGCGGATGAAACAACCCGAGCAGAAGCGCGTCTTTCGGATGATTCCGGGGCTCGAGCACGCCGAATTCCTCCGCTTCGGCAGCGTCCACCGGAACACGTTCGTCGACGCGCCCCGCGTGCTTGACGACACGCTCGAGCTACGCGCGCGACCGGGAGTCTGGCTCGCCGGTCAGATCACGGGCGTCGAAGGCTACGTCGAGAGCGCGGCCTGCGGCTTGTGCGTCGGCATCCTGGTCGCAGCCCGGGTCGGCGTTCTCGACGGCGTGCGGGACGAGGCGGACGCCCGGCCGCCGCCCACGACCGCCCTGGGCGCGCTGCTGGACTACCTGCGCGAGCCGCGCGACGATTTCCAACCGTCCAACGTGATGTGGAGCATGCTGCCGCCGCTGCCCGCTTCGCACGAGAAGCTGGCAAAGGGCGAACGGCACGCCGTGATGGCACGCCGGGCGCTCGCCCACCTCGAGCCATGGCTCGAGCGCATCGGGGCACGCCGACTCGTCGAGCGCATGCAGCGCGTCCACGAAGATTGCGGTCTGACGAGAGACTCCGACACGGACCCGTCGATTCCGTCGGCCGTGTTGGCCGACGCGGACCCCGAACACGGCGGACGCGGCAGTTGATGCGCGCGCGTCCGTCGAGCAGACCGAGCCGTTTCGAGCAACGCCCACGACGCCTCGCAGCCGAGCGCGACTCGGAGCCAGAGCCGGGGCGCGAGCCCGAGGCCACGTCGACATCCGCAACCGACGTCGGAGTCGGAGACCCAGTCCGAGGCCGAGGCCGTGTCCGAGCCCGAGCCCGAATCCGACGCCGAGGCCGATCCCGAAGTCGTCACTGTCCGGACGTACGTCCCTCGTCCACGACCGGCATCGGTACACCCAGCTCTCGGATCCTCCGAACGAGCTGCCGCCGGCCGATCCGCAGCTCGTCGGCTGCGCGGTCGAGGTTGCCTCCGGCGCGCTGCACGGCGGCCGTGATCAGCCGTCGCTCGTACGAGGCGAGCGCCTCGGCGAGCGGCACCCCGGCCGCGACGGGCTCGCTGGCGCCCGCCTCGGCGGGTAGCGCGGCGGGTGCCGTGGACGGTGGACGAGAACCGGCGTCGCGCACCGCCGGGGAGAGCAGTTCCTCGTCGAGCAGCGTTTCGTCCCCCGACAGGACCCACATGCGTTCGATCTCGTTCTCCAGCTCGCGCACGTTGCCCGGCCAGTCGTGCGCGAGCAGCCGCTCGAGCGCGCGCCGGGACAGCAATTTCGTCCGCCCGGTGCGTTCGCGCTGCTGGGCGAGAAAGTGATCGACCAGCAGCGGGATGTCCTCGCGCCGTTCGCGCAGCGAGGGAACCCGCAGCGCGACGACGTGCAGTCGGTAGTAGAGGTCCTCGCGAAAGCTGCCCTGGGCCACCAGGGTGGGCAGGTCGCGGTTGGTCGCCGCGATGATGCGCACGTCGACCTTGCGCGGCTCGGTCGCGCCGACGGGAAAGAACACGCCCTCCTGCAGCACGCGCAGCAGCTTGACCTGCATGCCGGGGGACATGTCGCCCACCTCGTCGAGGAAGAACGTGCCTCCGTCGGCCACCTCGAACAGCCCGGGCTTGTCGGAGACGGCGCCGGTGAACGCGCCGCGCTTGTGTCCGAACAGCTCGCTCTCGAGCAGATTGTCGTTGAAGGCGCTGCAGTTGGCGGCGACGAAGCGGCGGTTCGCGCGCGGCGACTGCCGATGGATCGCACGCGCCACCAGCTCCTTGCCCGTACCGTTCTCGCCCGTGATGAGCACGGTGGCGTTGCTGCCACGGAGGCGTTCGAGCATGCGGAACAGCGCCCGCATCGGCGCGCTGCGACCGACGATGCCCTCGTAGGAGGTGGCTGGCTCCGGCTCCGAGCCGCCCGCCGCGAGCGCGAGCGCCAGCTCGCGCGCAGCCCCCTCGAGGGCACGCCCGACGAGCGCGTCCGCGTCGAAGCGGTCGGGAACGGCGCTCAACGCAACGGTCAGCACCATGCCGTCGGCCAGAGTCGCCTCGCGGGTCGCCCGATTCGCAGGAGGCTCGTTCGAATCGCCCGTCGCGGGCTCGGACATCGCGAGGCGAACCTAGCACGCCTTCATCGAGTCGCGAGACCGCGCCGGATGGCGTACGACCGCGTCACTCCCGGTTGGGGACGCCGAATCCCTTTGCGAGGCGGAGTCCGAATCCGAGTCGGAAACCGAGCTCGCGCCCGAACCCGAAACCGAGGCCGACTCCGGGACCGAGCCCGAGCCCGAGTCCGACCCCCGGTCCGGACCCGAGCCATTCGATGCCCTCCGTCAATCCAAGCGCGGTTCGGGGAAGGGCTTGCCCGGACGCGCGAAGTAGAAGCCCTGGAAGAGATCACAACCGAGCGCGCAGAGCACCTCGAGCTCTTCGCGGCACTCCACGCCCTCGGCCACGAGCACGATGCCCATGTCCCGGCACAGATCGGCCATGGAGCGGATGAGCTTCTGCCGCATCGGCGACCGATGCACGTCGCGCACGATGGCCATGTCGAGCTTGGCGACGTCCGGTTCGAGCAGCGCGAAGCTCGACAGTCCCGCGTAGCCAGCTCCCAGGTCGTCCACGGCGACACGGAATCCGAGCCCGCGAAGGCGAGCGATGCGGTGCCGCGCGTCCGGAACACGCTCGAGGGAGTTGCGCTCGGTGACCTCGAGCACGACGCGTTCGGCCATGCGGGCGAGGGGGTGCTCGGAGGCGAACAGGCGTTCGTCGCCGAGGTCGGTCGGGTGCAGATTGAGGAACAGCCGGGCCAAGCCGGTCGGATCGAACGGTTGCGGCGCCAAATCCCGGATGCGTGCACCGAGGTCGCGCAGGCGGCCGAGCTTGTCGGCCGCGTCGAACAAGGCGCCCGGATGCGGAAAGGTGGGCTCGGTGTTTCGAACGAGACACTCGTAGCCGTACACGCTCCGCGTGCGCCACTCGACGATGGGCTGGTAGACGACGTACAGGCCCTGCAGCGCACGGTCGAAGGCGGCTTCGAGCCCCGCGCGGTCGTGCAAACGCGCGTCGCGCTCGTCGAGCAACGCGAGCGCTTCGCGTTTGACCGCAGCCAGTCTCGACAATTTCACCGCGCGTCCCAGAACCTCCACGAGCACTCTCGCTTCGACCGGCTTGACGAGATAGCGGAACGCGCCGTGGTCGAGCGCCGCAATCGCCGTCTCGACGGTCGGCCCACCCGTGGTCAACACCACCGCGAGGTCCGGGTGCGTTCGCTTGACCTCGCGTAGCAACTCCACTCCGTCCATGCCCGGCATGAGGATGTCCGTGAGGATCGCGTCCACCGCCGCGGTCCGCAGGCACTCGAGCGCTTCCTGGCCGGTCACCGCACACATCACTTCGTAGCCGGCCCCCTCGAGCGCACGCCGGTACGCGCGCAAGAGCACCGAGTCGTCGTCGACGAGCAGGATCGTACCTCGGGTATGTGGTTCGGCCCGCCCCGCCGTTGCCCCGGGCGCGGACGCATCCGAAGCGGCTGCCCCGCTCACGCCCTGTAGAATCGGACGCAGGCTCGAACTCCTTGAGGGCGTACGGCCCGCGACCGAGGCCGAGACCGAGGCGGAGCCCGAGTCGGCGTCCGAGACCGGGACCGAGTCGGACCCCGATTCCGATTCCGAGCCTAAGCCGAGACCGAGACCGAGTCGGAGTCCGAATCCGAGTCGGAGCCCGAACCCGAGTCCGAGACCGAAACCCGAACCCCCGCGGTCAGACGAGCATCTCGACCGATTTCTCCACGGGCCGGTCGATGGCACCTCGGTGCCCGCGTTCCGCGTCGCGCAACAGGTGCAGGATAGCCGGCCCGAGCACGTCCAGATCCGTCGAAACGAAATGCTCGCCGCCGAACCGTTCGACGACCGCCCGCTGGCGTTCGAGCAACGCCGCGTCCTGACGGAACACGCGCAGCGCGATCGGACGCACCACCAGCGCGACCAGCCAGCCCGGCAACCACGGTAGTCGAAACGAGGCCGCCGCGAACAGCCGCGTGTGGAAATCGGTCACGGGACTGAGCGCCGCGGTGACACACAGGTGCGCGCGACCGAGGCGGTACTCGACCTGAACAATCCCGGGCAGGAAGAAGCGATCCCAGTGCTCGACGACTCCTCCGCGCGGCGCGAGCAGACGGCCGAGCCAGCCACTGGGACGCGCCTCGCCCGTGTATTCGGCCTCGACGCGGTCGTGCCACCGACGCACGGTGACGCGCAGGCGCTGCCGGGGACGATCCGGACGGCGGAACAGCCCGGCGTGCAGAAAGGCCGTGTGCGGCACATCGAGCGCATTTTCGGCCACCGCGTGCAGAGAGGCGCGCACCTCGAGCCGTGCGCGCACCGTCGTGTAGCCCCGCTCCCCGATCCACGGGAAGCGGAACGGCTCGCGCGCGGGGACGGAATCGGGTTGCCCCCACACCCACACGAGCCCGTCTTGCTCGCGCGTCGCGAATGCCGGGACGCGCCGCCCGCGATGCTCCGGCGCCTCCCCCACCAGGCCGGGCACTTCCCGACACTCTCCCTTCCCGTCGAAACGCCAGCCGTGATACGGGCAGCGGATCGTCTCGCCGACGCGCACCCCGGCCGAAAGCGGCGCGTTGCGATGGGGGCAACGGTCGAGCAGGGCATGCGGACGGCCCCCGTCGTCGCGGAACAGCACGAGCGGGCTGCCGAGGAGCGTCACGCCGAGCGGACGACGCCCGAGCGCACGGCTGGAAGCGACCGGGTACCAGTCGTCGACCACGCGCGCGACCGAGGTGCGCCCGCGCGTCGGCGGCGGCACCAGGACGGGCTCGATCACGCTCGCATCGTAGGCGCCAGCCCGTCGGGGACAAGCGCCGCTTTGTTGGACGCAGCGGCGGGTCGGCGAAATGCTCGCGCCGGTGACGGATGCAGGACGTGGCGCGCAGCGTCTGACGCGCGGAGCCGGCGCCACGGCGCTCGGCACGGCCGGTAGCCGACTGCTGGGCGCCGTGCGCGACGCGGTCATCGCCGCGTCGTTTCCTGCGGTCGCGACCGACGCGTTCTTCGTCGCGTTCACGATCCCCAACACGCTGCGCTCGCTGCTCGCCGAGGGGGCCGTTTCGGCGGCGATCGTTCCCACCTTCACGAAATTGCGCGAGACACGCGGCCATGCGGCCGCGCGTCGGTTCCACGCGCGCGCCACCGGCGCGATGCTCCTCGTGCTCGCAGCGACGTGTGCCGCCGGCATCGCGCTCGCCGAGCCGCTCGTCGTGCTCTTCGCGGGCGGTTACGAACCGGTCCGGTTCGCGGCGACGGTCGAGCTCCTGCGTGTCGTCTTCCCCTATCTGCTGCTCGTGGGCATCGCGGCGATGCACGCCGGCGCGCTGCAGGCGTGCGGCCGCTTCGCCCTTCCGGCCGCCGCGCCGGCGCTGCTCAACGCCGCGCTCATCGCCTCGCCCTGGCTGCTGAGCGCCCCGGCGACCGATCTCGGCTTGCCCGAGGCGGGTGCGCTCGCGCTCGGAACCCTCGCCGGAGGCCTGGCCCACGTGCTCGTCCAGCTCCCCGCGCTGCATCGCGCCGGCGTGCTCGACCCACCACGCTTCGCATGGGACTCCGATGTACGCCGTGCCTTCGGGTTGCTCGTCCCCGTCGCGCTCGGCGCGGGGGTCTATCAGCTCAACGTCCTGCTGTCGCGACTGTTCGCCTCGTACCTGCCCGAGGGCAGTCAAAGCTGGCTCTACTACGGCCAGCGCGTGGTCGAGATTCCCCAGGGCATGCTCGCGCTCGCGGTCGCCACCGCCTCGCTCCCGGTCCTCTCGGAGCACGTGGCCCATGGCCGCGCGCAAGCCGTCGAACGCACCGCCGCCGACGCGGTGCGGTTGACGACGTTCCTCGCCCTGCCCTGCGCGCTGCTCGCGACCGCGCTGGCCGAGCCCGTGGTGGCCGTGTTGTTCGGGCGCGGCCGGTTCGACGCGCACGCGATCGAACAGACGGCGCGCTCGCTCGCGGTGATGGGGCTCGGTGTCTGGCCCATCGCGATCGCGCGCAATCTCGTCCCCGTCTTCCACGCGCACGGCGACACGCGTCGCCCCGTCCGGGCCACGTTCCTCAACTTGATCGTGTTCGCGCTCGTCTCGGTCTCCTTGCTCTCCTCGCTCGGTCACCTCGCCATCGCGGTCGGAACCGTCGTGGGCGGCCTGGCGCAAATGATCGCGCTGGTCGCGATGGTCCGCACGCACGTGCGGATCTCGGCCGAGACGCGGCGCACCGTGGCCCGGAGCATCGCGCGAACGGCCGTTGCGGCGGCCGTCGCGGTGACCAGCGCCTCGTCGCTCGCCCGACTCGGAGACTGGCCAGCGGGCGGCAACGAGCCGCGCAACTGGCTCGTGGCGCTAGGTACCGCGATCGTGGCGCTCGTCGCGTTCACGGTAACCGCAAGATTGCTGCGCTCGCCCGAGCTCGGCGAAGTGCGTGCTGCGCTGTCGCGCCGGCGGACGGGCGCCGTCCGCTCGGAGTGAAGCGGGGTTGCGAACGGAAAAGAGGTCGGGGGCTACCAGTGCCCGAGCCCAAGTCCGAGACCGAGCCCGAGTCCGAGTCGGAGCCTGAGTCCGAGCCCGAGCCCGAGTCCAAGTCCGGGACCGAGACCGAGTCCGTGTCCGAGACCGAGACAGAGCCCGAGTCGGAGACCGAACGCGCGCGGCGCGCAGCCGAGCACGACAGCGAGCCGGTGAGCTACCGAGGTCGTCTCGTGGCTCTCAACCGCGGCATTCTGCTACCTTGCGCGGGCGCGTTCACGGCGCGCGTCGGGAGTCACCTTTATGTCCGCCGCCCTCCATCGATTCATCGTGCTCGCCTTCCTGCTCGCGCTCGCCGGCTGTGGCCGTAGCTATCTGGTCGTCGGACCCCCCCCAGCCGACGCAGGGTCGTTCGACGCGAGCGACGCGGCCGAGGCAGGGATCGACGCGCCGCTCGCGTGCAACAACGACGGCTTCTGCGAAGCCGGAGAAGACTGCTCGACGTGCCCCGAGGACTGCGGGAGCTGCCCGGGATGCGGCGACGGCGTTTGCACCACCGACGAGGACTGCACCAGCTGCCCCGACGATTGCGGGATCTGCGGAAGCTGTCCCAACGGGATCTGCGAGAGCACCGAAACCTGCAGCACGTGCCCCGACGACTGCGGGATCTGCGGAGGGTGCCCGGACGGGGTGTGCGCCCCCGACGAGGACTGCGCGAGTTGCCCGTCGGACTGCGGGCTGTGCCCGAGCTGCCCGAGCGGCGCGTGCGACCGCGGCGAGACCTGTTCCACGTGCCCCGAGGACTGCGGCCTGTGCCCCACCTGTCCCGACGGAACGTGCGGCGCCGACGAGACGTGCTCGAGCTGTCCGGCGGACTGCGGTCGGTGCAGCGAGTGCCGCAACGGCGTGTGCGACCCGGGCGAGACCTGCGCGCGCTGCCCGGAGGACTGCGGGCTGTGCGAGCGCTGTCCCGATGGCACTTGCAGCGCGAGCGAGAGTTGCTCGACGTGCCCCTCCGACTGCGGGCTGTGCGAGACGTGCGGCAATCGGCGCTGCGAGCCGACCGAGACGTGCCTGTCATGCCCGGGCGACTGCGGTATCTGCGCGCGCTGCGAGAACGGCTTCTGCGAGGCGGCGCACGGTGAGGATTGCCTGACGTGCCAGCCCGACTGCGGACCGTGCCCGGGGTGCGGCAACGGCATGTGCGAGTCGCGCACCGAGAACTGCTCCACCTGCCCCGCCGACTGCGGGCTGTGCTCGGGGTGCGGCAACGGTCGGTGCGACGGGACCGAAAACTGCTCGAGCTGTCCGCGCGACTGCGGGACGTGTTCGTTCTGCGGCAACATGCGCTGCGAGACCGGCGGAGGGTTCGAGTCGTGCGTCAACTGTCCGGCGGATTGCGGCCCGTGCCGTACCGTGACCTGCGCTGAAGTCCTCACGTGCGTGCTGGGCTGCTTCGATTTCGGCGGCGGGATGGGCGGTCGGCCGCGATTCTCGCTAACGTGCATCAGCACCTGCGTCGCCCGCGCTTGCCCGGACGTGCAGTTCCTGATCGACCAGTTCCTCGACTGCGCGGTCGATCAGTTCCTCACGTGCCGCGATCTGTCCTGCGTGATGCGCGAGTGCCGCGAGGAGGTCGAGGCCTGCCTGCGAGCACGTTGCCCCTGACGCAGCGGCAACCTCAGACTCGGACTCCGAGTCGGTCTCGGGCTCCGGCTCGGGCTCGGACTCCGAGTGCGGTCTCAAACATGAGCCGGCAAGCCCGTGCCGGATCCTCCCGCACGCTTGGCCGCGCTCAGCGCCGAGAACCCGGCCTGCCCCGTACCGGAAGACTCCGCGGTCCGACGTCCAGCACCTCGACGCGCACCCTCACGACCCCGGCGGCAATCCCGTCCAGCCGCTCCATGGCCGCGCGCGACAGGTCCAGTACGCGTGGTCCGCGCCCGCGCCGGTTCCGCCCGTACGGGCCCCGGTCGTTGACCCGCACCTCGACCGATGCGCCCGTGTCGATCCGCGTAACGCGCAGGCGTGTCCCGAAGGGAAGCGTGCGATGCGCCGCCGTCAACGCGGCCGGATCGTAGCGCTCGCCGCTCGCGGTGCGCCGTCCGGCGAGCGAATCGTCGTAGTACGTGGCCCAACCTAAAAAAAACCGGAGGTGGCGCGCCGGCGCACGACCCTGCGCTTCGCTCGCGGACGCACCGCAGCCCGCGAACACGATCGCCGCGGGAAGCGCGACGCGGACGAGGATCATCGGGCGGCGACGAGCGGCCGGCCGTGACCGGGCACGATGAGCATCGAGCGATACACGCCGTAGTGGAAGCGATCGCTGTGCTCCGGGTTGTGGCACTCGACGCAGAGCGCCTCGGGGGCGTCGCGCGCGACGAGGCCGGCTCGCTCGGGCTGCTGCGCATGCGCGCTGCCCGGGCCGTGACAGGATTCGCAGCCCACATCGACCAGGGCGCCGTCCAGATTGTGCGTCACCGTCGCGCCGCCCGGCCGTCCGTACCCCGTGACGTGGCAGCCCACGCAGTGCAGATTGTACTGCTTGTGCCGCGAAACGAGCGTCGCGTACGCGCGCCCGTGCGGCGTGCTGCGCCACCACCGGTACGCGGGCTCGTGACAGGACCCACACGACTCCGACCCCAGGTATCGTGGTTGCCCATTGGGCACTGGCGGCGGCCGCAGGTGCGCGAGCGCGTGGCGATTGTGCTCGTTGATCCGCCGCGCCAGATCGATCATCAGGCCGCGAATCTCCGGGTCCCGTTCCGCGTCCGGCTCCAACTCCTCGACCCATGCGTCGAAGACACCGCCGAGCGCGGGCACGGGCCCATGCGTCGAGCTCGCTGCTTCGAGGCGCAGCCGATCGAGACGAGCTTGTTGGGCGCGCACGTCCGGATGGGCACCCCGTCCCTGCGCGCGCCACCGCGCGATCCGCACCTCGAGGTCCGCCATCTCGTCGCGCAGTCGACGAAGCCGCACCTGGCGGGTCCACGCGCTGACGTCGCGCAGGCCGGCCCCGCGTGCAGAACGCCACACCTCGACGACGAGCAACCGCTGGCCGTGGCGGCCCGCGTGCAGGATGTGCGCTGCTCCCGCCTCCGAGGGCGGAAGCGGCTCGGCTCGGTCGAGGCCCCCCTGCACGACGAGGTCGACACCGTCGAGCTCCGAGACGACCCGCCGTACCAGGCGCCGGTCGACGCTCGCGAGCGCGATCACGATCTGGGCCCCCGCCTCGCGCACCGCGCGCACCGATGCACGCGCGGCCTCGAGCAGCCGCTGGTTCGGGTCGCCCGACGTGCTCGACCCGTCGGGCACCCGCACAAGGCCCAACAGGCCCACGCGCACGCCACCGACGTCGTGCACGAGGTGCGGCCGCAGCAGCCCAAGCTCGCCATCGCTCGAAGCGACGCCGGCGCCGAGCAACGCGAAGCGCGCGCGCGAAACGAGGGCAGCGAGCTCCGTACGATCCGCATCGAGGTCCGAGCGCCCCGGCGCCGCGGCGAGCAGACCGATCCGGTTCATCACGTCGACGAACGTCTCGGCCTGCATCCGTTCTTGCACGCGTGCGTGCTCGGAGTGACCGTGTCGCTCGAACAACAGATCCCCCGCCGCGACCAGCAGCCACGGTCGGCCGTCCGCAGTCCGCGCTCGCAGACGCGCCGCGAGCCGATCGACGCCCCCCAGCGGCCGGCTCGTGCAACCGCACGGCTCCAGATACCCGTGCACGTCCGTCAGGACGAACACGCGCAGGTCCGGCGGTGGGCGCTCCGCGTGCCGGCCCGACTCCGTGTGGCCGAGCGACGCGCACCAGGCCGCCGTCAGCACGGGCCAGGCCATCGCGACGAGCAACGCGGGCCACGACGCGGCCCTGCGAAACGGTTGCGGCCGCATCGACGGCGTTGTAGCAAGGCGAGTAGCGTGGGGCCACGGATGCGCCGACTCGCGCCGCCTCCGGGCCCGTGCCGCTCGTTCGCTCTGTGCGTCGTCTGGGTGGCGACCGGTTCGTCGTGTGCCCGGCGGTGCGGCGACAACGAGCCGGTCGCGACCGCACCGAGCCCTTCGACACCCGGCAACGCGCCGTCCGAATCGCCGCAACCGGCCGCCGTCCGTGGGCTACCGCCACCCTCCTCCGCCACGGCCGTCGCCGATCCCCGCTGTTTGCGCTTCTGCGAGCGCGCCAACGAATGCGCGGCTCGTGAGAATCGCCCCACGCGGGACTGCGCGCGCGATTGCCTGCCGGGCGGCGTGCACGCGGCAGCCCCCGAGGCACTATGGGCGTGCGCGGACCAACCGTGCGGCCCCGCCTTCGCCCGCTGCACGCTCGACGAGGTGCTGCGCAGCATGCGTGCTTCCGACGTGCCCGTCTTCCCGCCCCTGTGCGAGGGGCTGTGCCACCGCCTCGCGTGGTGCGCGGAGCGGCTCGGACGCCCCACGCCGCCGTGGGCCACCGACTGCGAGCGCAGCTGCCGCGAGCCGCCGTGGTCCACGCTGCCCGAGCCGGCCCTGGCGTGTGCCGGCGTCGATTGCGGGCAGCCGTTGCGGCGTTGCATCGAGCGGACGGCGCCCGATCTGGCGCGCACGGTGTCCATCCCCGACTGACAGCCGCGTCATTTGGGTCGACGTGGCCGCGGCGTGTTGCGAGCCCGAGGCCGACACCGAGTCGGAGGCCGACTCCGAGTCCGACTCCGAGTCCGAGTCCGAGCCCGAGGCCGAGCCCGAGTCCGAGTCCGAGGCCGAGACGGAGACCGAGACCGAGGCCGAGACCGAATTCAAGCCCGCGTCGGAACCGCGATCAACCAACCCGGCCTCCGCTGTGCGTGCTCATTCAGCGATTGGCGTGCGCGGCGGCGCAGCCGTAGGCTCCGCGCGGATGTCCTCGCCGCTCGACCGTTTCCGCTTCCGCGGCACGCCCACGTACCTGACCGACGAAGCGCTCGAGGCGGCCGTCGACTGCGCGCTCGTGCTCGAGCGACCGCTGCTCGTGCGCGGGGAGCCGGGCACGGGCAAGACGCGGCTCGCCGAGGCCATCGCCGAAGCGCTCGGTGCGCCGCTGCTGCGCTGGCACGTCAAGTCGACGAGCCGCGCGCAGGACGGGCTGTACGTCTACGACACGGTCCAGCGGCTGTACGACTCGCGTTTCGGCGACGGCGACGTGCGCGACATCGAGCGCTACATCCGGCTCGGCCCCCTCGGCCAAGCCTTCGCATCTCCCGAGCGCGTCGTCTTGCTCATCGACGAGATCGACAAGGCGGACATCGAGTTCCCCAACGATCTGCTGCACGAGCTGGACCGGATGCAGTTCACGATCCTGGAGACGGGACGGCAGGTCGTCGCGCGACACCGCCCCGTCGTAGTGATAACGAGCAACGCCGAAAAGGAGCTGCCCGACGCGTTCCTTCGACGGTGCGTCTTCCATTTCCTCGCGTTTCCGGACCGCGAGCGCATGCGCCGCATCGTCGAGGTGCACCACCCGGGTCTCGACGATCGCCTCGTCGAGCAGGCGCTCGACGCGTTCTACGCCATCCGCGACATGCAGCGGCTCCGCAAGCGGCCGAGCACGAGCGAGCTGGTGGACTGGATCGGGGTGCTGCGCGCGGCCGGGATCGCGTCGGTCGAGCTGTCCTCGAAGCTGCCGTTCCTCGGCGCGTTGCTCAAACGCGAGCAGGACCTCGAAGCCTTCGCCGACGCGCTGGCCGGCGGCCGGCGCTGGCGAAGCTGAGGGCGCGACCGTGGCCGCCGGACTGCTCGTGCCCTTCGTCTCCGCGCTGCGGGCCCGCGGCGTTCCCGTCGGCTTGCAGGACCTGCTCGCGGTGGCGCGCGCGCTCGCCGAGGGGCTGCACGACAGCTCGGTCGACGGCTTCTATCACGTCGCGCGGGCGCTGCTCGTGCACG
>JANWZI010000087.1 GCA_025054695.1 Myxococcota bacterium | reverse complement strand
GACCCCGAGACCGAGACCGAGTCCGAGACCAAGTCCGGGGCTGAGTCCGAGCCCGAGTCCGAGTCCGAGTCCGCGTCCGAGTCCGCGTCCGAGTCCAGCCCCGAGCCCGAGCCTGAGACCGAGACCGAGTCGGACTCCGAGCCCGAACCCGAGTCTGGGCCCGACCCCGAGAGACGCGACGCCCACGGTCAGGCGTTCGGGCCGTCGCCGAGGCCGCGTCGGGCCGTTCGACGTCCCGAGCCACCACGATTTCCGCTACGATGTCGCTCGCCCGTGGCCGGAGAGTGGGCCCCATGAACGTCAAAGCGCTGCTTGCGGCGGCCGTGACCGCGACGATCGGTTTCGCGCTGCTGTGGCTGTACGTGCGGCGCTTCGAGCAGGAGGCGAGCGGAGGGCCTCCGGTCGCGGTCCTGATGGCCGCGGAGGACATCCCGCTCGGCGCCGCCATCACGCGCGAGATGCTGGGCGTCCACCACATTCCGTCGCGCTACGTCGAGGACCGCCACATCCGCGCCTCCGAGGTGGACCGCATCGTGGGCGTGCGGGTGTCGATGGGCGTCAAGGCAAACGAGTCGCTGCTCTGGAGCGATCTGGCGACGACGTCGGAAGCGCGCCGGGATCTGTCCGCGCTCGTCCGCCAAGGGTTCCGCGCGGTCACCGTGCGCGCGGACTCGACGAGCGCGTTCGGCGGCCTTCTGCGCCCGGGTGACCGGGTCGACGTCCTGCTGACCACGACACGCGGCGAGGGGGGCGCTGGAGAAACGGTGACGATGCTCCTGCTGCAAAACGCCCTGGTTCTCGCCGTGGGGCGGGACACCGGGTCGCCTGCGCAGAGCCACGCGCGCCGCGAAGAACAACGCTTCAACGAGATCGCCCTCGGCGTGACGGTCGAGCAGGCCTCCGTGCTCGCCTACGCGCAGCAGACGGGCCGGATCACGTTGTCGCTCCGCAACCCCGACGACATCGCGGTGGTCGAGGCCCTGCCGGAGACTACGCGCAACGACCTGCTCGAGCCGGAACGACGAGCCCGGTTGCAACGAAGGGAGCCCTCCCGTGAACCGACGAGCCCCGTTCAGCCCCAGCTGCCGACGCGCCTGCAGTAGCGCGCACGTCGCTGCCCTGTGGATGGTTGCGGCGTGCGGCGCCGCGACCGCTTCGGCGCAGCGGACCGAGAACCGATCGATCGAGTTGCTCGTGGGCGAGCAGACCAGCATCCCGGCCGAGGGCATCCGCAACTACTCGGAGGGAACGCCGGGCATCATCGACGTGCGGGTGGCCACCGACGGCAGCCGTTTCATCCTCGTCGCCCTGCGCCCCGGGCAGACCACGCTGCTGCTCATCCGCAATGATGGCTCGCAGGTCCTCTACCGCGTCACCGTACGCGCGGCGGACCAGCCGAGTCAGTCCGGCGTCGGCGAGCGCGACAACATCCGCCTCGACTTCTTCTTCCTCCAGCTCGACGAAACCCATGGCTACCAAATCGGCGTCGGCTGGCCCGCGAGCATCGGGGGCGAAGCGTTCCGGCTGAGCGCCACCTACGACTTGCTCGGCCCCCGGTTCGCGAACGCGCAGGCGGTGGTCACCGGTCAAGTCCTGCCGCGCATCGATCTGCTCGAGGCCAGTGGTTGGGCCCGTGTCCTGCGCCACGCGACCGTCGTCACGGCCAACGAGAGCGAGGCCGCGTTCGAGAGCGGCGGAGAGATCAACGTGGCGGTCGAGGGCGCGCTCTCCGGCGAGATCCGCACGATCGAGTTCGGCAGCCGCGTGGAAGTGCTGCCGCGCTACGACCGGGACTCGGGACGGGTCGAGCTGCGCATCGTGGCCCGCGTCTCCGACCTGTCCGACGACCGGGGCACGGGAATCCCTGGTCGGATCCTCAACGAAGTCCGAACACTCGTGAACCTCGAGATGGGCCAGGCGGTCATGCTCGGCGGCCTGGTCGCCGACACGGCGGGCGCCTCGCGGGCTGGGCTGCCGGGCCTGTCGCAGATTCCCATCGTCGGCATCCTCTTCGGCACCCACGCGGGGCGGCGCGAGGCCCGGCAGAACGTCCTGTTCATCGTGCCGAGCGTCGTCGACGTCGCCTCGCTGCAGGCGCGCCAGCGCATCGAGGAAGCGATGCGCGTGTACTGGGACTACGCCGGAGGCCTGGACGAGCTGGTGCTGATGCCGACGACGGAGCTCGTACCCTCCACGGCCCACCCCGATTCACGCGCCCCGCGCGCGCGCCGGCGCAATCGCGGCCAGGAGGACTGATCGCGTGCAACCGGCGGTGGCCCAGGAGAGCCTGCTCATCGCCGTCGAGCTGGGCGACGGCAGCGTCGAGCGCATGCAGGTTCCGCTCAGCGGTGGCCCGCTGTACGTGGGGCGCGACGCCGGCTGCCACGTCGTGCTTCCGAGCCCGGACGTCTCGCGGCGACACGTCGCGCTCGAGCCCGACCCCTCCGGGCGCATCCGCCTGACCGATCGGAGCGCCAACGGCACGTTCGTCGGCCCCCAGCAGCAGCGCGTGCACAACGCGACCGTGCTCGTCGGCTACGACGTTCCGTTCCGCGTCGGCCCATACCTGCTCCGCGTGCTGCCCCCGACCGTCGAGCCGTCTTCTCCCGTCGCGCGTCCCGGTCTCGTCCGACCGCCCCGTGGCCCGGCCCGCTCCGGCGCGACGCATTCCGGTCTCGAACCAACCCACGTGCCGGAGGCGACCGCCGGCCCGGTCGCGACGACCTCGGCGACGCCCCAGGGCGCCGCGCGCTCGTCGAAGTACGGTCAGAGCGGAACCGCCGCGGTCGACGTCGCGACGCGACGCCGCATCCACCGCGCGCTGCTCGACCACCTCGATCTCGCCTCGCTCGACCGCAGCAAGATGGACGAGCGACTGATGCGCCCGCGCGTGCGCGAGGCGCTGACGCGCATCTGCCGACAGGTCGAGCTGCCCGCCGGCACGGACCTCGCGGCGTTGGTCGAGGAGCTTACGCACGAGGCGCTCGGGCTCGGTCCGCTCGAGGTGCTGCTCGCCGACGATACGGTCTCGGAGATCATGGTGGTCGACCCGCAGACGATCTTCATCGAGCGAGAGGGCCGGATCGAGCGTACGGATCTGCGCTTCACGGACGACGACGCGGTGCGCGCGTGCATCGAGCGGATCGTCACCCCGCTCGGACGCCGCATCGACGAGTCGACCCCGCTGGTCGACGCGCGCCTCAAGGACGGCTCGCGGGTCAACGCCGTCATTCCTCCGCTGGCGCTGCGCGGTCCGTGCATCACGATCCGCAAGTTCAAGAAGACGCCGCTGACCATCGACGATCTCATCCGCTACGGCGCACTGACCGAACGCATGGCGAAGTTCCTCGCGCGATCGGTCGCATGCCGCAAGAACATCGTCATCAGCGGCGGTACCGGCTCGGGCAAGACGACCCTGCTCAACGTGCTCTCCTCCTTCATCCCCGAGCACGAGCGGATCGTCACGATCGAGGACGCCGCCGAGCTGCGCCTGCGGCAGCCGCACGTCGTCTCGCTCGAATCGCGTCCCCCGAACATGGAGGGTCGCGGCGAGGTCACCATCCGCGACCTGGTGCGCAACGCGCTGCGCATGCGCCCCGACCGGATCGTCGTCGGCGAGTGCCGCGGCGGCGAGGCCCTCGACATGCTGCAGGCGATGAACACGGGCCACGAGGGCTCGATGACGACCACCCACGCCAACAGCCCCGCCGAAGCCATCGCACGCCTGGAAACGCTGGCGCTGATGAGCGGAATCGACCTGCCGTCGCGCGCCATCCGCGAGCAGATCGCCGCCAGCGTGCATCTGATCGTGCAGCAGACGCGGCTGTCGGACGGAAGTCGCCGCATCACCGCGATCAGCGAGGTCGACGGCATCGACGAGCACGGCGAGGTGCGGACGCGGGACATCTTCGTCTTCGCGCGCACCGGCACTGGCCCCGACGGCCGGGTCGAGGGCGAGCACCGCGCGACGGGCTACCTGCCGACGTTCCTCGACGACTTCATCAAGCACGGCCTGGTGCGCCGGGGAGATTACCTGTGATCGCCGCATCGGCCGACCGCGGACGCGCCACCCGGAGCGGAACGTGCTGACGGGGGCGATCACCGGGCAGATGCCGCCCGTCTGGATGGCGTACCTCGGCATTGGCCTGCTCGTCGTGGGAGCCTCGGCCGGGCTCGCGCTGCTCGCCTACAGCCCCGAGGGCTGGCTCCGGCGGATGTGGGCGCGCTACGAGGCGGCGCTCGAGGCTGAGTGCCGCTTCCTGTTCCTCGCGACGAGCGGCGCCCGCATCGCGCGGATGCAACTGCTGCTCCTGACCGCGCTTCTCGTCGCGGCCGCGCTGCTCGAGGAGGTGCTGCTGCTCGTCGCCGCCGTGCTCGTCGCGCTCGCTCCCTGGGCGACGCTGCGGCGGCGTCGCGACCAGCGCATCACCGAGCTGGAGCGACAGCTCGACACGTGGCTGCTGCTGCTCGCCAACGCCCTCAAGGCGACCCCTTCGCTCGGCGAGGCGATCGCCGCCAGCGCGCGCATCGTCCGCCCCCCGATACAACAGGAGCTGGACCTGCTTCTGAAGCAGGTCCAGCTCGGCACGCCGCTGGACGCGGCGCTGCTGGAGACCAGCGCCCGCGTGGGCTCTCCGACCGTCTCGAGCGCGCTGGCCACGCTGCTCGTCGCGCGCCAGACCGGAGGCGATCTGCCCCGGGTGCTTGAGGAGAGCGCCGCCACGTTACGTGAAATGGCCCGCCTGGAGGGCGTCGTCCGTACCAAGACGGCGGAAGGCAAGTCGCAAGCCTGGGTGCTCGGGGCCATCCCCTTCCTGCTGCTCGGTGCCATCCACGCCATCGATCCCATGTGGCTGCGGCCACTGACGGACACGCCTGCGGGCTGGGGCATCATCGCCGTCGCGACGTTGCTCTGGGTCGGCGCAATCGCGGCGGCCCGCAAGATCCTGGCGGTGGACGTATGACCCCCACGCAGGCCATCGGTTGGGCCGGCATCGCGTGCGTCGTGCTCGGGCTTCTGATCGGGACCTACACGGCCGCCAAGACGCCGCCGGTCGAGGCGCCCCGCACCGGCAACCGGGGCGTCAAGCGCCGCGCCGCCCTCGCGGCGGGCGGTTTGTTCGCGTCCATCGAGCCTCTCGTCCGGCTCGTCGCAGCCTGGATGTCGCGACTGCCCCTGCACGGGCTGCGGAGGCGATTCGACCAGCAACTCGTGCATGGCGGCGACTGGCTCGGACTGAGCGCCGACGAGTTGCTCGCGCTCTGCGTGCTGTCGGCCGCGGCGATGGGCGCCGTTGGCCTTGTGGGGGCCCACTTGCTCGAGATGGGGCCGATCGTCGCCGTGCTCTTTGCCGGGATCGGCGCAACGCTGCCGACGACGCGTCTGTCGGGCGAGATCCAGGACCGCTTCAAGGCCATCAACCGGAGTCTGCCCGCCGCGATCGACCTCGTCGCACTGTGCATGGGGGCCGGTCTCGACTTCCCGGGCTCGCTGCGGCAGTACGTCGACAAGGCGCCGCGCAAGGACCACCCGCTCGTCGAGGAGTTCGGCCGGATCCTGCAGGAGCTCGAGGTCGGCCGCACCCGACGACAGGCTTTGGAGAGCTTCTCCGTGCGCGCGCCGACGGAGGCCGTGCGCGACTTCGTGGGCGCCGTCGTACAGGCCGAGGAAAAGGGCAATCCGCTCGCCGAAGTGCTGCGGATTCAGGCGGGCATGCTCCGCATGCGCCGCTCGGTCGCGGCCGAGGAAAACGCGGCCCGCGCAGGCGTAATGATGATGGGGCCGCTGATGCTCATCTTCGCGGCCATCGTGCTGCTGCTACTCGGGCCTTTCATCCTGCGCGGCATGAAGAGCGGGTTCTGACGTGGAGGCGTGGGTCGTCGTCTACCGCGCGGACGGAAGCTCCGAGCGGCATCGCATCGAGGGAGAGCAGGCCACACTCGGACGCTCGCCCGCGGCGGGGATTCCCCTCGTCAACTGCGAGGAGCTGCTGCCCGAGCACATGCTGCTGGCGCCGCGCGCGGAAGGCTGCTGGGTCTCGGTGGCCGAGGGTGCCCTTCCTCCCGTGACGCTCGCAGGCAAACCGCTGCACGCAGGCATGGTGCCGTGGGGCAGCGAGGTGCACGTCGGCACGCTCCGCCTGTTGCTGACGGACCGGCCGACTGCGGCGCGCGACCGCGCCCAAGCCGCCGGGCGCCGCACGAGCCCGGTGCTCTTCCTCGGCTTCGTGGCGCTGCCGCTCGCCGCGTGGTTGTTGCTCTCGGACCCCGAGATGGACCTGGCCGAGGGTCCGGATGCCCCCCCGCCCTCGCTGTTTGCCCCCGAAGCACGCTGCCCTGAGTCGGGAAGTCTCGCCCTCGCTCGCGCCGTCGAGCTCGCCGAGAGCGCGAGTCACCGCGCCGACCGCTATCCGTTCGACGCCCAGGACGGAATTATGGCGGTCGACTTGTACGCGACCGCGGCGGCGTGCTTCGAGGCCGCCGGTCAGCCTGCCGACGCCGAGCGCATGCGACGCGAGCGCGCGGTGATGGCGACCCGCATCGAAGAGGACTACCGCACGCACCGGCTGCGGCGCGGGCGCGCGCGCGCGCGCGGCGGCCGCGCCGCGGGGCGCAGGGGGGCCCGGGCGCTGGAGGCGCTGCTCGAGCACCGTCATGACGATCCCTACGCGAGCTGGATCGCCGTGCTCGGCCGGCAGCTGCAACTGCTCGCCGACGAGTCGCTCCGGGGCGAGTCGCAATGACGACGCCGCACCGCGCCGAAGCCACCCCGTGTCCGCCTCGCACGCAGGTCGACCCGTGGTTGGTCCGCCCGACGACCTCTTCGCGCACGGCGCAGCGACGGTTGGCCGTGCTGCGTGCGGCCGCAGTGGGCGCATGCCTGCTCGGATGCGGACCGGCTGCGACCCGAGAGCCGACCCCGCCGCCCGCCGATCCGGTGATGCACCTGGACGGCCGTGAGCTGTTGCGCCGCGGCGTCGCGCTCGCGAGCCGCGGCGACCTCGTGCGCGCCGAGCAGTACCTGGTGGCGGCCATGCAGCGAGGCGAGCCCCCCGAGCGCGTGCTGCCCGTTCTGCTGCGGGTGTGCATCGCCGCCTCGCGACTGCGGGCCGCGCTCGACTACGCGACGCCCCACCTCGAGCGCAACCCGCACGATTGGGCGCTTCGGCTCGTCGTCGCCTCCATCCATCTGGGGCTCGACCGACCGCAACGCGCCCGGGTAGAGCTGGAACGCGTGGTCGCACAGGTACCCGATCGGCCCGAGGGCCACTATCTGCTCGCCGTCGTGCTCCGCGATCACGCCGCGGACCTCGAACGCGCGCGCCACCACTTCGAGCGATATCTCGAGCTCGCGCCGCAGGGACCGCACGCCGCCGAGGCTGTCGCAGCCATCCAGGCGCTCGGCCCCAGGCCCGTGCAGCAGGTCCCGACGGAACCGTCCCACGCGGAGGGCGCGCCTTGATCCCGCGCGAGGTCTTCGAGCAGACCCTGCTCGGGTTCTTCGAGCCCGTCCGAGCGTATCTGGAGGACCCCTCGGTGAGCGAGGTCATGATCAACGGACCGTTCGAGGTCTGGATCGAGCGGGCCGGGCGGCTGCACCGCACCGAGGCGCGATTCGCCAGTCACGAGGCCCTGCTCGCTGCCATCCGCAACCTCGCGCAGTACGTCGGGCGCACGGTCGACGAGGAGCGTCCGATCCTCGAGGCCCGACTGCCCGACGGCTCCCGCGTCGAGGCGATCCTGCCGCCCGCGAGCCCCGACGGCCCCAGCGTCGCCATCCGGCGTTTCTTCCGCGAGACGCTCACGATCGACCGCCTCATCGCGTTCGGGTCGCTCACCGAGGACGCGGCGCAGCTGCTGCGCGCGCTCGTCGGCTGCAAGCAGAACATCCTCGTCGCCGGTGGGACGGGGTCGGGAAAGACCTCCCTGCTCAACGTGCTCTCGTCCTTCGTCGACGACGGCGAACGGATCGTGGTCATCGAGGACTCGCGTGAGCTTCAGCTCCAGAAGCCCCACGTCGTGCAGCTCGAAGCCAGGCCCCCCGACGCCCGCGGGCGCGGGGCGGTGACCATCCGCGATCTGTTCAAGGCGACGCTCCGCATGCGTCCCGACCGAATCGTGGTCGGAGAGATCCGCGGCGGCGAGGCGCTCGACCTCGTGCAGGCGATGACGTCGGGCCACGGCGGTTGCCTGTCCACCGTCCACGCGAGCTATCCGATCGACGCGATGAGCCGACTGGAGACCATGGCGTTGATGAGCGACGTCGGTCTGCCCCTGCACGCGCTGCGAGCGCAAGTCGGTTCCGCCGTCGACATCATCGTGCAGACGGCGCGCCTGCAGGACGGGTCGCGTTGCGTCACCCACGTCACGGAGGTCGTGGGCTATCATCCTGAGCGGGGCTACGAGCTCGTGGACCTCTTCGTGCGCACCATCCGCGGACGCGACGCGCGGGGACGCGTCATCTCCTCCTTTCGACCAACGGGCCGGCTGCCCCGGTGCGTCGAACAGGCGCAGGCGCTCGGGTTCGAACTGCCCGCGAGCATGGTGGAGGCCGCCACCCGATGAGTCGCAATTCGTCGCGCGCGCCGACCGGTCCGTGGGTGCGCGTCCGGCTGTCCGCCGGCCAATCGGACGGTCAGGCCTGGGAGGTGGGTGCCGCGCAGGCGGGAGCCCGCGTCGACGTCGGCTCCGATCCGAGCTGCGTCTGGCGCGTCGAGGCCCCGGGAGTCGCGCCCCGCCACCTCGAGCTGTACTGGGACGGTCAGACGCTCTGGGTCACCGACGTTGGGCGCGTCGGACCGGTCCGTGCCGACGGCTTGCTCGTCGACCAGTGGTACGCGTGCGCGCACGGAACCCGCATCGAGTTCGGCGCTGCGCGGCTGCTCGTCGAGGCCGGCGGCGCACCCGGGCCCGAAGTGCTCGCGACCCACGACCGCAGCGACGAGGGCCCCACACGCCTCGATCACCGTCCGGGCGGCGCGCCTCCACCTATGCGGGACGAGCCCCCCACGGTGGCGGTCGGCAACGCCGCGTCGTATCGGAGCGAGCTACCGGCGCTCGACCGACCGGTCGTACGCCGAGCCCGTCCGCTTCCCTCACCGAGCCATGGCGCGGCACAGTCGCCCGGCGTCTCTTCTGGGGGGGATCCGACGCGGCACGCAATCCCCCTGCTCGCCGCAGCCTCGGCGCCCCTCATGGGCACGCAGATCGTGGATGCCCTTCCGTCACGAGCGATGCCGGGTCCGGAGCCGTCCGTCGACCCGCGACTCGCCCCACGGCTCGGCGGAGCACCCGCCAGCGACGAGCCGCCCACCGTGCGCCCTGCTCCAGAAGTGCCGAACGGCGTGCCCGGGGCCGTGCCCAACCCCTTGGTCTCTCCGATGGCGGGCATCGATACCGACGCGAGCGCCGAGCCGTCCACCACGCCCGGCACCGGGCACGCGGGGTTTACGGTGCGTCCGCGCTTCGTGCCCCCCCCACCACCGAGCGCGACGCCCACCGTGCGACGACCCACGGCCGGCGACCCGCACCAGGCGTTGCCCCTTCGCACGTGGGTTCTTTTCGCGGTGACCGTGGTCCTGTTCTGCTGGCTTTATCTTTGGGACGACGAGCCCGGAACCGCCGACCAGGCCGACGAGGGCGTGACATCGGCGCCCGTCGAATCCGAGCCAGCCCCGCTACCGCCCGCCGTGGAACCCGTCGGTACCGGAGCCGCTCGGCCGGATGCTCCCATCGAGGAGCCCCCTCCGCCGGACGAAGGTGATCAGATCGTCAGCACAGGCCCCGCCGCAGTCACGGCCGAGCGAGAAGCGGCCGACGCGCTGTGGGCGGGTGGTCTCGACGACGGGGCGTCGCGCTAGGTGGCGCTCGCGCGCGCGCGCCCCGACGCGGGCGTCTTCGCAGACATCGCGCGAGTCCTGCGGCGCAGGCTCGCGGTGCGTTGCGTCGGCGGGAGAACCCCGGAGGGACGCCCGTGTCCCTGACGACGGCGATCTCGCAGGTCCGCGGTGACGAGGGATGCCGGGTGTCCGAGCGCGAGCCGCGATCGACCAGCCCGACCGCCGCTCTGAGTGGCAGGCCGAGTCAGAGTCAAAGTCAAAGTCAAAGTCAAAGTCAGAGCCTGAGGCCGAGACCGAGACCGAATCTGAGCCCGACCCCGATTCCGATTCCGAGTCCGACTCCGAGCCCAAGACAGAGTCTGAGCCCGAGCCCGAGTCCGACTCCGAGCCCAAGACCGACTCCGAGCCCGAGTCCGAGTCTGAGGCCGAGTTCCAGCCCGAGACCGAAACCGCGATCCACCGATTTGACCGCCGCCAGCGGAACGGCACTGCGACGCGTCTGGTGCGGCTTGATTGTCGTCGCCGTCGCAGCGTGCGAGCCGCCGCCCCCACCCCCGAAGCATCGTGTATCGTTCGTCGCGCGCTCCGATGCGGAGCCTCTGCCCGGCGTCCGGGTGAGCGCGTGGGGGCGCCCACTCGGGCAGACCGGTCGTGACGGCGTGCTCCGCGTCGATCTCGAGGGACTCGACGGCACGAGCGTGCCGGTAGCCGCCGAGTGTCCCCCCGGCCATCGCACTCCGTCCCGGCTGCCTCCACTCACGCTTCGCACGTTCCGGGGTCTCGACCCGCGACGCGCCGAGCGCGGCATCGAGGTCGCCATCGACTGCCCTCCCGCCGAGCGCGTCGCGGCCGTGGTCGTGCGCGCGGCGGGCCAGTCGGATCTGCCCGTCTTGCTGGGCGGTCGCGAGGTGGCCCGCACCGATGCGGGGGGGGTGGCGCACTTCTCGCTTCGCATGGCGCCGCACGCGACGTTCCGCGTGCGCCTCGACACCTCGTCGCGACCCGATCTCGCGCCGCAGAATCCAGGAGCCACCTTTACGGTGCCCGACGCCGACGAGGTGTTCCTATACGACCAGCCGTTCGAAGTCCGTGTTCGCCGCAGGCCAACGCGCCGTCCCCGTCGGCCCCCCGAGCCCCCGCCACCTCCGGGCCCGACGCTGCCGATCCGCATCCAGTAGCCGGGGTTTGACCATATCGCGCCTATCGGCTCGATCGATGGCGGGGTCGCATCGCTCGAGAACGACCTACGGTGCGAGGTTCAGCCCGAAATCGGGCACCAAACGAGGACGGTCCGGGGCGAGAACGACCGCCCGCGCTCGACGGGTTCGCGTCGCGGAGGCGTCACTGATACGATTTTCGACGTCCACGTGAGCGTCACGACCGAGGTGTTCCTTGTCGCGCCCCATGCGTCGACCGATCCGGCGCTCGTGAACGCACTGCGGGCGGCGGGCTGGAGCGTGAGCGTCGTGACGCCCGCAGCGCTCGTCGAGCGTGCTCGCGCAGCAACGATGGACGTGCGTCGCGTGGTGCTCGCCCCGCCCACACCCGATCTGCTCACCACGTTGCAGGAACTGCGCGCGGCGACGCGGCCGCACTCCCCGGTGCTACTGGCCGTCGTCGACGGCGATTCTCCCACGACGGAGCTCGCGGCTCCGTTCGACGATGCCGTCAGGGCGCCCGTGCACGCGACGGAGGTGGTCGCGCGCATCCGACATCACCTCGCGGTGCGAGAGGCGCTCGAGGAGGAGGCGCGACGCGCCCACGACGCCGAGGTCACGCTCGAACTGACGCAGGCGTTGGCCTCGGCGCTCGACTTTCGTGAGATTCTCTACACGGTCGTCCGCCGCATCGCGGAGCACGTGCGCGTCGATCGGGTCTCGATCGTGCTCGCCCCGGAGTCGGCGGACTCGACCGTGGGCTACGTCGTCGCGGCGAGCGACGATGCCCACCTGGCGAACCTGCAGATCGATTTGTCGAAATACCCCGAGATCCTCGAAACGCTGCGGACGCGCGAGCCGTTGACGATCACCGATGCCTCCACCCATCCCCTCCTCGACGGGGTCCGATGCGAGGGCGCCGCTCTCGGACCGACCTCGATGACGCTCTTCCCCATCGTGTGGGAGGACGAGGCCGTCGGCGTGCTCTTCCTGCGCACCGACGCCTCGCGCGGAGGCCTGTCGCCACGCGAGACGCGCCTGTGCCGCCTCGTCGCCAACGCGACCGCGGTCGCGCTGCGCAATGCGCGCGCCGTGCAGTCCTTGCGCGATCAGACCCAGCAGGTCGCCTTCGCGCGGTTCGAGGCCGAGCGGCGACTGCGCTCGCTGCGACGTTACGCGGATCTGTTCGCCGCAAGCGCGGACGGAATCGCCGTGATCGATCCCGACGGCCGGCTCCTGTTCGCCAACCCGTGTAGCTACCGGCTGCTTGGATACGCGGAGGGAACGCTGCGCGGCGTCAAGGTGCGCACGCTGTTGCACCCCGACGAGCAGGACGCGGGCCGCGCGCTGTGGGAGCGCATCCGGAGCGGAGAGTGCCCGCACGACGTCGACGTGCGGCTCGTGAGGTCCGACGGAGCGGTGCGCATCGTCAGCGCGTCGTTCTCACGGCTCGGTGGAGACGACGGCTCGGTGCTCGTCAGCTTCCGCGACGTGACGGACCACCGGCGCACCGAGGCAGAGCTGCGCAAGACGACCCGCTTCCTTGAGTCACTGATCGAGGCGAGCGTCGACGGGATCGTCGCCTCGGACATGACCGGGCAGGTGATTCTGTTCAACGCAGGCGCCGAACGCATCTACGGATACCGCGCCGACGAGGTGGTCGGAAAGCTGCACGTGCGCGAGCTGTACCCCGGGGACGGGGCACGAGAAGTGATGCGGATGCTGCGCTCGCCCCAGTACGGCGGGGTCGGACGGCTCGAGGCGATCCGGTTCGCAGTCAAGGATCGCCACGGCCAGGCGATTCCCGTCTCGCTGTCCGCAGCGATCATTCACGATCAGGGCAAACCGGTGGCGACCTTCGGCATCTTTACGGATCTGCGCGAACGGCTGCGGGTCGAGGAACGCCTCGCTGCCGCGCAACAGCGGCTGGCTCTGACCGAGCGGCAGGCCGTGCTCGCAGAGCTCGCCGGCGCCACGGCCCACGAGCTCAATCAGCCGCTCACCAGCGTGATGGCCTACGCCGAACTGCTCCGGCGGCAGCTTCCCGAGGGATCGGCGACCCGGCGGGCCGTGGAAGCGATCGCGAGCGAGGCGGGTCGCATGGCGGAGATCGTCCGAAAAATCGGCAAGATCACACGCTACGAAACCAAGAGCTACGTCGGAACGCAGCGCATCCTCGACCTCGAGCGCGCATCGACCGACGCAAGCGCGGAGCCGCAGACGGCCTCGGATGCACCTCCGGAGCCAGGAGCGGGCCCGTGAGCGCGGACCGTCCCCGTCGGCCCCGCGATGCCGACCCGTCCACGTCGCGCACGGCGACGTCGAAGGGCAGCGAACGCACCCGCCCGCATCGGGAGCGGCCGCCGAGCGGAAGTCACGACCGCGGGTGGGCGCGTCAGTCGCTGGTCTGCGCGCGTGACGAATCGATCCCGGACGAACTGCGCGAGCTGCTCGACGCGATCGGCGTGCCGGTGGCGATCGTCGACCGCGCCGGCGTCGTGCGTGCCGTGAACGAGGCTGCCACGGCCCTGCTCGACGAGGCTCCCGAGCATCTCACCGGCCGGAATGTCACGGAGTTGCTCGATCCCGCCGAGCTCGAGCGACTGCGTCCGGCGCGGCTCGCGGCGGCGCGTGGAGAGCCCGTACGGGGCATCGAGCTTCGCCTCCGCAGTGCGGCGGCGGAGCCCGTCTACGCGGCGCTCGACGTTCTTCCTCTACGAAGCGCGCACGGTCCCTCCGACATGCTCGTCGTCACGGCCCGGAACGCGACGGCGCTGCGCGAGCTGGAGGAACGTCTGGCGCGTGCCGACCGGCTCGCGACGCTCGGCACGCTCGCCGCAGGCGTCGCGCACGAGCTGAACAACCCCATCACGACGGTCGCGCTGTCGGCCGATTGGCTGCTGCGGCGTGCCCGTGAGCGCGGCGATCCGACCGAAATCGACCGGCTCGAACGCATCGCCGAAGCCGCCGAGCGCCTGCGACGCTTCGCGCAAGATCTGGTCACGTACGCGCGGCCGCCGAGTGAGCCGCCGCGCCGCCTCGATCTGTGCGAGATCATCGAGCAGTCGCTCGTGTTCTGCGACCACGAGATCGCTCGCGCCGGCGTGCGCACCGAATGCCGCTGGCCCGCCGTGCATCCGCGCGTGATGGGCGTCCGGGGCCAGCTCTTGCAGGTGTTCGTCAATCTCGTCACCAACGCCTGTCAGGCCATCGCATCCTCGGGCACCGGTAGTCGCCTGCTGCTGGAGGTCCAGCCGCCGGTCGAGGGTCGTGTCGTCGCGCGCTTGTCGGACGACGGCCCCGGTATCGCCGCCGAACTGGTCGACCGAGTCTTCGAGCCCTTCTTCACCACCAAGCCCGAGGGGGTGGGAACGGGACTGGGGCTGTCGATCGTGCGGGGTATCGTCGAGCGCCACGGGGGAACCGTGCGCGTGATCCCTTCCGTGGACGCGGGTGCGACGTTCGAGATCCGGCTGCCCGCAGCCCCCGCGGCCCGGCCACCTTCGCGGCCGCCGCCCGCCTTCGACCCCGAGTCGTAGACGCGGCGTCTGGGGCGTGCCGCACTCCGACTCGGTCTCGGGCTCGGTCTCGGGCTCGGGCTCCGACTCGGACTCGGGCTCGGTCTCGGCTCCGGCTCGGAGCCGGGCTTAGGCTCGGACTCGGGCTCCGACTCGGACTCGGACTCGGGCTCAGTCTCGGGCTCCATCTCGGGCTCCGAACCGGGCTCGGTAATCCATCGCCATCGCGAGCAGGGCCAGCCGAACCATCACGGCATCGGCCCCGCGGGGACACAGTGCCCTGAATCGCCTCCCATCCCGATTTCGCATCGCTCCGTCGAGCGACACTCCCCGTCGAAGCGGCAGAACGGCACGCACGCGCGGCCACCCCGCACGGGAAGGGCGGCGCATGCCATGCCGTCGGCGCACTGGTCGGCGCGATCGCACAGGGCGAGGCAGATCGACAGCCGGCTTTCGGCGTCGACCTCGACGCACGCGGCTCCAGGCCCACACACGTCGGCGGGCACCCCGGGAGCCGCGCAATCGATCACGGTGCATGTCCCTGCGGTTTCGACGTCGCCCCACTGCTTGAGGCAGATGCCCGCGCCGAACGGCGAGTAGCACTCGGCCGACGTATCGCAGCGCGCCCCGACGTTCGGCTCGCGCACGTCGTTGAATTCGCCCGGAACGCATCCCCCATTGCGCGAATCGTCCGTGCCGCCCATTCCGTCCCACACGCACCGATAACCCGGCCTGCACGTGCGGTGGGGTGCGAACGGGTCGGGGTGGTCCGCGACGACGCAGTCTCCGAGGCATACCGCCACCCCAACAAAGCGCGACTGGCAGTGACCACCCGGCGCGCACCGCACCCCGGGTGCATCGCATCCGACGCGCGTGCAGTAGCCGTCCCGCCACGGTGGCTCGCGCAGACAAATCCCGCCGACTTCGCAATCGGCATCGCGCACGCATGCGTCGCCCGCGGACGCTCCCGGCGGAGGGTCGTGCGTGCAGCGCCACGTGCGCCGGTCGCAGCGCGCCGTCGAACGAGGGTCGTAGACGAGCCGATCGGGCGACGGGCGGCCCGGTCGGGGCGGCGTGACGTACCCGTCGCCGTCGGTGTCTTCGCGGTGGACGCGGCATTCCTCGTCCGTGGAGCACCCGGCGACGCACCCGCGCACGATCGGCTCACACGCGTAACCGTCCCGGCACACGTCGTTGTCGTCTTCACGCGGCGTGCACGACTGCACGCACGCCGACTGCCGCCGCCCCCGCGCATCGGGGTCGACGGAGAGACACCGCGCCCCGCCGGCTTCGCAGCAGGAATCGGGAACATCGGGGTCACATCCCCCTTCCGCGATGGGCGCGATGCGCGTGCAGTACCCGCCAATCCACAATCGTCGTTCGATGGGCTCGTGACCCTCGATGCGATCTCCGGGGCCACCGAGGACCTCCGTCGTCTCGGCGAGACAGATCGCCCCAGGGCCCAGCGACGCGCATTCGGCGTGGCGCGTGCATGGCGAACCCACCCCACATGCCGGCGCCGCGCCGTCCGCCCCCGTATCGGACGCTGCCGACTCATCGGAGGCGCTCGCGTCCGTAGGCATGGGAATATCCGCGGTGGCGTCGAGCACCGTCGCGTCCGGCCGCGGGACGTGACTCGAGCCGCATCCCCAACCCACCGCCAGCAGCACGCCCGCGTATCCAATGACAAGCACCGTCGTCAGCATAGCGACCGCCGCCCCCTCCGTCAGCCGTGCTACAGAGCGTCGTCATGGTGCCCGATCCGCCGCTCGACGTCGCCGATCCCGAAATCGCCGCGCTGCTTGCCGCCGAGCGCCGCCGCCAGCGCGATGCGGTGCGTCTGATTGCCTCCGAGAACTATGCTCCGCGTGCGGTTCTCGAAGCCTCGGCGTCCGTGCTTAACAACAAGTACAGCGAGGGATACCCCGGCCGCCGCTACTACGAAGGCCAGCAGAACGTCGACCCCGTAGAGACGCTCGCGGTGGAGCGGCTCAAGAAGCTCTTCGGCGCTGAGCACGCCAACGTACAGCCCTACTCGGGCTCACCGGCCAACCTCGCCGTCTACCTCGCCCTCGCTCGACCGGGCGACGTGGTGATGGGGCTCGGCCTGCCGCACGGCGGTCATCTCACACATGGCTGGAACGTCTCGGTCACCGGCATCTGGTTTCGCGCCGTGCAGTACGGCGTGCGGCCCGACGACCACCGCATCGACTTCGACGAGGTCGCGCGCCTGGCGCGCGAGAACCGTCCCCGCTTGCTCTGGTGTGGCGGCACGGCTTATCCCCGCATCTGGGACTGGGCGCGTTTCGCCGAGATCGCGCGCGATGTCGGTGCGGTTCTCGTCGCCGACATGGCCCACGTCGCGGGCCTCGTCGCCGGCGGCGTGCATCCGAGCCCCGTGGGCATCGCCGAAGTGGTCACCTCGACCACGCACAAGACCTTCCGCGGGCCGCGCGGCGGCATGATCCTGTGCGACGCGAGTCACGCCAAGGCGATCGACCGAGCCGTCTTCCCCGGGCTGCAGGGCGGTCCGCACAACGCGACGACGGCTGCGATCGCGGTCGCGGCGGCCCTGGCCTCCACGCCCGATTTCCGGGACTACGCCCGGCAAATCGTCGACAACGCCCGCGCCATGGCCGACGTATTCCGAACGCGCGGCATCGACATGGTCACCGGAGGCACCGACAACCACCTCATCCTTCTCGACCTGC
>JANWZI010000086.1 GCA_025054695.1 Myxococcota bacterium | reverse complement strand
GGATCCGCGGCTAACCACCACCTTGCTCGCGGGCCTCATTTTCGTCGCCGTCGTCGCGTTGCGCTCGATGGGCAGCGCGGGCGAGGCGGAACGGCGCTTCGCGGCGGCCCTCGCGCTGCTCGGGGTGCTCGACTTGCCCCTCATCCACTGGAGCGTGCAGAAATGGCGCGGACTGCACCCCACCGTGATCACCGGCGCCGGCGGGGGATTGGACCCGGCCATGCGCACGACGCTGCTCGCCTGTTTCGCCGCGTTCAGCCTCCTCGTCGCGTGGCTGCTCTGGGTTCGCGCCCGGGCCGAGTCGCTGCGCGCGCGCGCCGACGCGCTCGAAGCGGAGGCGGCGCGGCGCGGTGTGCTCGAGGAGGCGGCGTGACCGCGCGCGCCGCACGACCCCTTCGCGCGGCCGCGGGCCTGGCGACGGCCCTGCTCCTCGGGTGCCTTTCGACGCTCGCACCGGACGCGTCGCGGGCTCAGCCGCCGTCGTCGGGGTCGGAGCCGAGCACTGAGCGAGCCACGGAGTTCGTCGCCGTCGAGGGCCCGGTCGAGGAGGACGTCCCCGGCGGGCCCCTGCTGCTCGGCGCGTACGGTCTCGCGCTTGCGCTCGTGCTCGCGTTCGTGCTGCGGCTGGCACGCCTGCAAGAGGCGACCGGCCGGCGCCTGGAACGGCTCGAGCGGGCGCTCGGCGAGCGTGGCGAACCGAAATGAGGACGGAGTGCCGTCGGTCGAGCACGTGCTGTACATCCCGGCGGTGTTGCTCGTGGGCATCGCCATCGGCTTCCGGCTCGGCGCGCGCGCCGCACGAGCCGAGCTGGAGCGGCAGCAGCGCGAGCGACGGAGGTGAGCGGCCATGGTGAGCTTCGAGCTGACCGAGGAACAGCGTGCGCTCGTCGAGACGGCTCGGCGTTTCACGCGCGAGCGCATCATTCCCATCGCCGCCGAATGCGATCGCGAGGCCCGCTTTCCGATGGACGTGTTTCGTGCCGCCTGGGAGCTGGGCCTGACCTGCCCGGTGTTGCCCGAAACCTACGGCGGCCCCGGGCTCGGCGAGATCGAGCAGGCGCTCGTCACCGAGGAGCTCGCCTACGGATGCACGGGCATCCAGACGAGCATCACCGCCACGACGCTCGCCGCCACGCCGCTGCTGCTCGCCGGCGACGACGAGCAGAAGCGGCGCTATCTCGGGATGCTGGGCGCCGAGCCGGTGACGGCCGCGTACGCGATCACCGAGCCCGGCGCCGGCAGCGATGCGGCGGGGATCCAGACGCGCGCGCGCAAAGTCGGCAGCGAGTGGGTGCTGCACGGCGAGAAGTGCTTCATCACGAACGCGAGCCTCGCCCGATGGTACGTGGTGTTCGCGACGGTCGACCCGCGCGAGCGCCATCGCGGCATCATGGCGTTCGTCGTCGACCGCGACACGCGCGGGCTGTCGGTCGGCAAGAAGGAAGACAAGCTCGGACAGCGCGCGAGCGACACCGCGACGCTGCACCTCGAAGAAGTCGTCGTGCCCGAGCGCGCCGTGCTCGCGGGGCCGGGAGACGGTTTCAAGCTCGCGATGCGCACGTTCGACCGGACGCGGCCGGACATCGGCGCCGCGGCGTGCGGCCTGATGCGTCGGGCGTTGGACGAGTCGGTGCGCTACGCGAAGGAGCGGCGGACGTTCGGCGTGCCGATCGCACAGCACCAGATGGTGCAGGCCATGCTCGCGGAGATGGCCATTCGCTACGAGGCGACGCGCCTGCTCGTGTTGCAGGCCGCGTGGCTCGTCGACCGCGGCGAGCGCAACAGCGTCGTCGCCAGCTACGCAAAGGCGTTCGGGGCCGATGCGGCCATGGCCGTCGCGACCGACGCGGTGCAGATCTTCGGCGGCAACGGCTACATGCGCGACTATCCCGTCGAAAAACTGATGCGTGACGCGAAGATCCTCCAGATCTACGAGGGGACGTCGCAGATCCAACGCATCGTGATCGCGCGCCACCTGCTCGGGGAGGCTCGCTGAGCGCGTCCATGTGGGGCGCGATGCGTCGCGCGCTGGTGCTGGGCTCGTTCGCCCTCGCGGCGTGCGAGGCCGAACGGGCCGCGCCGCAGCCGGTCGCTGCGAGCGCCTCGCCCGCCGAAGTCGCGCGGGTCACGGCGGCCCCCGAGTCGCCCCCCGCGCTCCCCGAGCCAGCCGCTTCCGAACCTCCTCGCGCCTCCTCGACGGCGGTGGTCGCGATCGCCGTCCCGCGTTTCGTCGGAAGCGCGCGCACCGCGGACGAGATCCTCGAGCGCATCGGCAACGCACGGCCCGTGGCGTTCCGGCCCGTCGGTCGCACGTCGATCGTGTTCGAAATGCGGCTCGCCGGGGGCGACTCGCACGCCGCGTTCAAGCCCGTCTCACGACGGCACCCGGCCGGATACCGTGCCGAGATCGCCGCCTACCGCGTCGCACGCGCGCTGGGAATGGACCAGGTGCCGCCGGCGGTCTGGCGGAGGTTACCCGGCGCGCTGCTGCTCGAACGGCTCGACCCCGAGGCGGCCGAGCGCTGGCCGCAGATCGAAGCCGAGCTCGTCTTCGAGCGAGACGGCAGCCTGCGGGGCGCCGCGATCCATTGGGTCTCCGGCATGCGGCCGTATGCCTTGAGCGCTGCGGACTGGCGGCGACTGCGGCACGACGCTCCGCTCGACCCGGGGACGCAAACGCGCGACGCGGACCTCTCGCAGATGATCGGCTTCGACTACCTGATCGGGAACTGGGACCGCTTCAGCGGCGGCAACGTGTCGAGCACCGCGGCGGGCGACCGCCTCTACATCCGCGACCACAACCTCGCCTTCGCGCACCCGCTCGGGACGCGGTTGCACGAGCGGGTGCTCGAGCCGTTGCGCCGCGTCGAGCGTTTTTCCCGGCGCTGGATCGACGCGGTTCGACGTCTCGACGAGCGCCGCCTGCGCGCCGAGCTCGAGCGCGATCCGGGCTGGGCCGTCGACCCGTGTCTCGACGATGCGCGCATCGCCGCGCTGCTCGAGCGTCGGGACACCCTGTTGTCCTGGGTGGGCTCCCTCGTCGAGGCGCACGGCGCGGAGGCGACGCTCGCATTCCCGTGAGGGCCGGGACTCGGACTGCGGACCCGGGCTCGGGCTCGGGCTCGGGCTCGGACTCGGACTCGGACGCAGACCCGCATGGCGTCGCTTTGGTTCGCGTACGGCGCGGTTGAGTCCGAGGCATTCGTGCGCTAGAGGCGCGAGCCGATCGATGCGGGGCGCTCGTCTGCTGCTTGCGCTCATCGTTCCGGCCTGCGGCGCGGGTCCGACGCGCACCTCGCTCAGCTACGCCGACCGGGCCCGCCACGCCTACGAGCGAGCGATGGAGGACTTCGAAAATGACAATTGCGTCGAGGCGGAGCCAGCTTTCCGCGAGGTCCGCCGGGAGTTTCCCTACAGCCGCTACGCGGCGCTTGCCGAGCTGCGCATTGCCGACTGCCTGCTCGCGCAGGGCAAGCACGACGAGGCCATCGCGGCCTACCGTCGCTTCACGCGCAGCCGGCCGAGCCATCCCGAGGTGCCCTACGCGCGCTTCCGCGTGGCCGAGGCTCATTTCCAGCGCATTCCGGACGAATGGCTGCTCTCGCCCCCCGCCTACGAACGCGACCAGGGCCCGACGCGCGACGCCCTGCAGCAACTGCGGCGCTTCCTCGAGGACTACCCCGAGGACGAGCGGGCCGGGCAGGCGCGACGGATGGAGCGCCGTTGCCTCGAGCTGCTCGCGCGACACGAGCTGTACGTCGCGCGCTTCTACCTCGACCGCGACCGACCGCTGGCGGCCATCGGCCGGCTCCGCACGGCCCTGCGCGCCTACGAGGGATCGGGGGTCGAAGCGGAAGCGCTCTTGCTGCTGGGACGCACCTACCTGCACCTGCGGGACCGGCATCAGGCGCGACGCGCGTTCGAGGAGCTGGTGACACGCTTCCCGCGATCCGGGTACGCCGCGCAGGCCCGTGCGTATCTCGACGAGATGGGAAGGGCCGGTTAGCCTGAACGGGTCGAGGCGTGGACGAACGAACAAAACAGCTGCTCACGCTCGGCCGGGAGCACTACGAGAAGCGCGAGCTCGACCGCGCCGAGCATTATCTGCGACAGGTGATCGAGCGCGGAGTGCGCTTCGCCGACGTGCTGAACATGCTCGGCGTGATTGCGCACGATCGTGGCCGCTTCGAGGAGGCCCAGGGCTTCTTCGAGGAGGCGCTCGCCGTCAACCCCAACTACACGGAGGCCGCCCTCAACCTCGCGGTCACGTACAACGACCTCGGTCGCTACGATGAGGCCAAGCGCATCTATCAGGCCGCGCTCGTCCGGGGCGAGCAGGGCAGCGGAACGCTCGACCCGTTCGTCAAGGGAAAGATCGCCAACCTGCACGCCGAGGTGGCCCAGGCCTACACGGACGCCGGCCTGACCTCGGAAGCGATGCACGAGTATCGCAAGGCCCTGCAGCTTTGCCCCCACTTCGCCGATCTGAGGCTCAAGCTCGCCAACCTGTACCGCGCAACCGGGGATCTCGACGCCGCGCGGTTCGAGCTCGAAGAAGCGGTCCGGCTCCGCCCCGGCTACATCCCGGCCCGCGTCGCGCTGGGGGTCGTCAAGCTCTCACTCGGCGACACGCGCGGCGCGGTGGAGCAATGGCAGCGCGCCCTCGAGCACGATCCCGACGACAAGACGGCGCGGATGTACCTCCGAATGGTCGGGAGCGGACCGCCGGTCGCGCCCACGGGCTCCGCCGGCGGCGGCTGAAGGCATACTCGGCGCCTAGCGAGCTACGGCCTGCGATGCGGCTGTGGGCTCGGGCTCGGTCTCGGACTCCATCTCGGACCCGGGCTCGGTCTCGGACTCGGTCTCGGGCTCGGTCTCGGACTCGGTCTCGGACTCGGGCTCGGGCTCGGAGTCGGGCTGCGACTCCGACTCGGACTCGGATCCGGACTCCGGCTCCGGCTCAGACTCGGACTCCGACGCGGTCTCGGACTCCGACTCGGTCTCGGACTCGGACTCGGGCTCGGATTCCGCTACGACTCCGATTCACGGCCCTCGTCGACTGCACCGGAGGAATGGACCCGCGCGCAGAGATCCAGACCGCGCGACCCGACGGGTCCAATGCCGACTCGAGTCGACGGTCGAACGGCAAATGCGCTCGATCTTTCCGCGGCATGGAACTTGCGCGTGCGCGGGCCCCGTCGTGAAGTCGTATCGTCATCGTCCTACGTTCGCGCTTTCGGTCGTCAGCGCGCTGCTCGCTACCGCCTGTGGGCGGCCTTCCGGCGTCGACTTGCGTCGACACGACGCGAGCGGGTCGGACGCGGCGGTGCTCGAGGACGCGGCGCCTCGAGCGGATGGTACGGCCGCGCACGATGGGGGCGTCCAGCTCGACGGCGTCACCGTGGAAGATGGAGCCGCGGCGGATCGGTCCGATGTCGGCGCCGACGCGGGTGGCCGGCGCGATGCGAGTATCGACCGACCCTATGCCATCCCTCCGCGCGCGAGCTACCGCTTCGCGTGCGACTTGCCCGTTCCGGATGGGGCACAGCGCCCGGCTCCGCTGCCACGCTATGCCGGAGCCTGTCCTCGCCTCGCCACCGGCCGGACGCCCAACGTCATCCGTTCGAGCGGCGTCGACCGGCAGTTTCTGCTCGTCGCACCGGACGACGTGCGCGAGGGCGAACGTCTGCCGGTGGTCTTTCTCTGGCACCACATGGGCAGCGAGGCCGACACGTTCCTGCAGCGCGGCTACCTCGAGGCCGGCGCACGCGAGATGCGGTTCATCGCGGTGCTGCCCGAGTCGCTCGACGACCTCGGCTACGAGGTCTTCGGTCGCCGATTGGGCTGGGAGTGGCCGTGGATCGTCTCCTCGAGCGAGCCGCGCATCGAGCAAGAGCTCCGTTTCTTCGACGACATGCTCGCGTGCGTCGCCGAGCCGTATCCGGTCGCCCTCAACATCGCTATTGGCTCGCGGGCGGCGATTCGTGGTACGGCGGCCTGCCCGACAGCTTCCCGTCGTGGTGCGGCATCGGCGCGGGCAGCGCGACCATCCGGACCGGCGAGTTCCTCACGAGCAACCCTTGCGAGCGCATCCCCGGCCTGTCGTGAGCCGGGGGCCGGCTCAGTCTCTCGTCGACGGTCCCGTCGGTCGCGGTTGCCGAGGAGCGTTGCGAGTCCGAGGCCGAGTCGGAGACCGAGGCTGAGTCCGAGGCCGAGGCCGAGACCGAGTCCGAGACCGAGCCTGAGTCCGAGACCGAGACCGAGTCGGAGACCGAGGCCGAGTCAGCCGGGTCGCCGCGCGCGGCCGGCTTTCGACCGCGCGATCAGCCTCCCGGCGCGATCCGGAAGGCCCCGCGAACCCGCTCGACGAGCGCCTCGGCGCGCGCGTGATCGTTGGCGTGCAGCCACGCGAGCGGCTCGCCGCGCCGCACCCGGTCGCGGACCTTGCGCGCCAGCACGATGCCGACCGCGGGATCAATGACGTCGTCGGTCTTACGGCGCCCCGCGCCCAGGGCCATCGCGGCAAGCCCGATCTCGAACGCGTCCGCCCGGACCACGCGTCCGCTGCGGTGCGCCTCCACGGGCACGACGAACCGCGCCCTGGGCAACCGATCAGGCTCGCGCACGACGCGCGGATCGCCTCCTTGCGCCTCGATGATTTCCTCCATCTTGCGGACGGCGGCCCCCGAGGCGATGACCTCGCGCATCCGTGCCCGCGCTTGCGACTCGCCTCGCGCGATTCCGCCGAGTCGCAGCATGCGCGCGCCCAGCAGCAAGGTGAGTGCCACCAGATCCCGCGGGCCGCCACCGCGCAGCACCTCGAAGGCTTCGGCCGTCTCGAGCGCATTGCCCACCGTGTACCCGAGCGGCTCGTCCATGGGGCTGAGCACCGCCGAAACCCGCAATCCGGCGAGCCTGCCCACCGTGACGATGGACCGCGCCAGGGCGCGCGCGCGGGCCCGCGTCTTCATGAACGCTCCGCGGCCGACCTTGACGTCGAGCACGAGCGCGTCGATGCCTTCGGCGAGCTTCTTCGACAGGATGCTCGCCGTGATGAGCGGAATGCTCTCGACCGTGCCCGTCACGTCGCGCAGGGCGTACAGACGGCGATCGGCCGGCGCCATGTCGGCGCTCTGCCCCACGAGCGCGCAGCCGATTCGGCGAACTTGCTCGACGAACCGTTCGACGGGCATGCGGACCTCGAAGCCCGGGATCGCCTCGAGCTTGTCGAGCGTCCCGCCCGTGTGTCCGAGGCCGCGACCGCTGATCATGGGCACCCGCAGACCGCACGCGGCCACAATCGGCGCCAGACACAGCGAGACCTTGTCCCCGACGCCGCCGGTCGAGTGCTTGTCCACCTTGACGCCGGCGATGGCCGAGCGATCGACGACGACGCCGCTGTCGCGCATCGCCAGCGTGAGCGCCGCCGTCTCGCGCGGGCTCATGCCGCGGAAGTAGACGGCCATCGCGAAGGCGGCCATCTGGTAGTCGGGCACGGTGCCCTCGGTGAATCCCCGCACCAGCGCCCGGATTTCAGCGTCGGTCAGCCGCTCCCCGTCGCGTTTGGCGACGATGAGCTCGGGCACGCTTCGCATCCCCTCCATGGCCGGCCGCGGTTGTCGCACGCCATCGGCGGCCGCGCGAGGGGGGATGCGGCCCGTCCGCGATTGCGCGCGGCCGCACGAGCGTCCCGACGACTTCGCGACGAGTCAGGTCGACCGCATCGATGCGGACGAGCACGCGCTCGCCGAGCGACAGGCGCTGCCCGGTGCCTGGCCAGACGAGCGCGATGCCCCATTCGTCGGGCTCGGCGCCGTGGCCGAGCGTCCCCATCGGCACGCGCACTTCGACGAACGGCGCCTCGAGCGTGACGGTGATCCCGTAGGGGCCTACCCCGCCGACAAATCCCTCGATGCGCCGGCCGAGGTATGCCTGCATCCGGCGCGCGCGATACAGATCCACCACCGCACGCTCGAGCTCCATCGCGCGCCGTTCGGCACGCGTGGCCGCCGCCGCCACCGCGCGAAGCGCCTCCCGCGCCGATTCGGACCGGCTCGTCCGTCCGCCCAGCACGTTCTTGAGCGCGCGGTGCACGCACAGGTCCGGATACCGACGGATGGGCGAGGTGAAGTGCGTGTAGCACCGTGAGGCGAGTCCGTAATGGCCTCGATTGTCGACGGCATAGACGGCCTGCGGCAGGCTCCGCAGCAGCAGGTACGCGAGCGTTTCGGCCGCCGGTTTGCCGGAGGCGCGTCGCACGATCGCCTGCAATCGGAGCGGGTCGGCCGGATCGGCCCGGGCCGACAGCAGGCCCAGGGCGCGCGCCAACTGCGCGAAGCCCTCCAACCGTGCCGGGTCCGGCTCGTCGTGCACCCGGTAAACGAACGGCACCGCGCGCCGCTCCAGCTCCGCCGCGACGAGCTCGTTGGCCAGCACCATGAGATCCTCGATGACGCCATAGGCACGGCGCACCGACGGCTCGGCCCGTGCGCGCAGCACGTCCACGGGCTCGCCATCGGGACCCAGCACGACCTTCGCCTCCGGCAGATCGAGCTCGAGCGCGCCGCGCCGCCGCCGCGCGGCCACGAGCACGTCCGAGACGGCGCGCAGTGCGAGCAGACGCTCGTGCCACGCCTCGGCCTCCCCGGCGTGGCCCAGCCCTTCGCGCGGCTCGAGCACGCAAGCGACCTGCTCGTACGTCAACCGTGCCCGCGAACGGATCACCGCCTCGTAGAAGCGGGGGCGGCGTGGGCGTCCGCGCGCGTCGACCACGACGTCGACCACGAGGGCGAGCCGGTCCTCGCCGGGCAACAGCGATGCCATCGCCGCCGACAGCGCGCGCGGCAGCATCGGCAGCACCCGGTCGGGCAGGTACACGCTGCACCCGCGTCGCGCCGCCTCGGCGTCGAGCGCGCTGCCCGGCCGCACGTAATGGGCGACGTCCGCCACCGCGACCCGCACGTGGAACGAGCCGTCGTCGAGCCGCTCCGCCCAGACCGCGTCGTCGTGGTCGCGCGCGTCGACCGGATCGATGGTCACGAAGTCCACGTGCGTCAGGTCCTCGCGTCCGGCCCGATCGGCCTGCGTGACGTGATCGGGCAGCGCCTCGGCTTCCGCGAGCACCTCCGGCGCGAACGCCTCCTCGACGCCCGCGTCGACGAGCAGTGCGCGCAGCTCGGCGCCGAGCTCCCCCGCCCGACCGATGGCCTCCACCACGCGCACCGGCGGGACGAAGCCCACCGCGGCTTCGTCGGTCGCGATCTCGGCGCGCACCAGCTCTCCCTCGTCGATGCCTTCGGGAAGATCGCCGACGACAGCCATGGCCTCGGGCTGCCGCGGATCGCACGGCTGCACCCAGAACCCTCCCCGCGCGCGCCTCACGACGCCGGCGAGTGCGCGCCCGCGTCGCTCGAGCACGGCGCGGACGATGCCTTCCCGCCTCGGCCCGCGGGTGCGAAGCTCGACCTCCACGCGGTCTCCGTGCAGGGCGGCGCCCATCGCCGTCGGTGGGACGAACACGTCCGGCCCACCGTCGTCGGCCGTGACGAATCCGAAGCCGCGCGGGTGACGGGTCAGCACGCCGCGGAGCGTGGGCCAGGCACGACGGCCGCGCCCATCCGTGAGCCGGTAACGACCGCCGGGCAGCATCCGCGCCTCGCCGCGCGCTCGCATCCGCTCGAGGGCTTCTTCGACGAGTGCGCGCCCATCGCGGCCCATGCGAAGCACGTGCACGAGCTCCATCGGATGCACGGCGCGCGGCGCGCGTCGTTGCATCGCCTCGCGAACCCGCTCCTCGAGGCTCGCCGCGTCCGATGGGCCGCGCCTCCTCATGTCGCCTCCTCCATTCGTTCGATGCACGCGCACCGACCGGGTGAGCGCGCCCTGCCTCTCGCTCCGCGCTCGACCCCCGCGTCACGCGACTCCGTCATGGACGCGGTGCGAGCGCGTGCACGCCGCCGTCGTCGGCCCCCACGTACAGCGTTCCGTCCGGCCCGATGGCAACCGTCGAGTCGACGTCCTGTCCGATGACGTGCCGCCAGATCACCCTGCCGTCGGGACCGAGTGCCCAGACCGAATCGTCCTGCGAGCCGACGTAAATACGTCCTTCGGGGTCGATGCGCGCCGAGCTGCGAATGCGTCCCAGGGTCGGCGTCGCCCACCGCCGCGACCCGTCCGGCGCGATCGCGTACACGTGACGGTCGTACGAGCCGACGATGACGGTGCCGTCCGGCGCGATCGCCGGCGTCGCGCGCACGTCCCCGCCTGTGGCATGTCGCCACTTCTCTCGTCCTTGCGCGTCGATGGCGACCAGACTCGCGTCGACGCCGATGTACACCGTGCCGTCCTCCGCGACCGAAGGCCCTCCGTCGATCACCGCGCCTGCCTGCAGGCGCCATGCGGTCGAGCCATCCGGGCGCACGGCGACGACGAGCCCCTCGCTCGTCCCGAACACGACGAATCCCTGCGGGTGCCACGCAGGCGGTCCGCGCACGTGCCCCGGCAACACGACGTGCCATCGCACCGCGCCCGCCGGATCGACCGCGTACAGCCCATCGGCTCCGACGTAGATCGTTCCGTCGGGCCCGAGCAGCGGGCTTCCGTCGACGGCGTCGCCGAGCACGAGCCGCCAGCGGAGCTGACCCGTCGGCGCGAGCGCCGAAAGCGAGCGGTCGTCGTTGCCCACGTAGATCGTTCCGTCCGCGGACAGGGCGGCCGTCGAGTAGAAGCGTTGCGCGGCGGTCAGGCGCCACCGGAGGGTTCCGTCGGGTGCGAGCGCGACGAACGTGCGATCGAGTGAGCCGACGTAGATGGTTCCGTCGGGCCCGAGCACGGGGGACGCGAAGACGCGTCCGCGCGTGCGGTGCACCCAGCGCACGACGGGCTCGGTGGCGGGGCCGCGCCAGGCCGTGCGCCCATTGCGTTGGGGCCCGCCCATCCACGTCGGCCGCTCGTCGAACGCGGGGCGCGCCGACACCAGGCCCGCATCGCTGCGCGCCGATGCGGTTGGGGCCGGAGCCTCGGTGCGGGCGGCAGCGTCCGTGCCGGCTCCCGCATCGGCCGACGCGACGGCATCGGACGCGGTCGTGGCGGGCTCGGGCCCGGGCGCCGTCGGCTCACGTTCGCCCGCGCCGTGCGACGGCGGCGTGGTCGCTGGCTGGGCGTGCGTCGACGTGGCCGTACCCGACGCTTCCGTACCCGCGACCACGGCCGGCCGGACTTCCTCGAGAAATCTGCATCGTCCCTCGTGACAGATCCGATCCGCCCGGCACTCCGCATCCGACATGCAGGGCACGGGAGCTCGCGGAGCGCGGTGCCCGCACGCGATGGGCATCGACAACGACCCCAGCAGGCCGGCCAGCGCACCGCCGCGCCTAACTGCCTCGCACCACCTCATGGACTCGCCGACACCCCCTGGCGCGCACCGGGCTCCAGCCGCCCGTCGGTCCCCACGCTCGGGGTGCCGGCGCGTGCATAGCAGGCTCGCGACGTCATTCGCAAGCGAGGCGGCGACGTGCTACGAGCGGCGCGTGCGTGGGCGTGGGCGCATCGACGAACACGTGGCGCGGCGGCTCGTGCTCGCCGCCTTGCTCGGAACGATGGCCGGGGGATGCGGCGGAGGCGATTCCGGCTCGACCCGACGCGACGCGGGACTCGACGCGCCTGCGGACGCCACGGATACCGACGGCGATCTCGACGCCCCTTCGCCGGATGCGGCGCGGGACGCGAGCGGTGGCGATGCCGGCCCGCCGCCGTACGACGCCGGCATGGCGCCACCGTGCGAGTCGGAGCCGCGCTACGTGCGCTTCGCGCGCGGATTCGACGGCCAGCGCGATGCCGATCCCGAGGATTTCGCGTCCTTCGGGCCCGCCGGCCCGTGGGCGTTCGCGTATCGTCGTCAGGAAGGGACCGGCGCGAGCCGGCAGCTCGCCGTCGAGATCCGGATCGCGGACTTCGAGGCGCCGGAGCGCGCAGTCGTGCCGCTGGACGAAGTGCGTGGGCTTGCGGAAAGGCTGACGCGCGTCGCCATCCGTCGGGTCGGCACGGCCCTGTTCGCCGCCTGGTCGTGGGAGCGCGGGCGCGACGACGGCACGGGCATCCTCGAGGCCGAGATTCGCGGCGCCGCGATCGCGGACGACGGCGACGTGCTGCGGGCGACCGGCGTCCTGTTCGAAGGCTCGGTCGCCCCGGTGCTGGAGACCGCACCCCCCGACGCCGCGTACCTCATGCACGGCGAGCTCGACATCCGCGGCGATTTCGTCGGTGTTCGGCCCCTGTTGCAGCGGCTCGACCCGGCCGGCGCACCGCTCGGCACGCCGGTGGACCTGACGGTGGCGCTACGGGTGGAAGCCACCGAACTGTGGCTGCGCGCAGCCACCGACGGACTCGTGCTCGCCTATCGCGTGCCGCCGGCGACGGCCTTCGTTCAACCGATCACGTCGCTGCCCAATCTCGACGGACCGGCTCGCCCGGTCCCCGGCGTTCCCCAGCTCGACGACGTGGCCGTGCGACCCGAATCGATTGCCCTCGCCTGGCGCGAGTCGTCGCGAGGCCGCGCGCGCGTCGGGGTGATCGTGACCGACCGTCGCGGGGTCCCGTTCGGGCGTGTCGAGCTCGAGGATTTCGAGACCACGGCCGCTTCGAGCGTTGCCGTCGTCGCCGCGTGGCCGGGCTACGTCGTGCTGTGGCGCAAGGGAGCGGGCGACGGCGCGCGGCTGCGTGCGGCCGGGCTCGATCCGTACGGCCGACTGCTCGTCGCCCCGCTCGACTGGCTGAGCACACCCCATGCGGGCGGGCGGCTCTTTGCAATCCCCGCAGCCGGTTTCATCGTCATCGGGACCCGCGCTGCGGGCCCCGGCTTCCGCGAGCTCGCCCTCGGCCGCGCCTGCGTACCGCGCTGAGAAGCCGGCGTGAAGCGGCCAGCGCCCCCGCACGATTCCGACGGCCCGGACGTTCAGTCCAAGGGCCAAGCGCACCTTGCGTGCAAGCCATCGATCCACCGCGCGCACTCCGATGGCGGTGATGGACGCCTGTCGCGTCCGCGTGCTCCGATCCGATGCGCAATGCTTCGACGCGCGTCGATTCCGCTTGGGTCCACCCTCCTGCTCGTGTTCCTCGCGTGCCGATCCGATGAGGGCTGTGGCCGAGGCCGTCAACGTTCCGGAAGCGCAGGGCCCGCCCCCTCGACCGGACCGGGAACGGCGCCCTCCGACGATCCGGCGAGCACCGAGCCCCCCGCCTCGCGCACCCCGTGTCCGTCACCTTGCGGTGCGACCGAGTTTTGCAGTGCCGGCCGCTGTGTCCCGCGGATTGCGCACGTGAGCGCAGGCGGCTGGGCGACCTGCGCCATCCGCCTCGACGGGTCTCTGTGGTGCTGGGGCGGCAACGACCAGGGACAGCTCGGGCTCGGCGACACGCGCCCTCGCTCCACGCCGACGCGCGTCGGAATCGAATCGAACTGGTCTCACCTCGCACTCGGGCAGTCCCACGCCTGCGCCATCCAGCGCGACGGCTCGCTGTGGTGCTGGGGAGGCAACGAGGAGGGCCAGCTCGGGCTCGGCGACACGCGCCCTCGCTCCACGCCGACGCGCGTCGGAACCGAATCGAGCTGGACCCACGTCGCGCTCGGCCACGCGCACACGTGCGCCATTCGACGCGACGGTTCGCTCTGGTGCTGGGGCTCCAATACGCGCGCTCTGCTCGGAACGAACGACTGGACCGCGCTCCGGCACCCCGCGCCGATCCGCATCGGCAGCGCGTCGACTTGGAGCGCCATCGCACTCGGCGAGGGCGTGACGTGCGCGCTCGCGGACGGCGGAGATCTGTGGTGCTGGGGGTGGAATACCTTTGGCAACCTGGGCCTCGGCGACCGAACCGATCGAACGACGCCCAGCCGCGTCGGTTCGGCATCCGATTGGGCGAGCGTTTCGGTCGCCACGGTCCATGGCTGCGCGATCCGCGCGGACGGTTCGCTGTGGTGTTGGGGCGCGAATTTCAACGGCATGGTCGGCGTCGGTCATCCGCGCGACGCGCCCGTGCCGACCCGCGTGGGCCCCGCATCGGGCTGGGCGCACGTCGCGGTCGGCTCGGGGCACAGCTGCGCCGTCCGCACCGACGGCTCCTTGTGGTGCTGGGGCAGCAACGAGCACGGCGCGCTCGGGATGCGCAATGCGCCGTTGCAGACCGTCCCGACGCGCGTGGGCACCGACTCCGACTGGGCCCGCGTGTCCCTGGGCTCACTGCACAGTTGTGGTATCCGCGCCGACGGCTCCTTGTGGTGTTGGGGAGACAATCGGCGCCATCAGCTCGGCCTGGGCGACACGAGGAACCGAACGGTGCCGTTCCCGGTCCTCTTTCCCTGATCCCTCGCGCGGCCGACGCGACGACTCGGCGACCGGTGCCGCTCGACCCGTCGCACGTGCGGCTTCGCAAGTCCCCTCGTAGGCACCCCCCGAGACGGCGTTTGGGCGCCGTCGGACCGTGGGTTTCCGTATCACCAATGCAATCGACGAGACGCGGCCATCGGACACGAGGCCGTCGAGCGGAGCTCACGCAGCGCGGTGAATCTCGTCTAGGGTCCGAAGGGGCTTTCGCGGTGGGGTCGCCGTCATGACCCGCCGGCTCGAGGTGACGTCTCCGCGGGGCTGCGTCGGGCGCCATGTGTGCCTTCGGTGTTCGTCGCGACCTGCCGCGCCTCGCCCCATGCGTCGTCTTTGGCGCCCTCCAGGGTTCGTCGCCTTCCCTTTTCATCGCACGCGATGGGTCCAGCGGGGACGAAGCCATCCCCACGACGCCCGCACCTCGTGAACGGCCCTGCGAAGCGCTCGTGGAGCCGCCGCGTTCTGCCAGGCGGGCCGCTGCGTCTCGAAGATCCGGGGAATCCGTCCCCGCGATGCCCACGCCCGCGCGATTCGCGACGAGAGATCGCTCGGGTGCGGAGGGACGAGCGCCACGGATGGCTCGGACCGGGAGACGCGTTGCCTCGCCTGGCGCCGACCGTCGTCGTTTTGCCCTGAATCGAAGAAAACCGTCGCACGTCGGAGCGCATCGCGCGCCGCGCCCGACCGCAGGGATGCCGCATTGCGCCGGGTCGCAAGAGCACGGCATCGCGGCAACGCCCTGGCTGGTGCGCGAAAGTCGCCGTCACGTCGCGCCACACGCGACGGGATCGCCACGGCGAGCCGGCGGGGGCCCTGAGGCAGCCGTTGGTCATCGACGAGCGGCCGACTGTGGCGGTCGGCGTGCTCGATCGCGACTCGAAGGCCGGCTCCGTCGCCGGGGCGCACGAGCGCGCGCGCTCGGGCTTCGTGTCGGCCTCGGACATCGACCCGGTCTCGCACGGGGAGGCGGCCTCGCCGCCACTCTCGTCCCGCCCGCCCCGCGGGATCCGAGTCGCGATCGCAGACCGCGACGGGCGCGTGAGCCGATTCGCGTGTCTCGCGCGACTACGGGGGTGAGGACGGCGCACGGTGCGCCCCTCGGAAAGGAGAACGTGTCATGAACGCCATCGCAGAGAACCCCCGAACCCGTCACGTCGAGACCCCGGACCACGCCGCCCCCTCGTTGCTGTCGGTCGACCTCGTCGAGCGCAGCTACCGGGCGTCGAGCTTCCCCGCCGACTGGAGCCGCGAGCAGCGCGAGCGCGCCCTGCGGCGCTACGAGCGCTTCCTGCTGCTCGTCGCGCGCGACGTGGATGCGCCCGCCACCCCGACGCGCGACATCGACGAGATGTGGCACCTGCACATGCTGCACCCCGTCGCGTACCAGCGCGACTGCGCGCGGCTGTTCGGAGGCACGCTCGATCACGACGGCGGCTTCGGCAACGACCCCGCGGAGCTGCCCGTGCTGCAGGGCGCGTTCCGCGCGTTCGCGCGGCGCTGGCGCGAGGCGTACGACGAGCCGTACGTGGAGGGGATGTCCGATGACGAGGCCGCGACCAACTGCTGGCACGACTGCACGGGTCGCTGCTGGCACGCGTGCAAGAGCGTCAGCGCCTCGAAGAACGACGCCGGCGCTTCGGCAACCACGAGCCCGTGACTCGTCCGCATGACGGACGTACGAAAGGAGGTGAGCACGACGGCCCCGGGGGTCGGCCTGGCTACCGGCCCCCGGGGCCACTTCGACGTCGGGCCTCGCGCGATCGTCGAGACCAGCGAGACGGCCGTCGAGGCTGCCGCGGTTCGGGCCCTGCTCGCGGAGCTGCAACGCACGGGGATCGCGCGTCACCCCGGACCGCTCGACCTGCGCGGCTTCGAGGCGATCTCGACCGCGCTGGGGCGCGTGGTCGAGACGGCCCTCGTCGAGTTGCGTGCGGGCGTGGGCAGCTTCCTCGCGAGCCCCGGCCCGGTGCCCCTGCACACGGACCATCCGGTGGCGGACGTCATCGGCTGGTGGTGCGAGCGGCAAGACCCGGTGGGTGGCGCGATGCGATTGCTCGACGGATGGGACGTCGTGGCGCGGCTCGATACCGGCACGCAGCGCACGCTCCGCGACACGCACCTGTGCGCGTCCGCGCACCCCGGGGCCGAGCCGTCCATTCATCCCGTGTGGACGGACGGGCACGGTGGCGCGCGGCTCTTCTATGCACCGTGGCTGCTGCCGGTCGTACCGAGCGCGCGACGCGCGCGGGCGCTCGCCGAGCTGGAGCGTGCGCTGCGGGCGGCGAGCGCGACGTCGTCCCTCGCCGTCCGATTGCAGCCGGGCGAGGCGTTGTGGATCGACAATCATCGGATCCTGCACGGTCGCGGCGCGCTCGATCCCCGCAGCCCCCGCCGACTGCACCGCGTCTGGGTCTCCCTGACGGCCCGCACCGGGCCGCGGACGGGCATCGTGAGGTCGGCCGCCACGGGCCCGAGCGGTCGGCGCCGCTCGGGGAGTCCGCGACGCGCCGAGGTGCGTCGCAAAGCCGCGTACGACTCGCGCCGTCGGTGAGCCGCGCGGCCGGCCCTCACGTTGGCTCGGATCCCCTGACGGCTCGGTCCGACGTCGATCCGCCGCGCGGAAAATGCAGCGATGCGAGTAAATCCGAGAAAGTTTTGCAAATCGTCGTGACGCCCCCGGTCTCGTGCTCCCAGTACACGATGGCGTCGGGGCCGTGGCGAGCGCAGCGGAAGCAAAAGAAGTTGCCGAACGGATCGCGCGCGAACGGCACGAGACGCCACGCACCGCGACCGCGCAACAGGGCCGCCGTTTGCACGACGTCCTCGCCCCGGTCCGCGTCGAGGGGCAGCAGCCGCTCGAGGACGACCTCGCGTCCGCCCGAATAGCAATCCCTTGGCTCCCAGCGCCAGGCTGTCGAGCCGCGTGACGATGGCGGTCCGGATGTTTTCGGACAGCTCGCCGCGATACTTGAGCGTGGAGCGCACGTA
>JANWZI010000085.1:17136-17436 GCA_025054695.1 Myxococcota bacterium | reverse complement strand
GAGACCGAGTCCGAGCCCAAAGCGAGCGCGCGATCAACCCACCTGGCCCACGCGGTCCGGGCCCCGTACACAGCCACTCGATGAGATTTTGCAACAGTTGCTGCCAGCGACGGTCCCCGGTCCCGTTCCATTCCGTGAGCTCTCCATCGAAGCTTCCATTGCCATTCCAAAAGGCGACGAGGCCGCTGCCGAGCGTCCGCACCTGCACCTTGCTGGCGGTGCCGACGCGGACGAGCTGGGTCGCCGTGGGGCCCGGCGTGCAGGCGTCGTGATCGCTGCTGGTCGCCATGATCGTGGTGC
>JANWZI010000085.1:0-17126 GCA_025054695.1 Myxococcota bacterium | reverse complement strand
GACGCCACCGGACCCATCAAAACAGGATGCGAGACGTCCACGACCGTGCACATCGTGTTGAAGTGATCGAGGCCCGCGCCCGTGCAGTCGACCAGCTCGGCGAGCAAGGGATCGGAGGGGTTGGCGAGGCTGTCGTAGCCCGTCACGAGGAGCCGTCCTCCACCCATCACGAACGCGGTGAGGGCATCGCGCTCCGTCATCGAGAGCGTGCGGTCGTGCTTGTGCAGCACGATCGCGTCGAAACGCGCGAGGGTATCGGGGCTCGACGAATGCGTCCCGGTCATGCCGTTGTTGTTGAGCACCTCGAACGTCATGCCGCGGTCGGTGAACAAACCCTGGATGGTCATGTCCTCGAACTGCCGCTCCTGCGCGATGAGCCCCCAGTGGCACGTCGGATCCGTGCCACAGCGGCCGTCCATGCACACGTCGGACATGCAGTCGCTTGGGGCGCTGCAGCGGCGGCGATCGCGGCAGCGCGGGCAACGGGTCATGCCCCCGCAATCGACGTCCGACTCGCCGCCGTTGCGCACCCCGTCGGCGCAATCGGGCGCCACGCACGTGCCGTCACGGCACGACCCGCTCTCGCAGTCGCTGCCCGCCATGCACGCGCGGCCGTCGGGGCACCGAGGACAGCGGCCCCCGCCTCCGCAATCGACGTCGGTCTCCATGCCGTTGCGCATGCGATCGGTGCAGTTGGGCGGCGAGCAGGTGCCGGTCACCGAACTGCACACGCCGCTCTCACAGTCGCTCGTCGTGCGGCAGCGCCGGCCCGCGATGCAACGCGGGCAGGGGCCGTCGCCGCCACAGTCGACGTCGCTCTCGGAGCCGTTGCGGATGCGGTCCGTGCAGGCGGGCGCGCGGCACGTCCCGTCGGTGCAGACGCGGCTCGTGCAGTCCTCCGCGCTGCGACAACCCTGACCTTCGGGACAGGGCGGGCAGCCGCCGCCTCCGCAGTCGGTCCCGGTCTCGGTGCCGTTGCGGGTTCCGTCGGTGCATGCCGACGGCAGACACCGATTGCCCATGCACAGCCCGCTTCGGCAGTCTTCCGGCATTGCGCATCCGGCGCCCGCCTCGCAAGGCGGGCAGCGACCGCCGCCGCAGTCGACGTCGGTTTCCGCCCCGTTTTGCACGTCGTCCTCGCAGGTCGGAACGGCGCACCGTCCGTCGGTGCCGCAGACGCCGCTCACGCAGTCGGCGCCCGACCGGCACGGGTCGCCCGTGGGACACCGCGGGCAGGAGCCGCCGCAGTCGACGCCGCTCTCGTCGCCGTCCTGCATGCCGTTGCGGCAGTCCCCGCGCGGCACGTCCGGGGTGACGTCGGCGCCGTTCGCGTCCGCCGCGGGGCCCGCATCCACGTCCGCCGACCTTTTACGGCTCGAGCACGCACCAGCCGTCGACAAGATCAGGAGCAGCGCGACGCAGCGCGCACACCTCGACGGGTACTCGTGCAGGTTCCCCACGCCTCGCATGGCGCGCATCGTACTCGCGCCAACCCGACGTGCCAGTCCACCGCGATGCGTCGGCCGCGAGCGCGACGCCGAGGCCGCGCGCGCGTCCGAGTGCGAGTCCGAGTCCGAGTCCGAGACCGAGTCCGAGACCGCGACGCGTGGCGGTGCCGTTGACCCGGGCGGCGCGCTCCGCTGTACTGCGCGGCCGTGGCTCCCTTCCGAAAAGTGCTCGTCGCCAATCGCGGGGAGATCGCCGTCCGCATCATCCGAACCCTGCGCGAGATGGGCATCTCGCCGGTCGCGGTCTACAGCGAGGCCGACCGCGACGCGCTGCACGTGCGCATGGCGGACGAGGCCTTGCCCATCGGTCCGGCTCCCGCGCGGCAGAGCTACCTCGACGTCGAGCGGATCGTCGACGCGGCGCGTCGTTCGCGGGCCGAGGCACTGCATCCGGGCTACGGGTTTCTGTCGGAGAACCCTGCGCTCGCGCGCGCGTGCGCCGACGCGGGCATCGCGTTCATCGGTCCACCGCCCGAGGCCATGGAGGCGATGGGAAGCAAGACGGCCGCGCGCGAGCGCATGGTGGCCGCCGGGGTGCCGGTCGTGCCGGGCGCGCACGTCGAGGGGCTCGAGGAGGCGCGGCGCGCGGCGCGCGAGCTCGGTTATCCGGTGATGCTCAAGGCCGCCGCGGGGGGTGGCGGCAAGGGCATGCGGCAGGTCGAGCGGGACGAGGATCTCGCCGCGGCGTGGGAGCGGGCGCGCAGCGAGGCGCTCGCTGCGTTCGGCGACGGACGCGTGTACGTCGAAAAAGCCATCGTGCGTCCGCGGCACGTGGAGATTCAGGTGCTCGGCGACCGACACGGCCACGTCGTGCATCTGTTCGAGCGCGACTGCTCCATCCAGCGCAGGCATCAGAAAGTCGTCGAGGAAACCCCCTCGCCGGCGCCGGTGCTGACGGCCGAGCGGGTCGAGCGCATGGGCGAGGTGGCCGTTCGCGCGGCGCGCGCCGTCGGTTACCACTCGGCGGGCACCGTCGAGTTCCTGCTCGACGAGGAGGGCCGTTTCTACTTCCTCGAGATGAACACGCGGCTGCAGGTCGAGCACCCCATCACCGAGCTGACCGTGGGGCTCGATCTGGTTCGCGAGATGGTGCGGATCGCCGCGGGCGAGCCGCTCGGCTACGCGCAGCCGGACGTTCGCCGGCGTGGCCACGCCATCGAGTGCCGCATCTACGCCGAAGATCCATCGACGGGTTTCCTGCCCAGCCCCGGTCGGATCCGCGCACTGCGCGTCCCCTCGGGCCCGTTCGTCCGCGACGACTCGTGCGCGTACGAGGGCTGCGAGATCTCCGGGCACTACGACCCACTCGTCAGCAAGCTGTGCGTCTGGGCTCCCGATCGCGCGCAGGCCATCGCCCGCATGCGCCGCGCGCTGGCCGAGTACGTCGTCGACGGCATCCGCACGAACCTGCCGTTCCACCTGGCGCTGTTCGAGCATCCGGAGTTCGTCGCCGGCCGCTACGACACGGGTTTCATCGCCCGTCACGAGCGCGAGCTGCTCACCTCGGGACGCGCGGGACCCGCGGAGCTCGCCATGGCGATCGCGGTGGCCGTCACCGTCGAGCGCGAACGACGCGCCGCCGCCTCCTCGGGTCCGGTGCCGTCGGCGGCCCCCTTCGGCGCACCGCATCCGAGTCCGTGGCGCCTCGTGTATCGCTGAGCGCGCCACGCCGTCCGCGGCGCTGCTACGATGGCCATCGATGTCTTCCGAACGAGACCCGGCCGGCGCGAGCCCATCCGAGGCGGCGACCGCTCCGCGCCATGGGGCCGCGGCGAGCCACGACGAGGGCCACGCTCCGGTCGACGTGAGCGAGCGCGGTCTGCCGCGCGACGGTCAGCCGCAGCGGCTCGATCGGCGTCTGTTCATGGAGCTGCTCGTGTTGCGCGCGGCGCCGGCCGTCGCCGACGATGGCCGCACGGTCTGGTTTTCACCGGAAGCCGTGCTCGCACGAATGGCACGTGGCCTCGAGTGCACGGGCGGTCGCGGCGTGCTGTACGAGGACCTGCACGACCCGAGCAGTTTCGGCCTGCTCGTCTGGGACGAGGATCCGACGCGCCTCGGCGCGATGGTGCGCGCCGCGATGGCGCCGCTGGCCGAGGCGCACGCGCCCGAGGACCGGTGGGACGTCCGGCGTCTGGTGGCGCCGCGCGTCGACTACACGATGCTCGGCCGCACCTATTCGAGCGGCTTCGAAGCCGACCTCGAGCACTGGCTGTTGCGCCGTCCCGTGGAGATCGTCCTCGAGGAGCGGTGGCCGTGGGCGATCTGGTACCCGCTGCGGCGCCGCGGTGCGTTCCATCGCCTCGAACGGCCGGAGCAGGGCGCCATTCTGCGCGAGCACGGGACCATCGGCCGCGCCTACGGGGCGGCGGACCTCGCGCACGACATTCGGCTCGCCTGCCACGGCCTCGACGCCGACGACGACGAGTTCGTCATCGGCCTCGTCGGCAAGGATCTGCACCCGCTCTCGCACGTGGTGCAGGCAATGCGCGCGACGCGGCAGACGTCCGAGTACATCGAGAAAATGGGGCCGTTTTTCGTCGGCCGCGCCGTCCGACGCGTGCGCTGAGCGTCGCGCTCCGGGGTGCCTGCGGCCCCTGGCTCAGTCTTCGGCCACGCGCACGACGAGCTTGCCGAAATGCGCGCCTCGGCCGAGCGCGTCGATGGCGGCGGGCGCCTGGTCCCAGTCGAACACACGGTCGATGACCGGGCGCAGCCGCGCCGCCTCGAACGCGCGCACCATCGCCTCGAATCCCTTGCGGTGACCGACGAACACGCCCTGCAACCGCACCTGGTTCATGAGCACCGCGGTCACGTCGAGCTCGGTCTGCCGCCCGCCGAGCACGCCGATCACGCTCACGGTGCCTCCCGGTCGCACCGCACGCAGCGACTGCGCGAGGGTGTTCGCTCCGCCGAGGTCGACGACGTGGTCGACGCCGGCGCCTGCGGTCAGCTCTCGCGCGCGCCGCCCCCAGTCCGGCTCGGCGCTCGTGTCGATGGTCTGCCATGCGCCGAGTTGTTTCGCGCGCTCGAGCTTCGTCGGGTGGCGACTCGTCACCACCACGCGCGCCCCGAGCATCTGGGCGATCTGCAGCGCGAAGAGCGCCACCCCGCCCGTGCCCTGCACGAGCACCGTCTCGCCCGGTCGCACCGGGCCGAGCTCGACGAGCGCGCTCCAGGCCGTCAACGCCGCGCACGGCAGCGTGCTGGCCTCGACGTCGCTCATGTGCGCCGGCACGCGCGCGACCCCTGTCTCGGGCAGCACGACCCGCTCGGCCAGCATGCCGCCGAGCGGCCCGCCCAGCGTGCCGCGCAGCTCGCCCAACTCTGGCGGTCCACCCTGCCAGCCCGGTGCGAACAGACCCGCCACACGATCGCCGGTGCGCACGCGCGTGACTGCCTCGCCGACGGCCTCGACGACGCCCGCTCCATCCGACAGCGGCACGATCGGCAGCGGGAGTTTGGGATTGTACTGCCCGCGAACGACGAGCAGGTCGCGGTAGTTGAGCGAGCAGGCCCTCACGCGCACGAGCACCTGACCCGGCCCCGGCTTCGGATCGGGCCGTTCGGCGCAGCGCAGCCCCTCTGTGCCGAACGACGTCAGTTCCCAGCAACGCATGGCGCGCAGCATAGTGCGCCTCGAGCGCCGCGGGGCGACCCGAAGCCCGAGTCCGAGTCGGAGGCCACGTGGATGGCGCCCTTGCGGCTTGCCGAAAACTTGGCGGGGTCGGGGCGCGCGGATAAGGCAGCGGCGTGAAGCCGCCGTGGTTCGTCGAGTGGCTCGCGGCGGTGCAGGTACGGGCCGAGGCATGCGGTCGTGCGCCGACCTCGGTCGACCTCGCGCTGTGGCTGCTGCGGGAGGGCCGCGAGTCGGGCCGGACGTTGCGCGAGGCGGGGCTCGACGAGGGACGTCTCGAGCCGTTCGCCGTGCAGCCCGAGCCCGCCGCCGTGCTCGCGCGGCTGCTCGAGCGGACGATGAAGGTGGCGCGGGCGCGCGGGGAAGCCGCCGACGAACGACACGCCCTGTTCGCGTGCGTGCGCGACGGACGATCGGCGCTCGCCCTGGCGGCGCGTCATGCGGGCATTCGACCCGAACAGCTCGCAGCGTTGCTGCTTCCGCCGTTGCGCGACGGGGTCGCGCGCCCTGCTGGGGCCGCCACGTCACGGCCGCTGGCGGCGACCGCTCCGGGTCCTCCACGTGCGTCGGGCGCGCAACGTGTCGCGGAACGCGCCACGCGCCCGCTCGCCGCGGGTGCCCCGACGATCGGTGACCCGCTGCCTCGAGCGGCCAGCGCGCTCGACGCGGAACGGATGCCCCTGCTGTGCGCGCACGGCCGTGACCTCACGCAGGCCGCACGCGACGGACGGCTCGACCCGGTCGTCGGCCGCGAACGCGAGCTCGAAGCGTTGCTCGACGTGCTGGGCCGGCGTCACGCGCGTCATCCGCTGATCGTCGGCCCGCCGGGCGTCGGCAAGACGGCCCTCGTGCACGCACTCGCTCGGCGCCTGGCGGACGAAGATCCCGGCCGCACCGTCGTCGAGGTGGCTGCCGCGTCCCTCGTGCCGGGAACGGCCGTGCGGGGCGCGCTCGCCGAGCGCGTACGGGCCCTGTGCGCGGAGGTGGAGCGCGCGGCCGGCCGCAACGTGCTCGTGCTCGACCGACTGCACGCGTGGCTCGTGCCCGAAGCGGGCGACGAGGCCACGGGCGAGCTACGCGCCGCGCTCGAACGCGGCCTCGGCGGCGCGACCTGCATCGGCGTCGTTTCGGAGGTGCACGCGCGTGATCGGCTTCAGCGCGATCCGTCCATCGCGCGATGGATGACGCCGGTGCATGTGCACGAGCTCGACCCCGACACCTGTCGAGGCATCGTCGAGGCGCTCGCGCCCCGATACGCCGCGCATCACGGTGTCGCGTACGAACGGGCTGCGCTCGAGCGCGCCGTGCATTGGTCTGTAAGGTATCTTACAGAAGGCGTCATGCCCGAGCGCGTCCTGGGCATCCTCGACGTCGCGGGTGCGCGGGCGCGCCGACGGGGCGAGAGCCGGGTCGAGGTGCAGGCGGTCGCGGCGGTGGTCGCCGAGCACGCGCGGCTGCCGGTCGATCGGGTCCTCGAAACGGACTGCGAACGGCTCGCGCGGCTCGAGGAGCGTCTCGCGCGTCGCGTCGTCGGCCACACCGGCGTGCTCGCGCGCATCGCCGACCTGTGCCGCAAGGGCGCGATCGGGCTGTCGCCACCCAGGCCGCCCACCATCGCGCTGTTCGGGCCGACGGGTGTGGGCAAGACCGAGATCGCGCGCGCGCTGGCCGCGGAACTGTTTCCGCCGGGCGCGATGACGCGCATCGACATGTCCGAGCTGTCGGAGCCCCACGGCGTTGCGCGGCTGCTGGGCGCTCCACCGGGCTACGTCGGTCACGAGCACGGCGGGCAGCTGACCGAGGCCGTGCGCCGGCGTCCGCATCAGCTCGTGCTGCTCGACGAGATCGAAAAGGCCCACCCCGACGTGCTGCTCGCGTTGTTGCCGCTGCTCGACGAGGGGCGGCTGACCGACGGGCGCGGCCTGACGGTCGATTTCCGACACGTGGTCGTCGTCATGACGAGCAACCTGGGCGCGGCTGCGGCGGGAAACGGCTCGCCCGGCCGCATCGGATTCGGTTCGCGCGGCGCACGGAGCGAGCTCGACGCCGACGCGGTTCTTCGCGCCGTCCGCGCGAGCCTGCCGCCCGAGCTGTGGAACCGGATCGACGAGCCGCTCGTGCTCGGGCCGCTGTCGCAGCCGGAAATTCGCGAGATCGCGCGTCGCATGCTCGACGGGATCTCCGAAGCGCTGCGCGCGGCCCACGGGCTGACGCTCCGCGTGCAGCCCAGTGCGCTCGACGCGCTCGTCCGTGCCGGCGGCTTCGACGCCGCGCTCGGTGCGCGACCGATGCGACGCACGATCGGCCGGCTTGTCGAGAGCCCGCTCGCTTCGGGGCTTCTCGAAGGGCGGTGGCGCCACGGCGACGTGGTGGTCGCGCGCGGTGACGGCGACCGGGTCCTGCTCGAATACGCGAGCGGTGGGTCCGAGGCAGCGGCCTGAGCGGCGCGTGACCACCGAGAGGCCTGGGAGTCGGTCTCGGGCACGGTCTCGGACTCGGACTCGGTCTCCGACTCGGACTCGGACTCGGACTCGGTCTCCGACTCGGTCTCCGACTCGGACTCGGACTCGGACTCGGTCTCGGACTCGGTCTCCGACTCGGACTCGGTCTCATGCATTGCGATCGGCGCCCGGAGGCAGCATCGTTGAACGGCATGTCGGCCGCACGACCGACGACTCCGGTGCCGCGACTCGCTCCGGCCCAGTGCGGATTCGAGCGCACCGTCGAGGAGTGGGCGCAGTGGTGCCGCGCGCGCGGTGAGCCGGAATGGCGGGGCCGGCAGATCTTCACGTGGCTCCACCGGCGGGCCGTGTTCGACCCGGCGAGCATGACGGACCTGCCGCGCGGTCTGCGCGCGCAGCTCGAGGCCGAGTCGCTCGCTCCGCCTCTGACCGTGCGGGCCGCGTACGAATCGTCCGATCGGACGCGAAAGCTCGTCTTGCAGACTCACGACGAGCGCGCGCTCGAAACCGTGATTATCCCGCAGCTGCAGCGCGCCGATCCCGACGCCGACGAGGAGCGGCGAGTGGGCGAACGTCACGTCGGCCCGCGTATCACGCAGTGCGTCTCGACCCAGCTCGGCTGCGCGATGGGCTGCGCGTTCTGTGCGTCGGGGGTCGCCGGGCTGCGCCGTCATCTAACGGCGGCGGAGATCGTCGGTCAGCTCCACGTCGGTCGTCGCGCGCTCCGTGGCGAGGAGCGGCTCCGCAACGTCGTGCTCATGGGCATGGGGGAGCCACTGCACAACTACGACGCGGTCGCGCGCGCACTTTGGCTCGCCGGCCACCCCGACGGGCTCGGCATCGCGCGACGGCGCATCACCGTCTCCACGTGCGGGCTCGTGCCCGAGATCGAGCGCCTGGGCCGCGACTTCGGCGGACAGATCCGGCTCGCGCTCTCGCTCCACGCCGTCGACGACGAGCGGCGGAGCGCCATCTTGCCCATCAACCGACGCTACCCGATCGCCGAGGTTCTCGCCGCGATCCGTCGTTACCCGCGGCCGCGGCAGGCGCGCATCACCATCGAGTACACCCTCCTCGCCGGATTCAACGACGCGCTCGCCGACGCCGACGCGCTCGTCGCGTTGCTGCGCGGCATTCCGGTCAAGGTCAACCTCATTCCCGTCAATCCCGTCGAGGGCAGTCCGTATCGCGCACCGTCCACCGAGCACGTGGAGTCGTTTCGCGCCCGCGTCGCGGCCGCCGGCATTCCGTGCATCGTCCGCGTCGAGCGCGGCGGGGCCATCGATGCCGCCTGTGGCCAGCTCGCGCTCGCCGGCGAACGGCCGCGCGTGCGGTTGCGCCGTCTGGCCCGCGCGGGTCAGCCATCCACCTCGACGTCCTGACGGTCTCGGTCTCCGACTCGGTCTCGGTCTCGGACTCGGGCTCGGACCCGGCTTCGGTCTCGGACTCGGGCTCGGACTCGGGTTTGGACTCGGGCGCGGGCTCGGCCTCGGCTTCGGTCTCGGACTCGGGCGCGGGCTCGAAACATCCCTCGGCGCCACCGACGGGTCGGATCGGCGCGGTGACGAGCTGCCGCGCGCGGTGATCGGAGAGCGTTCGTCGCAACGTTTGGAGGCGTCCGTGGGAGAGCGGTGGGAAATCAGTCCAGTCGTCGCGGTGATAAAGTCCAGGCCGCGCGCCGAGGAGGACGATCGTGCTGCACCTTTTGTTCTGGATCGCGGGGACGGGACCGCTTCACGTCGCGAAGGCCGACGTCGTGCACGCCCGGCCCGGGGACGACGTCGAAGCGATCGCGAACGCGCTTCGCCCCGGCGACGAGCTGGTGCTCGCCGACGGGACGTACACGCTCGACAGCGGCCGCTTTCACCTGGTCCTGCGCGGCACTGCGGATCGGCCCATCGTGATCCGAGCGGCCGATGGCGCGAGGCCGCATTTCCACCGTCCGGCCGAGAACCAGAACATCTGGGATCTGGACGTCGAGCACGTCGTGTTGCGCGGCATCGAGTTTTCGGGCGGATCGGCGGGGCTTCGCTTCGAGCACGCACGCCACGTGACCATCGAACGCTGCGAAATTCACGACACGGGCGACGTGGCGTTGCGCATGAACGACGGCGGCCGCGCCTACGAGCACGTGCGCATCCTCCGCAACGAAATCCACCACACGCGAGGGACCGGGGAGGGGATGTATCTCGGCTGCAATCACAATGGCTGCCGATTCGCCTACGGGCTCATCGAGGGCAACTGGGTGCACCACACCAACGGGCCGGACGTCGAACAGGGCGACGGAATCGAGATCAAGGAGGGCAGCCACGACAACGTCGTGCGGGACAACGTGATCCACGACACCCGTTACCCGTGCATCCTGACGTACAGCACGGTCGGCAACGGAGGTCCGAACGTCATCGAGCGCAACGTCATGTGGAACTGCGGCGATCACGCCATCCAGTCCGCCGCGGACGCCGTCATCCGGAACAACGTCATCCTCGGTGCCGGTGCGTCGGGCATCGCGATGCAGCCTCACCAGGCCGGCACGCCGGCGAATCTCGTCGTCGTGCACAACACGGTGTTCGACGGCGTCGCGCTGCGCGGCGCGACGGGATCGGTGATCGTCGCGAACAACGCGATCTATCCGTCGAGCGGAGCTGCGATCGCCGTGATCGGAGGCAGCACGGCGGGGGTGGTTGTCGTGGGCAATGTCGGCACGGGCGGCGTTTCGGGCATCCCGGGTGGCCTCGCCAGCGGCGATCTCGAACGGGACTTCGTGATGGCGCACCACCGTGGCGCGCCGCCCATCGATCCGTTCCCCGCCCCCGGCAGCGCGCTCATCGGCGCTGGCGATCCGGCGCACGTCGTCGCCGATGACTTCAACGGCACGCCCCGCATGGGCTCGCGCGACGTCGGCGCCTACGTCTATGCACCCGGCGGTAACCCGGGCTGGACGATTCGCGAGGGCTTCCGCGACACACCGGCTCCACCGCCGGAGACGGACGGCGGGATGGGGCCGGCGAGCGATGGCGGCGGCCCGCCGGAGTCGGACGGCGGGGTCGTTCCGCGGCGCGACGCGGGTGGCGGCATGCCACCGAACCGTGATGCGGCTTCGGCACCGCCGTCCGCGGCGCGCGGGAGCGCGGGATGCGGCTGTCGCGCGATGCGGAGCATGAGTTCGTCGGGTCCGGTCTGGGTGGGCTCGCTTGCGCTTTGCATCGCAGGACGTCGCAGAAGTCGTTGCAGAACGACGTCCGCATCGTCGTCGTGACACGCGGCCGCGCGCGTGTGCATACGCGTCGCGCGCGCCGTGGACCGAGGCCGGGATCGGGACAGAGAGCGAGAGCGAGAGCGAGTCCGAGACCAAGACCGAGCCTGAGTCCGAGTCCGAAGCCGAGCCCGATTCCGATTCCGAAGCCGAGTCCGAGCAGGAGCCCGAGCCTGAGACCGAGTCGGAGTCGGAGCCCGAGCCCGATTCCGAGTCCGAGTCTGCGCCCAAGTCCGATTCCGAGACCGATTCCGAGTCCGAGACCGATTCCGAGCCCGATTCCGAAGCCGAGACCGAGTCCGAGACCGAGACCGAGCCAATTCGGTCAGAGCGAACGAGACAGACCGCCGGTGATGGGCACGACCCGCACGCGAACGGGACGACCGAGCGCGGTGGCCAGCGCCGGCTCGAGGACCTCTTCGCGCGTGATCGGGACGCCGGGACAGCCCGCGCAGGCACCACCGAGTGCGAGCACGATCTCGTCCTCGGTGACCTCGACGATCTCGACGCGGCCGCCATCCGCTTCCACGAGCGGTCGCACGAGATCCGCCACGACGGCCTCGACTCGCTCGCGCACGCGGCCATCGTAGCAGAGCCGCGATTCGGTTCGTGGGAGGGAAATCGCGATTCGGAGCCCGAGCCCGAGACCGAGTCGGAGGCCGAGTCTGGGCCCGAGCCCGAGTCCGACCCCGAGTCCGAGCCCGAGACCGAGCCCGACCCCGAGTCCAAGCCCGAGACCGAGCCCGAGTCCGACCGCGTGTCAGCGCTCGAGGATCCGTGTCATCCACCCGACCACGTCGCGCTGCAGCGCCTGGAGACTCGGGGGATGCACGTACATCATGTGTCCGGCCTCGTAGCGCCGGACGTGGATGCGCGACATCGCTTCGGCCGGCAAGCCCAGGTGGTCGATCGTGTAGTCGGTGGCCAGAAACGGCGTCGCCAGGTCGTAGATCCCGCAGGCGAAGAGCACCTCGAGGTGGGTGTTGGTCGCCATGACCTTGCGCAGCGACGGCGCCGTGAGCGGATAGCCGACGTGGTCCTGCGTGTCCCAGCGCCATTCGTCGGCCGTCTTTTCGTTGAGCACCTCGTAGGGACGATCCTCCTCGAAGCCCAGCTCGTGACGCACGTAGTGGTGCATCGCCGCCGTGAACGGGCCGAGTAGTGCCGTGTAGCTCGGGTCGTGCTCGGGCTCGGCGTCCACGCCGCCGACGTCGATGCCGGCATAGCGCGCATCCAGGCGTCCGACGATGCGCCCGCGTCGGCGCAACAGCTCCCGGCAGAAGCGCTGGATCTCGACGCGCAGATCGACCCGCTCGATGAAGTCGCGCTCGAGTCCCGTGTAACGGTGCAGGGCCTCGACGATTTCCGCGCGCGTTGCCGCGGCGAGACGCGACCCGCGCAACAGAGCCGAGGTGTATGGACCCAGGGCGAACTCCGTCACCTCGTGGATGAGCGCGTCCAGGGAGCCACGGCCGGCGGGGAGCAGCCCGTGATAATGGGCCGCCGCTGCGTACGAGGGCAGATAGAGCGCCGCCGCCAGATCGTTGCGCGGATCGAAGTCCACCGTGGACACGTCGAGCACGGGCGAGACGAACAGCGCGCCGTTGACGAAGACGCCGCGTTCCTGCAGCCGCTCGAGCAGCCCCGCCACGCGGAACGTGCCGTAGCTCTCGCCGGCAAGGAACTTCGGCGAGGCCCACCGCCCATTGCGCGTGATCCACAGACGCACCAGCTCGGTGAGCGAGCGCAGGTCCGGCTCGATGCCCCAGAAGTCCTCGTTCTTGGCGTTGCCCGCCGCGCGGCTGTAGCCGGTTCCCACCGGGTCCACGAAGACCAGATCGGTCCACTCGAGCAGCGCATGCTCGTTGTCGACGAGGCGCACGGGCGGCGGCGGCGGCTGCACCGCATCGGGCACGGCGACGCGCCGCGGGCCGAACGCGCCCAGGTGCAACCAGACCGACGAGGAGCCCGGCCCTCCGTTGAACATGAACGTGACGGGCCGCCGTGTCGGATCTCCCTGCGGTTCGCGCAGGTACGAGACGACGAAGATCTCCGCCGCGGGCTCCTCGCGCAGCACGAGCGTCTCGGCGCGTGCCTCGTAGCCGATGCGCGCGCTGCCGAGCATCCGCTCGTGATGCGTCACGACACGTCGCTCCTCTGGAAGCTTCGGTGTCGAGGATTTGCTGGTGCGGTCGTTATCGCCGTTGCGCTCGTCGCCGTCGCGTTCCGTCTCCGCCACGTGGGACTGTGTAGCGCGTCGCGCGGCGAGCCGACACCGAGCAAATGCCAGAAAGGGCCGAAAACGCCTCGTGACTTGTGTATGGAATTGGCCTACATCGTCTTACCTTTTCCGAGACTGCGCGAAATGGATTCGATCCGGTCGACGTGGAAAGAATTCCGAAGTGGATTCGAGCGCGCGGACGATTTGGCCCAGCCGCGAGGCATCCAGTGGAGGCATGGACGCCCTCCACGGATCCTACTGTCCCGCCACGAAACGCAGGCGACCCAGAGGGTCGGCGCAACCGCCCAAACCCCAATACGGACGCAGGGTCGGGCCCGGGCATGAGCTCGGGGTCGCAGTCAGCCTCGGACTCGGACTTCGAGGCGAGCTCGAAACCGGCGCGTTGCACGCGAACGAGGCGCGGGGCGCCTCGAAAAGGCCAGGACTGACCGCAGCTCCGGTCAGGGCGATCGATGGCGGCTCGGTCTCCGTCTCGGCCTCGGTTTCCTTCGCGGACCCAAGCTCAGTCTCGGACTCAGTCTCGAGCTCTGACACGAGCTCCGACTCGGCCGCGATCTCGCACTCGGACTCCGATCCGGACTCGGGCTCGGCCTCGGACTCGGACTCGGACTCGGGCTCCGTCTCGAGCTCGGTCTCGTTCTCTTACTCCGACTCGAGCTCGCAGGGCCCTCTGGGAACGACAGCGACCCCGACGACAGATGCGAGACGCGTCCGACCCATCGCGGCGTTGCTCGTGTCACTCGCGCTCGCCGGTTGTTCCGCAGCTCCAAGCACCCGAGGCAACCCGTCGGCCGGGACCGAGGCTTCGGCGGCCACCACCGCGAGCCGCGCTCGCGCGGGAACCGAATGCCGAGCCCAGCGACCGGCGCCGATACCGCTCCCCGGCGTCAGGGCGGAACACCAGAACGTCGAGTACTGGATCGGGCGGCTCGGAGCGGCGGGCATCGATCCCGACGAAGTGGTGCTCGACGTGCCCGACATCGAGGCGCATCGCGCGGCGTTGCAGGTTCCGGTCGACGGTCGGCCGCTGGGACCGTATGCGCTCGGCGAACCCGTCGATGCGTCGCGGCTCTGGGTCGAGGTGCGCGATCGGCTCGCCGCGATGCGGGAGCGGCTCGCGTCGGGCCAGTACGTGACCGCCGACGGCTCGCCGTTGGACGCAAGGGCCCTCGCGGCGTTCGAGGCACCGAGCGCGCCCGCGCAGATGCCGTCGCTCGAAGCGTCGGTGCACGTTGCCACGGCGCCCGTGCCGTTGCGATGCGGGCCGTACGCCGGCCGGCTCGTGTCGAGCTCCGAGGGCCGCATCGAGCCGCGTCACGACCGCAACGCGTGCTCGACTGCGCGTACCGGCGAGCTCGTCGAACGGCTCGCGCGCTGGCCCGGAGGCATGTGGCTCGCGCGCACGAGCTATGCGCTCGGATTCATCGCGCACGACGCGCCGCTCGGTCCTGCTCTTTCTGGCGCCGAACGCGAGGTGCAGCGCGCGCGCGCGACGCAGGCGCGAGCCTTGACGCGACGCACGTGGCTGGAGCAGGCCTTTGCGTTGCTCGGCACGCCGTATGGCTGGGGCGACGAGCACGGCGGCAGGGACTGCTCGCGACTCGTGCTCGACGTGATGGCGCACTTCGGCATCCCCGTCCCGCGCCACAGCGGCAGGCAGGCGCTCGCGGGCTCCTGGTCGGTCGACGTGTTCGGCGGGTCGGTCGCGGACAAGCTCGACGTCGCCGACCGCGCGCTGCGTCGGGGCGTCGTGCTGCTGCACTTCCCCGGGCACGTGATGCTCTACCTCGGCCGCGACGAGGGCGGCACCCCGATGGTGCTGCATTCGTTCGCCGAGTATCTCGAGCCTTGCCCCGATGGGGGCGAGGGGCTCCGAACGGTCGATCGGGTTTCGGTCAGCGACCTTCGCCTCGGTGCGGGTAGCTCGCGCGGATCGTTCGCCGAGCGCCTCTCGCGCGTGGTCGTCTTCGGTCGGCCGCCCGACGCCGACCTGCGCGAGACGGCCGAGTGGCGCCACGCGGTGCCCGTCGAACGGCCCCCTCCCCGCTGCGCCGATTCGACGCACGTCGCCATCTTTCGCAGCCCCCGCACGCCCCACGTGGGCCAACCGCTGCGCGTGATTGCGACGAGCGGCGAGCACCCGGGCCCGGCCGAGCTCGTATTGTTCGATCCGTCGGGCCGTCGACACGCGCCGCCCGTCCACAGGCTCGGCGGCCCGCCGTACGCGTGGTGGGCCGAGATCGAACGTCCCGCGCGCGGCGCGTGGATCGCCGTGCTCGGCGAAGGCGAGCGCGTCTTCGCGTGCGAGCGCATCGTCGTGGCCGCGGGGCCCCCGACGCCCGTGGCCTCGTCGGACGGCCCGGTCTGGGAGGCCCGATGGCGCTGGGAGCAGGACACCGAAAACCTCTACGCGGCGTTCGTCGAACAGCTGTTCCGCGTCGAGTCGTTCGAAGATCGCTCGTGGCGCTCGCTCTCGGAGCTGCTCGTCGTGCGCGAGCGCAATCTGCTCTTCGATCATTTCTCGCGCGGGGAGGAGGCCCGGCTCCGGCTCCAGCCGGACTGCGCCGACCTGCCCTACGTGCTGCGCGCCTATTTCGCCTGGAAACTCGGCCTTCCGTTCGGTTTCCGCGCGTGCAGCCGCGGGCGCGCGGACAGTCCCCCGCGCTGCGGGCCTTTGCGGACGAATCTCGAGCCGCGGCGCGCGGACGACGAGGTGAGCGCGTTCGCGGCCTTCGCGCGCGACGTGATGTCGGCCGCGCACAGCGCCTCGGCACGCACGGCGCCCTCGGACGAAGCGACGGACCTGTACCCCGTGCCCCTCGACCGCCAGAGCCTCGCGCCCGGCACGGTGTTCGCCGACCCGTACGGCCATCTGCTCGTGCTCGTGCAGTGGCTCCCCCAGCGCCCGGGACGGCCGGGCATGCTGCTCGCGGTCGATGGACAGCCCGACGGTACGATCGCGCTCAAACGCTTCTGGCGCGGCACGTTTTTGTTCGATCCGGACACCACGGCGGTGGGCGCCGGGTTCAAGGCGTGGCGCCCCGTGCGGCTGTCGGCCGACGGCACCTCGCTCGAAGCCGCCGGCAATCGGGAATTGCAGGCGTATGCGGGCCCCCGCTCCTTCTCGCTCGTGCAATACGAGGGGAGCGCCGTCGATTTTTACGACCGGGTGCACGCACTCGTCGATCCGCGCCCAATCGAGCCGGAGGTGCGCATGCGAGGGCTCGTCGATGCCCTGCACGAGGCGGTATTGCGGCGCGTGCAAAGTGTTCAGAACGGCGTCGATTGGGCCGAGCGCAATGGATGGCCCGTGGTGCCCATGCCCGAGGGCCACGACGTGTTCGAGACGTCAGGTCCGTGGGAGGACTACGCGACGCCGTCGCGCGACATGCGACTGCTCATCGCCATCGACATCGTCCGCGGATTTCCGGACGAAGTGCTCCGCAGTCCCGCCCGATTCGGTCTGAGCGCCGAGCGGGCCGCTGCGCTCGCCCCACGCCTGCGCGAACGGCTGCCCGAGGAGTTGCGCGCGCGCTCGTTCGAGTACCGGCGCTCCGACGGCCGCACGGCGCGCCTGTCGCTGGAGGATCTCGTCGCGCGCGAACGCGCGCTCGAGGTCGCCTACAACCCCAACGACTGCCCCGAAATCCGCTGGGGCGAGCCGGCCGATTCGGAGGCGATGCGCGCGTGTGTGCGCCGGGCCCCGGCCGAGCAGCGCGAACGCATGGAGCGCTATCGGGTCTGGTTCCGCGAGCGCCGTCGTCCGCCGCGAGGAACGAGGCGGCGAGACGCACGACCGCGACGCGGGGTCGGGGTCCGCGTGGTTTCTGCGAACGGTCGCATCCGGGGCCAGGACGTTGACGTGGGATCGGGTTCGCTGCCGGATCGCGGATGCATCGGCTGGCTTCGCGGTCTCGTTCCGCCGTTCACCGCGGCGTTCAAACGGGCCGGGCACGGAGTCGGGCTCCGGCACGGAGTCGGAATCGGGCACGGAGTCGGGCTCCGGCACGGAGTCGGAATCGGG
>JANWZI010000084.1 GCA_025054695.1 Myxococcota bacterium | reverse complement strand
TGAGACCGAGTCCGAGACCGAGTCCGAGTCCGAGTCCGAGCCCGAGCCCGACCCCGAGTCCGAGACCGAGTCCGAGCCCGAGCCCGACCCCGAGCCCGAGTCCGAGTCCGAGCCTGAGTCCGAGTCCGAGACCGAATCGGACGCGATTCGCAGCTTCTCAGCCGCCCGACGACGGCGGCGACTGCGGGAGCAAGGGGGCCATCGCGGCGCGAAATCGAGGGCTCCACGAACAGGGGCGCCACGACTGCGGATCGATACGCACCAGGCGCGTCGTGCCATCCGCGTAGACCGTCTCGCCGTGCAAGTCGCGGACACGCGCGGCGAGAACGAGCGAGGAGCGCCCCAAGTGCGTCGGTCGGATCTCGACCTCCACCTCGCCCTCGCCGCGGAACGGGACGAGGTAGCGCACCTGGTGCTCGGCGACGACGTGCCAGCGGTCCGGGTTGTCCTCGGGAGCGTCGTTCCAGCGGAAGCCCAGGGCGTGGAACATCTCGCCGCGTGCCCGCTCCATGAACAGCACGAAGCGCACGTTGTGCAGCAGTTGCAGCGCGTCCAGGTCGTCGAAGTAGACGCGCTGTCGGGAACGGAACGGCGCGCGGATGGTCATGGACGTCGCGTCGAGACAAGGCGCGGCGGGGCCGCCTCACTCCTCGTCGGTCAGGTAGGTGTAGCTCCGCAGGCTCTGCTCGTAGTGACGCATCAGACGCTTCATCTGCTGGGGCGTGATGCGACCCGCCGACAGCGCGCGTTCGGCCTGGCGCCGGACGCGCTCGACCATCGCTTCCGGGTCGTACTGCACGTAGCGCAGCACCTCGTGCATCTCGTCGCCCTTGATGACGTGGACGACGTCGTAGCCCGACTCCGACAGCCGCACGTGCACCGCGTTGGTGTCCCCGAACAGGTTGTGCAGGTCCCCGAGAATCTCCTGGTACGCCCCCGTCAGGAACATCCCCAGGCGGTACGGCTCCCCCTCGCGCAGCTCGTGCACCGGCAGCACGTGGGCGACCTCCTGCACGTCGATGAAGTGGTCGATGACCCCGTCGCTGTCGCACGTCAGATCCGCCAGTGTCGCGCGCACCGTCGGCTCCTCGTCGAGCCGGTGGATGGGCATGATCGGAAACAGCTGGTCGATGGCCCAGGTGTCCGGCGCCGACTGGAAGACGCTGAAGTTGCAGTAGTAGATGAGCGACAGGTAGCGCTCGAGCGCCTGGAGATCCTCCGGCAGCTGCTTCATGCGGCGTGCCGTCTCGAGGATCTTGCGTCCGCACGTCATCACGAGCTGCTCGGCGGCACCCCGCTCGCGCAACCCCAGGTAGCCGAAGCGGAACAGGCTCTGCGCCTCCTCGCGCGCTTGACTGACGTCGTGCCACGCCTCTTGCACGTTCTTCGGCTGCACGCCGCGCCAGGTGTCGTAGAGCGTCGCGAGCACCGGATGGGCGCCGGGAGGCGGCGGTGAGGGCTCGGGCAGGCGTGAGGCGTTGCTGCCCAGCACCTCGACGACGAGCACGCTCTGGTACGCCGCGACGGCGCGCCCCGACTCGGTGACGATGGTCGGCACGGGTACGCGCGCGCGTTCGCACGCTTCCTGCACCGCGTAGACGACGTCGCTCGCGTATTCCTGCACGCCGTAGTTCATCGACGCGTGGAAATCGGTGCGCGAGCCGTCGTAGTCGACCGCGAGCCCACCTCCGACGTCGAAGTAGCGCATCGGCGCGCCCATGCGCGCCAGCTCGACGTAGTACTGCGACGCCTCGCGCAGGGCGTTCTTGACCGGAATGATCGAGGAGACCTGGCTGCCCATGTGGAAGTGCAGCAGCTGCAGGCACTCGAGCATGTCGCGCGCCGCGAGCCGGTCGACGACGTCGACGATCTCGGCCGCCGTCAGGCCGAACTTGGCGCGCTCGCCCACCGAATCGGCCCACCGTCCGATGCCCTTGGTCGACAGCTTGACGCGCACGCCGAGCTTGGGCGCGATGCCGACCCGCTCGGACGCGCGGAAGACGAGATCGAGCTCCTCGATGCGCTCGAGCACAATGAAGACGGTCTTGTCGAAGCGCTGCGCGACGAGCGCCGTCTCGATGTACAGAAGATCCTTGTATCCGTTGCAGATGATGAGGCCCTCGTTCTCCTCCATCATCGCGAGCGCGATGAGCAGCTCGGGCTTGCTGCCCGCCTCGAGCCCGTACTTCCATCGCTTGCCGTAGCGGACGACCTCCTCGACGAGGTGGCGCTGCTGGTTGACCTTGACCGGATAGACGCCCTGGTAGCCGCCCGTGTAGCCGGCCTCGGCCATGGCGCGCTGGAAGGCTTCGTTCAGGGTGCGGATCCGATCGTCGAGGATGTCGCTGAAGCGAATGAGCAGCGGCAGCGCCAGGCCGCGCGCCTCCAGATCGTTGACGAGCAGGTGCAGGTCGATGGTACGCGGCGATTGCGGGTCGGGGCGCACCTCGACGTGTCCCTCGGCGTTGATGCCGAAGTAGGGCTGGCCCCAACCCCGAATCTGGTACAGCTCCGCGCTGCGCTCGACGGTCCACGGGGCCGCCGACCCGTTGTTGGTGCTCAACTCCCCGTCACCTCGGTCTGGCGCGCGCCTCTTCTTGTAACAGCGCGACCCGACGACGCGCAAGCTCTCGTTGCAGGGGATCGTCGCCGCCGTGGCGTCGTGCGGTCGCGCAACGGGGGCAGTCGAGCCAGGAAATCGAGTCGCCGTCCGAGGCCGAAACCGAGTCCGTGTCCGAGTCGGAGTCCGAACCCGAGACCGGGTCCGAGACAGGGTCCGCGTCGGCGTCCGAGCCCCAGCTCGAGTCCGAAACAGAGTCCGAGACCGAGCCCGAGTCGGAAACCGAGTCCGAGCCCGAGACCGGGTCTGGATCGGTCTGCTCGTCGTCAGCCGTCGCGGCGCGCGTAGCGGACGAACCGAACGCCCGGCGTCGCGCCCTCGCGCTGCTCCACCACCCGCCAGCGGGCGGGGTCGATGGGTGGGAAGCGCGCATCGCAGTCGGGCACTTCGACGTCGACGTGCGTGACGAACAGGCATGTGGCCAGCAGAAGTGCCTCCTCGTACACGCGTGCGCCGCCGATGACGAACGGCATCGAGTCGGAACGCATCGCGCGCCGCAGCGCATCCTGTAAGCTGGAACACACTTCGACTCCGGCCGGTGCGTAGGCCGGATTGCGGCTCAACACCAGATTGCGCCGGCCCGGCAAGGGTCGCCCGATCGATTCGAAGGTCCGCCGGCCCATCACCACCGCGTGCCCCATCGTCGTGCGCCGGAAATGGGCGAGGTCCTCGGGAAGGTGCCACGGCAGCCGGCCACCGCGGCCGATGCACCCGTCGCGGCTCATGGCCACGATGATCGCGAGCCCAGAGGGTTGCCTCCGCGTGGACTCGGGCTCGGGCTCGGGCTCGGGCTCGGGCTCAGGCTCGGACTCGGACCCGGACTCGGTCTCGGGCTCGGACTCCGAGTCGGACTCGGTCTCCGACTCGGACTCGGGCTCAGGCTCAGGCTCGGTCTCGGTCTCGGTCTCCGACTCGGACTCGGTCTCCGACTCGGACTCGGACTCGGCCTCCGCGTCGCGCGCGGACCGCAAATGGCCGTGGAAGCCCTCGACCACCCCGACCGGCTCCGTCAGACGGCCACCGGCGCCGGAATGTGCGGGTGCGGGTCATAGCCCTCGATGCGGATGTGCTCCGGCCGGAACGCGAACAGGTCCGTGACGGACGGATCGAGCCAGAGCCTCGGCAGCGGCCGCGGCTCGCGCTGCAACTGGATCCGCGCCTGCTCGAGGTGGTTGCGGTACAGGTGCACGTCACCGAAGGAGTGGACGAGCTCGCCGGGACGCAAGCCCGTGACGTGGGCGATCATCGACGTGAGCAGCGCGTAACTGGCGATGTTGAAGGGCACACCGAGAAAGACGTCGCCCGAGCGCTGGTAGAGGTGGCAGGAAAGCTCCCCGTCCTGAACGTAGAACTGGAACAGCGTGTGGCACGGAGGCAGCGTGACGCGATCCGCCTCGCGCGGATTCCAGGCGCTGACGATCATGCGGCGGCTGTACGGATCGCGCCGGATGAGCTCGAGCACGCGCGCGATCTGATCGACGCCGTCGCGTTCGTAGCCCCCCTCGGGCCGCTCCGTCGCGCCGAAGTTGCGCCACTGGTGCCCGTAGGTCGGGCCGAGCTCGCCCGGCGGCCGTCCGAAGCGCGCCGTCTGCTCCGCCGTCGCCCACTCGTCCCAGATGCGCACGCCGGCGCGCTGCAACGGCTCGACGTGGGTCTGGCCCGCCAGGAACCAGAGCAGCTCGTGGACGATGGACTTGAAGTGCAGCTTCTTGGTCGTCAGCAGCGGGAAGCCCTCGCGCAGATCGAACCGCATCTGCCAGCCGAACAGGCCGAGCGTGCCCGTTCCCGTCCGGTCTTCGCGCGGGCGGCCCCTCTCGACGATCGCCGCGAGCAGATCGAGGTACTGCCGCACGCGCCGCCGCTCACGCGATGGCCGCGACGGCGGACCGCACCGCCGCGTAGTCGGGCTCGACGCCGGGGTTGGGCGCGACCCACGCGTACCGGACGATCCCCTCGCGATCGACGACGAAAACGGCCCGCTGCGAGGCGACGTAGCCGGGCAGCCCCGCCAGGTCGCGCAGCTCGACGCCCCACGCGCGCGTCGCCTGACGGTCGTAGTCCGACAGGACGGGGAACGGCAGCCGGTGCTGCTCGGCGAACGCCGCATTGGCGAAGGGGCTGTCGACCGAGATGGCGACGACCTCGGCGCCGAGCCCCGACAGATCGGCGAGCGAGTCGCGGAACGTGCACAGCTCTTTCTGGCACACGCTCGTAAAGGCCGCGGGAAAGAAGGCCACGATGACCTTCTTGCCGCGGTAGTCGTCGAGCGAGACCTTGTCGGTGCGGTTGCGGTGCAACGAAAACCCGGGAGCCCTGGAACCGACGGTCACCATCGCAGCGTCCTCCTTCGCGCACGCACGGCCGCGTGCGGCGTGCGTGGTAGCCGAAGCGGCCCTCGACGCCAAGCGTCCCCCGCCGTGACGGCCTCGCGCACGGTGCACTGCACCGCCGCCACGCGAGCTGCTACACAACGGCGCGCGTGTCCGTCGAATCCCCTTACGACCGCGTTCGCCGTTCGCTCGACTCCGTTCGCGCGCAGCTGCCGCAGGCGCCCTCGCCCGCCATCGGGTTCGTGCTCGGCTCGGGGCTCGGCGCATTCGCCGACGCGATCGAGCAGCCGGCCGCGATCGCCTACGAGCACATCGAGGGAATGCCCGCGAGCACCGTGCCCGGACACGCCGGCCGGCTCGTGCTCGGGCTCGTCGGACCGGTCCCCGTCGCCGTCATGCAGGGACGCGTGCACCTGTACGAGGGCCGCGAGGCCTCGGAGGTCGTCCACGGCGTGCGGCTGCTCGTCATGCTCGGCGCGCGCACGATCGTGCTGACCAATGCGGCCGGGGGGCTGCTGCCGGGGATGCAGCCCGGAGAGCTGATGCTCATCGAAGATCACATGAATCTGACCGGACGCAATCCGCTCGTCGGTCCCAACGACGAGCGGTGGGGGCCGCGCTTCCCGGACATGACCGACGTCTACGACCCGCGTTTGCGCGCCCTGGCGGTGCGCGCGGGCCAGCGCGTGGGCGTGCCCCTGCGCTCGGGCGTGTACGCGGGGCTGCTCGGCCCGAGCTACGAGACGCCGGCCGAGGTTCGGATGCTCGCGCGGCTCGGCGCGAGCGCCGTGGGCATGAGCACGGTGCTCGAGGCCATCGCGGCGCGGCACATGGGTGCCCGACTGCTCGGGATCTCGTGCATCACGAATCTGGCCGCGGGCCTGGCCGGCGCGCCGCTGTCGCACGACGAGGTCGCCGACGTCGCCGGCCGCGTGCGCGAGCGCTTCATCGCGCTGCTGCGCGCGTTCGTCGACGAGTACCGCGACGCGGGGCAAGCGGCCTCATGAGCCGATCCATCGACTGGCAGGCGCTGCTCGCGGCGGCCCGAGCCGCACGGGCCCATGCCCACGCGCCGTACTCGCGCTTCGCGGTCGGCGCGGCCGTGCTCGCGGCCGACGGGCGCATCTACGCGGGCTGCAACGTCGAGAACGCGAGCTACGGCCTGTCGATGTGCGCCGAGCGCAACGCGCTCGCGGCCGCGATCGCCGCCGGTGCGCGTTCTCTGCGCGCGGTCGCCGTGATCGCCCCCGGTCCGCCCGTCGCGACGCCGTGCGGGGCATGCCGCCAGGTGCTGGCGGAACTGGCCCCGCGCGCCGCCGTACTGTGCGCGAGTCTGGACGGCCGACGCCTCCGAACGAGCGTTTCGAGCCTTCTGCCGCGGGCGTTCGGGCGGCGGTCGCTCGCGACGCGTTGACGGGAGGCCCGTCGTGACCGCGCACGAGGACGGGCTCGACCTGGTCGTCCGGGGCGGCCTCGTCGTGACGATGGACGCCACCCGCCGCGTGGTCGCGGGCGACGTGCTCGTCCGCCACGGGCGCATCGTCGCCGTCGGAACGGTGCAGCCCCAGCGCCCCGCGCGCTGGCTCGACGCGCGCGGGTGTGCCGTCATGCCGGGATTCGTCCAGGCGCACGTTCACCTCTGCCAGACGCTGATGCGCGGGATGGCCGACGAGCTGCCGCTGCTCGCGTGGTTGCGCGAGCGGATCTGGCCGCTCGAAGCGGCGCACGACGAGCGATCGCTGCGCACGAGTGCCCGGCTGGGCCTCGCCGAGCTAGTCGCCGCGGGAACGACGACGATCCTCGACATGGGGACCGTGCGCCACCACGACGTGGTGTTCGAGGAGATCGAGCGCAGCGGCATCCGGGCGCTCGGCGGCAAGGCCATGATGGACCGCGGCGAAGGCGTTCCGCCCGCTTTGCGCGAGACGACGGCGGCCTCGCTGCGCGAATCGGAGGCGCTCGCACGACGATGGCACGGCCGGGCGGGCGGCCGGCTGCGCTACGCGTTCGCGCCGCGTTTCGTGCTCTCGTGCAGCGAGCGGCTCGTGCGCGAGACGGTGCAGCTGGCGGACGAGATGGGGGCACTCGTGCACACGCACGCCGCCGAGCACGCCGAGGAGCGTCGCGCGGTGCGCGAGGCGTTCGGCGAGGACGACGTCGCGGTGCTCCGCCGCTGGGGGGTGCGCGGCCCGCGCGCGGTGCTCGCGCACGGCGTGCAACTGCGCGACGACGAGATGCGGACGCTCGCCGAGGAGGGCACGCGCCTCGTACACTGCCCGAGCGCGAACCTCAAGCTCGGCAGCGGCATCGCGCGCCTGGTCGCCATGCGACGCGCCGGGCTGCACGTCGGCCTCGGTGCCGACGGGGCGCCCTGCAACAATCGCCTCGATCCGTGGACCGAGATGCGTACGGCGGCGCTGCTTGCCAAGGCCCGCGAGGGCGACGCGCGCGCGCTGCCCGCGATGGACGCGCTCGCGCTCGCCACGATCGACGGCGCTCGCGTCCTGGGACTCGAGGCCGAGACGGGCAGCATCGAGCCCGGCAAGTGGGCCGACCTCGTCGTCGTGCGCATCGACCGCGCGCACGCCGAGCCGGGCGGCGACGTCGCCAGTCGCCTCGTCTACGCCTGTTCGGCCGCCGACGTGCGGGCCACGATCGCCTCGGGCCGCATCGTCTACCGCGCGGGCGAGCACGACGACGCGCTCGTCGACGAGGCGCGCCGACGGGCGCCGCGGCTGCTGCGTCGCGCCGGAATGGCGGGCTGATGGGCCGACCTCGGTACGCGGTGCCGGGGGAACGAACCGCACGGACGAATCCCGACAACACGACCGAACGACCCGTCGGCCGCCTTCGGTCTACCTGCTGCGCGTCTCCGGCCCGAACGGCGCATCGCTCGACGCTCCGGCATCCGACCCCGGTGCCGCGCGACCGACCCCACGCTCCGTTCCGGGCCTGCTCCGTCGCAGCCAGAGGACGAAGAGTCCGACGAGGAGCGGGGGCAGCGCGAGAAGCGCCACCGTCGGCGGCAAGTACACACTGAGGTCTGCCTGGGCGGCTCCGCAGACGGGGCACGCCCCGGCGCGCACCGGCAATTGAAGAGCGAAGGCGACCGCCGCGGTCGTCACGCGTACAACGCGAGATAGAGCACCGGCCATACGCACACCACGAACAGCCAGAACATGCGGACCGCCGCCAAGGCGTCCGGCCGCAGCGCGTCCCGCCTCGCGCGAAGCCAGCCCCAGCCGAGCGCCATGAGCGCCGCGAGCACGTGCAGCGCGTGCACGCCGACGATCGTGTAGAACGTGCCGCCATAGGGGCCCGACCGCGTCGTCAATCCATGCGCCATCAGCGCGACCCATTCGCGGCCCTGCAAGACGAGGAAGGCCGCGCCCAGTGCCCATGCGCCGGCGAGCCGGCGCGCGCTGCCGGGACCGCGCGCACCGGCGAGAACGAGACCGCTCACGCAGAGCAACACCGTCTGGAGCGCCGTCTCCGCGATCGGCAAACGCGGCAGGCCCGGCGGGGGCCAGACGACCGCACGGCCGCGCAAGACCCAGTAGGCCGCGAGCAACCCGGCGAACAGCATCACTTCGGTGGTCAAAAATATCCCCATTCCGACGACGGCGTCGGGCCGCCTCGCCGACCCCTCGCGCGCGGCTCCGTCCGCCGGTTGCCCCGCGCCGCCCCCGTCGCCCTGTCCGCCGCGCACCCCGGGCGTCACGCCCGCATCGGGCGCGACCCCATCCGCCCCATCCATCTTGCGGCCCACCCGTCGCGCCGCGAGCAGCGTCCCGCTGGACACCTCAGAGCCGTCCCGGCGCCACGACGATGTCGTCGATCGTGCCCGCGAGCAGCGCGGCGACGACGGCGAGCGAACCAAACACGACGAGGCGCACCCAGCGCGGCTCGTGTTTGAGATGCATGTACTGATAGAGCACGAGGCCCGCCTTCAACACCGCGACCGCAAAGACCCAGACGACGACCATCGTCGTCGGGACGAATGCGCCGAGCGCGAGCGAGCCCAGCAGGGCCGCGAGCAAGGCGGCCCACACGAGCACCGCAAACCGGTCGGACGGATGGGCGTCGGACATCTCGGCCTCTCAGGACGACAGATAGAGCAAGGGAAAGAGGAAGATCCAGACGACGTCGACGAAGTGCCAATAGAGGGCGACGAGCTCGACGCGACCGAGCGCGTGCCCCCGACGGGCCGACGCGGCCACCGCCAGCAAGGCGACGATGCCCGCGGTCACGTGCAGCGCGTGAAGTCCGGTCAGCAGGTAGTAAAAGGACCAAAACAGACTCTGGGCGGGAACGAGCCCTGCGGAAATCTCGTGCGCGTACTCGTAGACCTTGACCGCGAGGAACACGAGCCCGCCGACGGCCGTCCAGCGCAGCATGTGCGACGCGCGCACCGCCTCGCCCCGTACCGCGGCATGGTGCGCGAGCACCGCCGAGAGCGAGCTCGTCAGCAAGACGGCCGTATTGAACGCGCCCGCCCAACCCAGCGTACGAGCCGCCTGATCTGCCCAGTCCGGATACCGCGCCCGAAAGAGCACGTAGCAGGCGACTGCGCCTCCGAAGATCGCGATCTCGGATGCCAGAAACCACCAGACCCCCACGCGGCCCGTCGGGACCGACGTGGATTCCCGGGCGACGGTAGCGTGGGCCTGCACGGTCGTTCACTCCGCCGGTTGCACGAGCGGCGAGGGAACCGCGCCGCCCCCCGCTCGCTCCGCATCGGGCGCATCCTGCGGCACGAAGTCCTCCGCCGATCCTGGTGGACTGTAGACGTACGGACCCCGCCGCACGACGACTTCCCGCTCGAAGTTGCCGTGTGGGGGCGGCGACGGGCATTGCCAATCGAGAGTCGTCGCGCGCCACGGATTGGCGCCCGCAACCGGACCCCGGAGCCAGCTCCAGACGAGGTTGACCACGAACGGCGCCTGCGACACGAGCAGCCCGATGACGCCGACGGTGGACAGTTCTTGCAAGGGCATGCCTTCGCGCAGGAACTCGAACGCCGCTGGGTTCGCGATGCGTCGATGCATGCCCATCATGCCGAGCGCGAACTGCGGCAAGAACGTAACGTTGAAAAACACGACGGTCGCGACGAGGTGCAGCAAGCCGAGCCGTGCGTCGAGCATCCGCCCCGTCATCTTCGGGAACCAGAAATAGAAGCCGGCGAGCGGCGCAAACAGCGCGATGGGTACGAGCGTGTAGTGGAAGTGCGCCACGACGAAATAGCTGTCGTGCACGTAGATGTCGGCCGCCGCCGAGCCGTTCACGATGCCCGTCACGCCGCCGAGGAGGAACTCGGCGACCATCGCCACCGCCCAGGCGAGCGGCAGGCTGAAGCGAATCGACCCGCCCCACAGCGTCGCGATGAGCGCGAAGATCGTGATCGAGAAAGGCACCGAGATGAGGATCGTCGTCAGACTGAACGGCGCGGCCAGTCGCGGATCGATGCCCGCGACAAATTGGTGGTGCGCCCACACGATGAACGACAGCAGCCCCGCCACAATGGTCGCCCACACGATCGTGCGGTAGCCGAACAGCGTCTTGCGAGCCCCCGCGCAGAAGATCTCGGCGACGATTCCGAGGGCCGGCAGCAGGAGCACGTAGACCTCCGGATGGCCGAAGAACCAAAACAGGTGCTGGAAGAGCAGCGGATCACCCCCCGCTCGGGGATCGTAGAAACCCGTGCCGAAGTGACGGTCCGCCAGGAGCATCAGCGCACCGGCGATCAGCGGCCCGACGGAGAGCATGAACACGATGCTCGCGATGATCTCCTCCCAGACGAACAGGGGCAGGTCCCACATCCCCATGCCGCGGGCGCGCTTGTTGATCGCGGTGGTCAGGAAGTTGATCCCGCCCATCAGGAACGCCGCAAATTCGAGCGCGACGGCGAGCACGAGCACGTCGACGCCCCAGGCGCCCGGCATACCCGACGTGGACAGCGGTGGGTACAGCGTCCAGCCGGTTCCCGGCGGTCCTCCCGGCGCGAAGAAGCTCGCGACAACCAGAAGCGTGCTCAGGAAGAAGATCCAGAAGCTGAGCATGTTCAGGCGCGGAAACGCCATGTCGTCCGTGCCCACCATGAGCGGAATGAGCAGGTTCCCGAAGCCGGCGACGAGCACTGGCATCGCGACCCAGAACACCATGATCATGCCGTGCAGGGTGACGAGCGCGTTGTATTCGTCGAGACCGACGGGCCCCCACCCCGGAACGGGCTCGCCAGGCCAGGCGAGCTGCGAGCGGAACACGTAGGCGAGCAGGCCCCCGACGAACGCCATCGCGACGCCCGTGAAGAGATATTGCTTCGCAATCACCTTGTGATCGGTACTGAACACGTACCGACGCCAGAAGCTCGTCGGGGCGGGCCCGCTCATCGGATGGCCCCCGTCTGCGTCGCCCACCGACGCCACGCCTCGACCGGCTCGACGAGGAGCGGCGCCTGCATGAGCGAGTGGGCGACCCCGCACAGCTCCGCGCATGCGATCGTGTAGCGGCCGGGCCGCGTCGGCTCGAACCACGCCGCGATGCGCCGGCCGGGCACGATGTCCTGCTTGAGGCGCAGCTCGGGGACGTAGAAGGCGTGGACCACGTCGGCGCTCTCCATCTCGAGCCGCACGATCCGCCCCGCGGGTACCCGCAGCTCGCGCGACGCCACGTCGTCGGTCGTGCCGAGACGCCCGTCCGGTCCGGGGTAGTGGAAATCGAATCCGAACTGCCGCGCCGTCATGCGGACCTCGACGTTGCCCCGTGGAGTCCGCTCCTTGACGTGGGCCCAGACGCGCGCGCTGTCCCATTCGATGAACAGGTCGAAGCCGAGAACGGCCGCCGCGGGAACGAGCACCCACGCCGCCTGGCGCGCGCCGTCAGCCGGCATCCACGCCGCGCGGGGACTCGCGCCGCGTCGGTAGCGGAACAACGCCCAGAACAACGCGATCTCGGCCGCCGCGAGCCACACGCCGCAGACCACGTAGATGAGCGCGATGTGGCCGTCGATGGCCGGCGCGAACGTCGAGGCGACTTCCGGCAGATGATGAGGCACGCGAGCTCTTCCCTCTCCGCCTTCGTGCGAACCGAGGGTACGGCTTCGGAACGAACCTGCGGTTGACGTCGATCATTTCGCGACCGACGCGCGAACGTCGGTCCGCCCCGGGCAGGTACCCGAGCCGTCCATGGTCTGGGGCTGGTCCGTACAGCGCGGCCGGTCCATATCTCAGCCCAACATGACCGAGCGCACGCGGCCCATTCTTCCCGTCGAACGGATCCACCCCGCGATCCGCGAGCGAGTGGCGAGTCACCACCGCGACATCGTCGAGGAGGTCCTCGCGGCCGTCGAGCGGCACCCCGTCGTCGTGGTCGGCATGGCGCAGAACCCACACCCCAGGCGCGCCCGCAAGGCGCTCGAGCGCGCCGGCATCGCGTACCACTACCTCGAATACGGCAACTACTTCGGCCCGTGGCGCCGTCGCAACGCGCTGAAAATGTGGACCGGATGGCCGACGTTCCCGATGGTGTTCGTGCGGGGCATGCTCATCGGCGGAGCCGACGAAACCGAGTCGCTGCTCGCGAGCGGGGAGCTGCGGCGCATGCTGTCGGCGCCGACGAACTGACGGCACGAAGCGGGAACGCGACCGCGATGATCTTCGGAGTCGTGCCGTCGTGTGCCACCGGACTCGTGAAAACGACGGCCAATTCCTGGGCACACGACTTGCTGCGGCACCTCGCGCTCTGGAGGTCACGAATGAAGCGAACCCTGCGCGTCGCGTCCACGTCCGCCGGGCTGCTCGGGGCGGCTGGCCTGCTGGTCGGTCCTGCGTTGCTCACCCCGCCCACCGCCCGTGCCTGCGGAGGCTTTTTCTGTGGTCAGCAGCCGGTCGATCAGTCGGCCGAGCGGGTGATTTTCGCGGTGCATCCGGACGGCTCAACCGAGATGATCGTGCAGATTTCCTTCATGGGCGACGCACGCGATTTCGCGTGGGTTCTGCCTCTCGGGGTCGTGCCCGATCGCGAATCGCTCGCGACGTTTCCGCAGCGCGCCCTGGTGGGGTTGGATGCCCAGACCGGCCCGCGTTTCCAGTGGCCCGACGATTGTTGGGGACCCTGGGCATCCGCCGAGGACGGCAGCGGTGGCCCGCCTCGTTCGGGGTCCGGCTCCGATCCGACCGTGCACATCCGCGCCGAGGTCGGTCCGTATGACGTCGCCGTGATCGAGGACCGCGACCCCGCGGTGCTGGTGCAGTGGCTGCGCCGGGAGGGCTTCCGCGTCGCAACGGCGATGGAACCGTACATCGCTCGCTACACGGCCGAGGGCATGAAGTTCCTAGCGCTCAAGCTGCTGCGCGATCGGGACGTGCGCGACATCGCGCCGTTCCGCATGCGCTTGCCGGGACAGGCCCCGGGCATTCCGCTGCGATTGACCGCGCTCGCCGCGGAGCCCGAAATGGGCGTCGTCGTCTTCATCCTCGGCGACATGCGCTACGGACCCGCGAACTGGCCCGAGCTGAGCATCGACGACGCGGACATCGTGTGGAGGCCGGGAACCTGGCCGGTCGAGACGAACTGGACGGCCCTGGTCGCGCGTGCGGTCGACGAGGCCGGCGGGCAGGGGTGGGTGACCGAGCTGGCGGGGCCCACGATGCCGTACCTCGACTTGCTCCGCGCCTCGCCACCGCCGCCGGACGAGGAGACGCGCGTCGCCACCGAGGCGCTCATCGAGCTGCTCGAACGGCACCCGTACATCACGCGGCTGTACACGCGCCTGTCACCCGAGGAGATGACGTCCGATCCCGTCTTCCGGCGGACCGGTGGGCCGGACGTCGACAACGTGCGCCGGCTGCCGCGCTACGTCGACGGCGAGGACGTCTGCGACTGGAGCGGGGGCCCGCCCGCGGCCGAGTCGAGCGACCCGTGCGATTTCGCCACGTGCGGGCGCGGTGGGCTGTGCCGGTCGGCCCCGAGCCCGACGGGTGGGGCGCCCGTCGCGGGCTGCGCATGCGTGCCGGGAGCGACCGCGCGCACGACGGTCGATCCGATGGGTCGCGCGGCGGTCTCGTGCGTCGACATGCGAATGAGCTTCCTGAACCCGGGCGACAGCGCGATCCCGGGCGAGACGCCGCTTCCCGATCCGTGCGTCGGCTACGACTGCGGCGCGGGCCGTTGCGTTGCGCAGAACATGACGCCGACCTGCGTGTGCGACGCGGGCATGGTGGCCGTCGGCTGGTTCGAGGAGAGCGGTGCGCGCCGCACGCGGTGCGTCGCGCCCTCGTCGCCCGTGCCGCCGTCGTTCTACGACCGGCGATTGCCGCCGCTTCCCGCGGACCTTCCCGGCGGACGCACGGTCGACGTGCCGCCGCCCCGGCGGCCGAGCGGCGGTGGGCTGTGCGCCGCGACGACGAGCGACGCGTCGGGACGGGGTCTGCTGGCGGCCGCCGCGCTGCTCGCGGGCGTCGCCGTCGCGCGCACGGTCCGGCGCAAGCGTTCGTGACCATGACCGGGCGCGGCACCTCCACCTCGCCGTGGCCGTCGCGCGTGGCGTGGCTGCTCGCGGCGGTCGCGGCGGGCTGCGGGCCCGCCACCGGGCCGGGCCGGGCCGTCGTCGAGATCGGAACGGGAGAGATTTCGTTCGAACCGCTCGCCGACGGCCAGGACGTCCCGCTCGTGGCGGGCTCCCAGGGAGGCCATCACGTCTGGCTGAGTGTGCGCGTCCACGGGCTGCCCTCCGGTCGCAACGTCACGATGCGGATCGAGATTTCGCGCGTCGGCGAGGAGGGCAGCCCCCAGCGCAGCGAGATCCGAATCGACATGCGCGAGAACCGCGACGGCGCCCACGAGCTCGTCGGCTTTCCTGCGCGCATCTTCGGCCCAGAGGACTTTTCGGGGCGGCCGACGTTGCTGCGTGTGACGGTTTCGGCGGCCGGAGCGACCGGTTCGGACGAACGCGTGATCGTCCCGCGTCTCGCGCTGCCCTGATCGCGACGAGCGCGTAAACGCGCCCACGGGGAGCTGAGGCCGAGTCGGGGTCCGAGACGGACTCCGAGCCCGAGCCCGAGGCGGAGCTCGAGTCCGAGGCCGAGGCCGATTCCGAGCCCGACGCCGAGACCGAAATGGAGACCGAGAAACCCGAGCGCTCGGCGTGTTAGCGTCGCGCGCATGCGACGACTGACTCGCGGCTTGCGATCCGGCACCTCGGCGGCACTGCTCGCGCTCGGCGGCTGCGGCGCCTCGTCGCCGTCTCGCGACCCCGCCGAACCAGCCGCCCGGCCCGCCCCGGACTGCACGACGCAGGAAGCCGACGTTGGGGCCGCCGCGAACTTCTACGTTCGGGACGCCGAGATCGTGACGAGGAACATGCTCATCGTCGAGCAGGGACCCATCCAGCGCGCGCTCAACGGCTGGCTCGAGATCGCGATGCGCTTGAACCGCGGAGCCGCCGGCGCCGACCCCGCGGTCAACGCGCGGGTCATGCACCTCGTCGCGCGTGGAGCGCAGCTGCTGCGCGAGACGATGTCCGAGCTCGATCGGCAGCTGCTGCCGGGCACGACCGTCGAGCAGTGTCGGTCCATCGAGGCGAAGCTGACCGAGCTGCACGGAATCCTCACCGAGATGGAGACGCAGCTATCGAGCGCGAACGTGCAGACGAGCGCGATTGGGCTGTCGGGCGCAATCATGGACGTGACTCACGGACAGGCCGCGGCCCGGCGCGCGACCGAGCTCGTCGCGCGCCTCGATCGGCTCCGCTGGGCCGTCGCGAACGTCGACGTGGCGGCGTTGCGCCAGTGGGCGGTTCCGCAGGTGCCGACGGGAGCCCGGTTGCTCGAGGCGCTCGACGCGCTCGAAGCGTGTCGCGCGGGCGCGCCGCACGCACGACGGACCGACGGAGCGCCGGCGGCGCAACCGGGACCCGACCCGCAGCCACCCGCGCGTTGACATCACCGCGACGCTGCACCTATACAGTCGCTCCGTGCGCTCGACGGCCCGTCGCACGGTTCGCAGGCAGCGGAGGCGGCCGTCGCACCGGAGGGGGAGCCCGTGAGCGCGGAGCGGCCCAAGTACGTCTTCGTGACGGGAGGCGTCGTCAGCTCCATCGGCAAGGGGCTCGCGTCGGCCTCGATGGGCGCGCTGATGGAGGCGCGCGGCCTGCGCGTCACGCACCTCAAGCTCGACCCGTACATCAACGTCGATCCGGGGACGATGTCGCCGTACCAGCACGGCGAGGTCTACGTGACCGACGACGGGGCGGAGACCGACCTCGATCTCGGACACTACGAGCGCTTCACCTCGGCGCGCATGACGCGCGCCAACAACCTGACCACGGGCAAGGTGTACGACGCCGTCATCCGCAAGGAGCGGCGGGGTGAGTACCTCGGCGCGACGGTGCAGGTGATCCCGCACATCACCGACGAGATCAAGGCGCGCATCGTCGACGTCGCGAGCCGCGCCGACGTGGCCATCGTCGAGATCGGGGGCACCGTCGGCGACATCGAATCGCTGCCGTTCATCGAGGCCGTGCGCCAGCTCCGCGCCGAGCGCGGGCCCCAGAACGCCGTCTGCGTGCACGTCACGCTCGTTCCGTACATCGCCGCGGCCGGCGAGCTGAAGACCAAGCCCACGCAGCACTCGGTCAAGGAGCTGCTCGGGCTGGGCATCCAGCCCGACGTGCTCGTCTGCCGCAGCGATCGGCCGCTGTCGCGCGCGCTCAAGGAAAAGATCGCGCACTTCTGCAACGTGCGGGTCGAGGCCGTCGTCAGCGCGCCGGACGTGAGCGTCGTCTACGAGCTCCCCCTGCTGCTGCACGAAGAGGGCCTCGACGACGTGATCGCCGATCGGCTCAACATCTGGTCGCGCGAGCCCGAGCTCGGCCCGTGGCACCGCGCTGTCGAGCGCCTCAAGAAGCCGACGCGTGGGCGCGCCTGCATCGCGGTGGTCGGCAAGTACGTGCACCTGCGCGACGCGTACAAGTCGCTGCACGAGGCGCTGCTGCACGGCGCGCTCGCCAACGACTGCAAGGTGGAGCTGAGCTACGTGGACGCGGAACAGCTCGAGCGCGGCGCGCTCACCGATACGCTGCGCTCGCACGACGCGATCCTGGTTCCGGGCGGCTTCGGCGATCGCGGCGTCGAGGGAAAAATCGCCGCCATCCGCTACGCGCGCGAGCAGCGCGTGCCTTTCTTCGGCATTTGCCTCGGTATGCAGATGGCCGTGGTGGAGTTCGCGCGCCATGCGTGTGGCTTGCAGGGCGCCAACAGCAGCGAGCTGGACCCCGACACCCCGCACCCGGTCATCGACCTGATGCCGGAGCAGCGCGCGGTGCGCGACAAGGGCGCCACGATGCGACTCGGCGCCTACCCGTGCGTGCTGCTGCCCGGCACGCTCGCGGCGGACATCTACGGGACCCACGAGATCCAGGAGCGCCACCGGCACCGCTACGAGGTCAACGTCGAGTACCGCGAGCCGCTCGAGCGCGCGGGGCTCGTCTTCTCGGGGCTGTCGCCCGACCGACGTCTCGTCGAGATGATCGAGTTGCCCGGCCATCCGTTCTTTGTCGGCTGCCAGTTCCATCCCGAGTTCAAGAGTCGACCGCACGCCCCACACCCGCTCTTCGTCCGGTTCGTTCGCGCCGCCCTCGAGCGGGCCCTCAGCCGACAGCGCGCCACCGAAACCGAGAGCTCGGCTGGTACCGAACAGGCGCCCGCCCAAATCGTGAATTGACCGGGTAGCTCGGTCTCGGGCTCGGGCTCGGGCTAGGAGTCAGTATCGGACTCGGTCTCCGACTCGGGCTCGGGCTCG
>JANWZI010000083.1 GCA_025054695.1 Myxococcota bacterium | reverse complement strand
CGAGCCCGAACCCGAGTCCGACTCCGACTCCGAGTCCGAGACCGAGCCCGAGTCTGAGACCGAGTCCGAGCCCGTGCCCGAGACCGAGACCAAGTCCGAGCCCCAGCCCGAGATCGAAGCCCCCCCGACGAGCTCCCGTCGCGCAGCGCGAAGCGAACGGGTACAGTGGCGCCGGTGCACGACGGCGACGGTCCGCACAGCGAGGTCGAGGTGCTGCTGCGTTCCGCGCGTCGTGCGTGCGGCCCGCTCGCGCGCTCGTCAGCGGAGCAGCGCGACGCGGCGCTCCGCGCCGTGGCCGAAGCGCTGCGCGGGCCCGCACGCGACGCCGTGCTCGAGGCCAATGCCCTCGACGTGGCTGACGCGCGCCGGGCGGGCGCATCCGCCGCGCTGCTGGACCGCCTCCGGCTCGATGGGGTGCGGCTCGACGCGCTCGCGGAGGCCGTCGAGACCGTCGCGGGGCTCCCCGATCCCGTCGGTCGCCTGCACGACCGGCGCACGCTGCCCAACGGTCTCGAGGTGGCTCGGATGAACGTGCCGCTCGGGCTCGTGGCCCTCGTCTATGAATCACGCCCCAACGTGACGGTCGACGCCGCTGCGCTCTGCCTCAAGAGCGGCAACGCGGTCGTGCTGCGCGGTGGGCGCGAGGCCGCGCGCAGCAACGCCGTGCTCGCCTCCCTGTTCGGGGGGCCGTTGCGTCAGGCGGGCCTGCCGGAATCGGCCGTATGCCATCTACCGCCGGGGGACCGGTCCGAGATCGTCGCGTTGTGTCGCGCCGTGGGCCTGGTCGACCTGCTCGTTCCGCGGGGTGGGCCCGAGCTCGTCGAGCGCGTCGTCGCCGAGGCACGCGTGCCGGTGCTGCAACACGCACGCGGCGTCTGTCACGTGTACGTGGACGGAGACGCCGACCTCGCGATGGCCGAGCGCATCGCGCTCAACGCGAAGGTGCAGCGCCCCGGCGTGTGCAACGCGATGGAGACACTCCTGGTCGATCGGGCCTGTGCGCCGGCGTTCGTGCCGCGAATCATTCGCGCCATGCGCGCAGCCGGGGTCGAGGTGCGCGGGGATGCCTCGGTGCAGGCGCTCGTCCCCGACGTTGTACCGGCGACCGAGGCTGACTTCGACACGGAGCATCTGGCGCTCGTGCTCTCGATGGCGGTCGTCGAGGGCCTGGAGGGGGCGCTCGCACACATCGCGCGACACGGCACGCGCCATACGGAGGCGATCGTGACCTCGGATCCGGAGAAGGGTCGGCGCTTCGTTCGCGAGGTCGACGCGAGCCTGGTCCTTGTGAACGCATCGACGCGGTTCAACGACGGTGGGCAGCTCGGGCTCGGCGCCGAGCTGGGCATCAGCACGACGAAGCTGCACGCCTACGGGCCGATGGGGCTCGAGGAGCTGTGCGCGCGCAAGTGGGTGGCCTTTGGCAGCGGACAGGTGCGGGCCTGAACGGAGGGGAGGGAATGGCGAGGACGACCAGGAACCGGCGGGACGGTGGGACGACGGACCGAGGTGACGGGCACGATGCGCATGCGCCGGTCGACGGCGATTCGGAGCGGGAAGAGCGGAGCGGCTCGGCGACCGCTCCGGCGGCAGCGAAGCGCAGGACAAGCCGGCGCCGCGCCTCCGCGCCCACGGAGTCGGACGCCACCGCTCGACGGGCGGGCGGACGGAGCGGCGAGGGCGGAACGAAGGGGCGCGTTCGGAGGCGGGCCGCGCCGCGTGCGGAGCTCGATCCGGCTCGACGGATGGCGCTCGCGGTCGCCGAGGGGGGGCTCGAAAAGAAGGCGCTCAACGTCGTGATTCTGGACGTCCGGGGGCGCATCGATTACGCGGACTACGTGGTGGTGATGGCGGGGCGCAGCGATCGTCAGGTGCAGGCGATCGCGCGCGGCGTCGAAGAGCACCTGGGCCGCGCTCTGGGACGCGAGCCGCTCGCCGTCGAAGGACGCGGTGTCGGACAGTGGGTGCTCATGGACTACGGAGACGTCGTGGTGCACGTGTTCCACGAGGACGCACGTGGCTACTACGATCTGGAGTCGTTCTGGCTCGACGCCGCGCGCGTGCCGTTGCCCGCGGCGCTCACGGGTGCCGCTCGCGAGGTCGACGCCTGAGCCTGCGCCTTCGCATCGCGGCGGTCGGGCGGCTTCGGGATCCGGCATGGCGGGCGCTGCTCGACGGGTACGCGTCACGGCTGCAGCGCTACGCGCGGTTCGAAGAAATCGAGCTTCGCGACGATGCCGAGACGGAGGCGCGCTTCGCGCGGTTGCTGTCTCAGGGCGCCCATGGAGTTGCGCTCGACGTCGGCGGCGAGCCCTGGACCAGCGCACGGCTCGCGCGCTTCGTCGAGGAGCGTGAACGCACCGCGAGCGTTCCCGTCGTCTTCTGCATCGGGGGCAGTCACGGTCTGCCTGCCGCGGTGATCCGGCGCTGTGCGCTGCGCCTATCGCTCTCGTCGATGACGTTGTCGCACGCGCTCGCGCGCCTCGTGCTGTTTGAGCAGCTCTATCGAGCGTTCACCATCGTGCGAGGCGAGCCCTACGCGCACTGACGGCGCACTCCACGACCCCGTCGGCGCCGAACCGCGCGGCGGAGCGAGACTCCGGGTGCACTTCGGCGACCGAGTCGGGGTCCGGGGTCGATTCCGACTCCAAGTCCGAGTCCGAGTCCGAGCCCGAGCCCGAGCCCGAGTCCGAGTTCGGCGCCGAGCGGAAGTTCCAGCCCGTGCCGGAGTCGGAGACGGAGCTCGTATCGGCTCGTTTTCCCCAACGATCAGCGTCGGCGGCTCGCGAAGAATTGCATCACCGCCTCGAGGGTCTCGGGCGAGCCGTAGCGCGCGGCCAGAGCCTGCTCCTCTCGCTCGACGGCCGCGGTGAACGACGGGTCGGCCTCGCCTTCGCGGACGAGCCGACGGCATTCGGCCACCGCACCGGGCGGCATCGCGGCGATCCCTTCGGCGATGCCGAGCACGCGCTCGAGGAATCCCTCGGCGGGGAAGACGGCATTGACGAGTCCGACGCGCTCCGCCCAGCGCGCGTCCATCGGCTCCGCCGTCAGCAGCATGTGCATCGCGGCCTGTCTGCCGATGAGACGCGGCAGCGTGAAGCTGCCGCCGTACTCGACGACGAGCCCGAGTCGGACGAACGGCGTCTGGAACGTGGCGTCCTCCGCCGCGAAGACGAGGTCGAAGTGCGGCAGCAGGGTCACCCCCATGCCGACGGCCCGTCCGTGCACGGCCGCGACGGTGGGCTTGCGGCACGCGCGCAGCGGCTCGTACAGGCGCGCCAGGCGCCAGGCCTGCTCGCCCCCTGGGCGGAGAAACAGCTCGAGATCGACCCCCGCCGTCCAGCACGGTCCGTCGCCGGTGACGACGAGCACGCGGATCTGGTCGTCCGCGTCGGCCGCCTCGACGGCCTGCCAGAAGGCCGTGGCCAACTCCGCGTCAAAGGCATTGCGCTTGTGGGGTCGGTGGAGCCGGAGCAAGCGAACGGCACCGCGTGTTTCGACGAGCAGAGGCGTCGTCTCGGTCATGGCGTCCGCACCGTACACCGGGCGGCCTCCGCTGGGGCGGCGGCCCCTCTGCGGCCGGGGTGACGGGCTGGGCGCGGCTCGGCCCCGAAAAGCGGCGTCGGCTTCGCGCTACGTAGCCGCGTGCGGGGCCCATGCTGCGCGCCGGATGAGGTCGTCGTAGGCTCCGCGTGGCCCATGCGATCGCACGAGGCGAGCAAATTGCGACTTCCCACGCCGGCGGAGGCGTTGCCCGGCCGTCCCGAGCCGATGCCCGTGGCCGAACGCCACGTGGTGCTCGGCACACCGATGCGGCCGCCGTGGCCGGGAGGCTTTGAGGAAGCGACGTTCGGCCTGGGCTGTTTTTGGGGCGCGGAGCGGATCTTCTGGCAGCTGGCCGGCGTGTACGGCACGCAGGTGGGCTACGCGGGTGGCTACACGCCCAACCCGACCTACCGCGAGGTGTGCTCGGGGCGGACGGGCCACGCGGAGGTCGTGCGCGTCGTCTACGATCCGCAGCGCATCGCATACGAGGAGCTTCTGCGAGTTTTTTTTGAGTCCCACGATCCGACGCAGGGCATGCGGCAGGGACCGGACGTGGGCACGCAGTATCGCTCGTGCATCTTCGTCCATTCCGACGAGCAGCGACGCGCCGCGCTCGCCGTGCGCGAGGCGTACGCAGCCGCTCTGCGGCAGGCGGGATATGGCCCCATCACGACCGAAATCGCCGTCGCGGGGCCCTTCTACTACGCGGAGGACTACCACCAGCAATACCTCGCGAAGAATCCCGACGGGTACTGCGGTCACGGCGGAACGGGCGTCGCGTGTCCGCTCCCGCGTCGCACCTAGCGCGTTCGCGGAGAGCCTCCCCGACGCTCGAAGCGAGCGAACCCGGCGCGGAGTCCAGGACCTGACCCGAGTCCGAGGCCGAGCCCGAGGCCGAGCCCGCGTCGGGGTCCGTGCCTGAGTCGGAGCCCGAGTCGGTGTCCGAGACCGAGTCGGAGTCGGAGCCCGAGTCCAAGGCCGAGTCCGCGCCCGACGCGGGGGAGGCCCCCGCTTGGTAGGCTAGCGCACAATCTTGATCGAAGCGGGAAGCGGTGCGCACGATCCGTTTTGTGCGCATCCTGCGGTTCGGCCGCGTTCCGATCGTGCTCCTCGCCGTTTCTCTCGTCCTCGCCGGGGTCTCCTCCGGAGGCGCCCAGCGTCCCGCCGCGTTTGCCGCGGGTGCAGGCACGGACGATCCGCGTATCGATCCCGTCTCGGTGCGTGGGCAGCGGGCGCGGGGTGTGTACGTGACCGGCCCGTTCGTCCGTCATCATGGCCTGCGCGGTGTGCTCGGGCTGGTGCGCTCGACGCGCACGGACGCGGTGGTCATCGACGTCAAGGATGGCGCGGGGCGCGTCGGCCACGACACCGCGATTCCGGAGTTGGAGCCCCAGCAGCGCGGATTCCTCGGCGATGCGCGGGCTCTGGTCGCGGCCCTGCGCGAGGCCGGCATCTACACGATCGCGCGCGTCGTCTGCTTCGCCGATCCGCAACTGCCGCACCGAATGCCCGACCGCGCGATTCTCGACGCGCGTCCGAACCGGCAGGGCAGGCCCTGGGTTTCCTGGGGAACGGGCGGCACGTGGCTCAATCCGTACGACCGCCGCAATCACGACATGATCGTCGCCCTCGCGCGCGAGGTCGAGGCGTTGGGCTTCGACGAGCTCCAGCTCGACTACATCCGCTTCCCCGTCGACGACGGGATTCGCTACGCGCACTTTCCCGGAGCGGACGATCGGCCGCGCTGGCAGGTGCTGCGCGAGCTGCTCGAGCGCATCGATCTCGCGATCCGCATTCCGCTCGGGGTCGATGTCTTCGGCCTGGTCGCCTTCGATTTCGGACGAACCGACGTGCTCGGGCAGCATGTCGAGCAATGGACCGACGTCGTCGAGGTCATCTCTCCCATGCTGTATCTGCACGCCATGCGGAATTGGGGCCGCGGTCTGGAAGATCGCTCGGCGAGGCTGGTACACGCCGGCATCTCGCAGCTCCGGGGGCGATTGGGTGCGGAACCGGTGATCCGGCCGTTCCTCCAGTCCTTTCCCAACAGCGCGGACAACCCGGACGAGCAGTTCATCCTCGACCAGATCCGCGGCGCGCGGCTCGGTCGCGCCGACGGGTATCTGTTCTGGCATCCGGGCAGCAACTACGCGCTACTGCGCCGGGCGATGCAGGGGCCTGGCCGCGGCGAATCGGCGTTCGACCTCGGCGATCGCCCGCGCGCGCGCCAAGCGCGCTGGTCGACGCGCGGTGCGGACGCCGAGCGCACGGTCGCGCGGCGCGACTGACGGCGACGATTAGAAGTGCACGAGGCAGCGGAACAGCGCGCCGCGGCCACCGAGGGTTCGTAGCTGAAGCAGCACCCCTGTGGGCACCTGCGCCGGGACGATCGCAGGCATCGGTTCGGCGCGGTCACCACGCGCGTGGGGGACTCCTTCGGACGAGCCATCCGCGTCGCTGGCGGGCGCGTCCGGCACCTCGGGGCTCGCGAGCGCAGCGGCCACGTTCCACCCGCGTCCGAGCAGGCTGACCGGCTCGTCGGGATCCGCGAGTAGACGTGCCGCCGCGCGCACGGCGTTCTTCGCGGCCACGTGCGTGGGCTCCGGGAGCGAGAGGCGTTCGACCGGCAAGAGGAGGTCCGCGGCAGCCGCCACGATGTCGTCGAGGTCGACACCCGTGGCGTGCGCGGGATCCGCGCGCGCCACTCGGGCGGCCAAGACGACGCTCGCGATGCAGGCGAGCCACGCGTGCCGCACGGCTTCGAGGCTAGCCGGCTCGCGCGCTCCGCTTCAAGCCCCCCGCCGGGCGCCGTTCGGGGAGGGCGTCCTTCGTGGTGGGGAGCCGGCACCGTGTATGATGGCGCGCGGGTCATGGCGCAGACGACGGCCGTCGTGGGCAAGCCGAAGGATCCTTATCTCGGCAAGGTGGTCGCCGGTCGTTACCGGCTCGAGGCGCGTCTCGGCGAGGGCGGCATGGGCGTCGTCTATCGCGCGCGCCACGTGCTCATCGAGCGGGTGGTAGCGCTCAAGCTCATCCGGCCCGATCTGCGCGGCGAGACGCACCTGCGGGCATGGATGTTGCGCGAGGCGCGCGCCGCCAATCGCGTCGATCACGCCCACATCGTCGACATCCACGACGTAGGCGAGACCGAAGACGGCGAACTCTACCTCGTCATGGAGTATCTGACGGGAACGGCGCTGTCGGCCGAGATCGCCAAGGGCCCGATGCCTCTGCCCCGCGCGGTGGACATCCTCGAGCAGATGTGCGCGGCGCTCGCGCGCGCCCACGACCTCGGGGTCGTCCACCGCGACCTGAAGAGCGACAACATCATGTTGCTGGTGCGCGGCGGCCGCCAGGACTTCGTCAAGATCCTCGATTTCGGGCTGGCCCACCTCGCGCGCGATCCACGGCTTGCGCCCAAGGGTGCCGTCTTCGGCACGCCGGAGTACATGTCCCCCGAGCAGGCTCGCGGAGAGGACGCGACGGCGTCGAGCGATCTGTACGCGCTCGGCATCCTGTTCTTCGAGATGGTGACCGGTCAGCTCCCGTTCCGCAGTCAGGACCGCGACACGCTGCTCGAGATGCAACGGAGCGCGCCGCCGCCTCGGCCGCGCTCATTGCGCCCCGATCTGCCGGAAGCTGCCGAGCGCATGATCCTCAAGTTGCTTGAGAAGGATCCGCAAAAGCGGTTCCGGGACGGCCACCATCTCAAGGACGAGCTGAAGGCGTTCCAGCGTTCGTTGCCGCAGACGGCGTGGGATCTCAACCGGAGTGACGCACCGCCGGTGGCCGCGCCGCCGCCCCCACCGCCCGCGCCGAGCCCGGGCGTCGTCGAGTGGAGCCGGAGCGCGTCCAACTTCATCCGCCTCGTCTCGCGCGCCTATCCGAACGGGCGCGCCCCGCAGGAGATCCAGGCGGCGGTGGATAAGATGTGGGAGCTGGCGGCGCGCGCATCGCGGCTCGAGGGCGAGCTGGCGAGCCACAGCAAGCGGCTCGAGGCCATCGAGCGGCGCGGGCGCGCGCTGCGGGCGGAGATCGGGCGCAAGGTTGAGGAGCTTTCGCACGAGGAGTCGCGCACCTCACGCGAGGCGGCGGCCGAGCGGGAGCGGGCGCGACGCGTCGCAGCTGCGGCGGCGGCGGAGGCGGAGCGGGCGACGCGGCTCGAAGCGGAAGCAGAGGAGGCGTTGCGTCGCGGGGGCGAGCTGCGCGTGATGCGGACGGCGGTGGAGCGGGCCGTGGAGGCGCGTACGCGGGCGCGCGTGCTCGGCGAGGTGGTCCAAGAGTACGAGAACCGCGCACGGGAGCGCGAGCAGGCGGCGCGGGATCTGCGGCGACAGATCGAGGAGCTGCGCGCGCAGCTCGCGCGCTACGGCGATGCCCTCGAGAACGATCTGGCGGCGGGGCGCGACCGGATCGCCTCGCGCGTGCGCGAGGCACTTTCCTACGAGAAGGAGTTCAGCGAGTGCTCGACGCTGCTTGCGACGCACCTGCGGGGGCGGCCCGAGTGCCGGGAGCTCCTCGAGGAGATGCAGGCCGAGGGGCTTCTCGGTCGGCAACCCGGCGAGGGCTCGTCCACGCCCAGGGCTCGGCCGAGCTGGCCCGTACGGCCGGGACAGACGGGCTGAAGGCCGCCGCGCTATCCTCGCGGAGTGAGCGCCGGTCCGCCGTCCCGTCGAAGCGTCAGGCCGCGACCGTCCACGCGGCCCCGCGCGTCGCAGGGCACCGCGTCGGGACCGGATCCCGCGGGGGTCGCGCCGAAGCGGACGACGAGTGATCGCGGCGAGCGCGGCGCGCGTCGAGGCCCGAGCTCGTCGGTGACGAGGCCCGAGTCGCTGCTGGTGGACATCGAGCTGGTGACGGCGCCAGAGCACGACACGCTTGTCGACGATGCCGACCCGGTCGAGTCGCACCGCCGTCGCGCCCTGTGGCGGCTCGGGCAACGGCTCGACGACCGCTACGAGCTACGCGCGCTGCTGGGCTCCGGCTCGTGGGGTGCCGTCTACCGCGCCCACGACTTACGCGAAGGGGTCGACGTCGCAGTCAAGCTGCTGCACGAGGGGCTGCGTGGGCACGGGCAGCTCGTCGCGCGGTTCCTCCGCGAGGCGCGGGCGGCCGCGCGCATCGGTCACTCGAGCATCGTCACGGTGCTCGATGCGGGCCGCGATCCGGCGGGAGGCTTCTATCAGGTCCTCGAGCTGCTCGAGGGGCGGACGCTGTTCGAGGCGCTCGAGGAGCGCCCGCTCGACCCGGCCGACGTCGTCGAGCTGGGCAAGCAACTGCTCGGTGGGCTGGCCGCGGCGCACGCGCGCGGCATCGTGCACCGCGACATCAAGCCCGAGAACCTGTTCCTGATGCACGAGCCGTCCGGCGCGCTGCGCGTCAAGATCCTCGACTTCGGCATCGCGAAGCTGACGCGCGACGATGCGAGCGCCTCGTTCAGCACGTTGCAAGGGGTCCTGCTCGGGACGCCCCATTACATGAGCCCGGAGCTGTTCCTGGGCGCCGCGGCCGACGAGCACGCCGATTTGTGGGCGGCCGCGGCCGTGCTGTTCCACTGTGTGACCGGTCGTCCGCCGTTCGACGCGCCGGGGTTCGGAGAGCTGGTGCGCCGCATCACGAACACGCGGGCGCCGCGGCTGACCGAGTTGCGCCCCGACCTGCCGCTCGGTTTGACGGCGACCATCGACCGCGGGCTCGAACCCGACCGCAGCCGCCGCTTCCCCACCGCGCGGCAGTTCGCCGACGCGCTCAGCATCGGGGGGGCGCCCGTCTCGGAGCTCGACTGGGACGAGGACGCATGACGAGCCGAAGCGCGACGAGGGTCTGCATCGACGCGCCCGGTGGCCCGGAGCGGATGCGGCTCGAGCAGGTCGAGCTGCCCGCGCCCGGTCCGGGCGAGGTGCGGATCGAGCACGAAGCCATCGGGGTCAATTTCATCGACGTCTATCACCGCAGCGGGCTGTATCCGTTGCCCGCGATGCCATCGGGACTGGGCGTCGAGGCGGTCGGGCGCATCGCCGAGATCGGTGCGGGCGTCGAGGGGTGGTCGGTCGGCGATCGCGTCGGCTACGCGGGGGGCGTACCGGGGGCGTATGCCTCCGCGCGGACGCTGCCCGCCGCGCAACTCGTCGGGGTACCGGGGGAGATCGACGCGCCAAGCGCCGCCGCGGTGCTGCTCAAGGGCATGACCGTCGAATATCTCGTACGGCGCTGCGTCCGCGTCGAGCGCGGCATGACCGTGCTGTGGCACGCCGCGGCCGGCGGCGTGGGGCTGCTGGCGATGCAGTGGCTGCGCGAGATCGGCGTCACCGTGATCGGCACGGTGGGCAACGAAGCCAAGGCGGCGCTCGCGCGCGAGCACGGCTGCACGCATCCGATCGTCGTCCGCGGCGGCGATTTCGTGGCGCGGGTGCACGAGCTGACGGGCGGTCGGCTCTGCGACGTCGTCTACGACTCGGTCGGACGCGACACGCTGGCCGGCTCGCTCGCGTGCGTCCGCCCCCGCGGCACGCTCGTCAGCTTTGGCAATGCGTCCGGTCCGCCGCCGCCCATCGACCCCCTGGAGCTCGGCCGACGCGGCTCGCTCTACCTGACGCGTCCCTCGTTGTTCGACTACACGGGCGATCCGCAAGAGCGACGGCAGAGCGCAGCGGCCGTCTTCGAGAGGGTGGCGCGGGGGGTGTTGCGCCCCGTCGTGGGGATGCGCTTGCCCCTGCAACAGGCAGCCGAGGCGCACCGCGCGCTCGAGTCCCGGGCGACCACCGGAGCGATCGTGCTCGTGCCCTGAGCGCGCTTGTGCAGCTTGCGCGCGCGCGGGACAATGCCTCGGTGCGTCTGTTGTTCGTGATGGATCCGCCCGAGGCGCTGCGGGCGGAGACGGACACGACGGTGGCGCTCCTGCAGGCGGCCCAGCGCCGCGGCCACCCCGTCGCGCACGCCCAGCCGTGCGACGTGCGGCTCCAGCGCGACCGCCTGCGCGTCGCCTGCCGCACGGCCCGCGTGACGCAGTCGCCGCGCCTCGCGCTCGAGCTCGGCGAACGTCGGATCGAGGACGTCGAAAACTTCGACGCGGTCTTCGTTCGCAAGGATCCGCCGTTCGACGCCGATTACCTCTGGCTTACCTTGCTGCTCGAGCACGCGCGGGGCCGCTCCGTTGTCGTCAACGACCCACGCGCGCTGCGCGAGGCCAACGAAAAGCTCTACGCGCTGCACTTTCCCGCGCTCGTGCCCGAAACCCTCGTCGCGGCCGACCCCGAGGCCATCGCGCAGTTCGTCGACGAGGTGGGAGGGCGCGCCGTGGTCAAACCCGTCGACGGGCACGCGGGCCTGGGCGTCTTCCTGCTCGCGCGCGGCGATCCGAACTTCCACGCGCTCGTCGAACGGCAGACCGACGGCGGCCGCCGCCTCGCGGTCGTGCAGCGCTACCTGCCGGAGGTGGCTCGCGGCGACAAGCGCGTCCTGTTGCTCGACGGGGAGCCGCTCGGCGCGATGCTGCGCGTGCCGCGCGCCGACGAGCTGCGGAGCAACCTCCGCGTCGGGGGACGGGCCGAGCCCTGCGGGCTCGACGACGACGACCGGCGCATCGTCGAGGCGCTGGGCCCACGGCTTCGCGCCGACGGGTTGTTTTTCGTCGGGATCGACGTCATCGGCGGTCGGCTCACCGAGGTGAACGTGACCAGTCCGACGGGTCTGCGGCAGATGATGGAGGCCAGCGGCGAGGATCTGGCGGGACGCGTGCTCGATCGGCTCGCGGCACGCGTTCGGGAGCGCTGATCGTGGCCAATCTCGGCTACCTCCAGGTCGTCCGCCATTGCAATCACTTTTGCGGCTTTTGCAGCAATCCGACCACGCCCTACGAGCACGATCTCGACTCGATGCGTGTGCTCGTCGACGATCTGGTGCGGCGGGGATACCACGGCGTGATCCTGACGGGCGGCGAACCGACGCTGCACCCCGATCTGCCGGCCATCGCGGCCCACGCGCGGGCGCGGGGCCTGCACGTGCGCATGATCACGAACGGCAGCCGGCTCGCCGACCCCGGCTTCGCGCGGCGCATGGCCGAGGCGGGGCTGCAACTGGTCCATGTCTCGATCTATTCGGTTCGCCCGCAGGTCGAGGCGCGCCTGCGCGGCACGCCCGGCACGCTGGAGAAGGCGTTCGCGGCGATCGAGCAGGCGCACCGGGCCGGCATCGAGGTCAACGTCAACTGCGTCATCAACGCGCTCAACGCCGACCATCTCGACGAGAACGTGCGGGTCATACTGCGGCGCGCGCCGTACGTGCGTCATTTCGTGTGGAACAACCTCGATCCGTCGATGGGGCGCGCCGAGGTCAACCAGGCCCTCTTCCAGCACCGGCTCGGCGACATGGAGGCGTCGCTGCTACGTGCGCTCCGACTGCTCGCGCGCACCGGGCGCACGTTCCGCGTCGAAAAGGTGCCCCTGTGCTACATGACCGAGTTCGCGTGGGCCAGCACCGAGACGCGCAAGATCGTCAAATGCGAGGAGCGCGTCGTGCACTTCCTCGACGACAAGCAGACGGTGCGGCAGACCGACTGGGAGCATCGGTACGCGCCCGATTGCGCCGTCTGCACGCTGCGGCCGATCTGCGGGGGCCTGTTCGACCGCGGTGGTGGCTACGATCCGGCCGAGCTCGCCCCGGTGTTCGTCGATCCGGAGCCCATCATCGCGCGCATCCTGGCCGACGAGGACGATCCGACGTTTCCGTACCGGACCCTCGAGGCGTGGCGGCCGGTGTTCGAGGCCCACCAGGAGCGGCTGCGGGCGGCGCGCGAGCGCCGCGCGGCCCTGCAGCGAGAGCACGGTCCGACGTCCATGCGCGATCCGGATGCGCCAGCCGTCGGTCGACGCACCGAACGCGGGGAGCGGCTCTACCGGGCGCGCCGAAAGGCCGAGGCGGCGCGCGCCGCCCGACTCGGAATCCACCAGGAACCCGCGATCGCCACGCCGCACACGCCGTCGCACGAGATCCGGGATCCCCGGAGTGGCGAGACCGCACCCACCGGCGACTGACGGCGGGGGTCGTTGCTCGATCGGGACTCGAGCTCGGCCTTGGACTCGGTCTCGGTCTCGGACTCGGACTTGCTCTCGGTTTCGGACTCGGAATCGGGCTCGGACTCCGACTCCGATTCCGTCAACCCACGCCCTAGACCGAATCGACGTGCGGCGCAATGGCCGATGCGTCGATCCGGCCACGATTGACATCGAGGGGCGTGCGCGGCTACGAGCGCGGGGCGCCGATGCTGCGTCGAAGGACCGCGCGCGGACTGGGGCTCGGCTGCGTTCCGGTGCTCGTAGGATGCGGCGCGAGCGTTGTCGCGGCGCCGCTGATCGGGCCGCCGCGCGTGCGCATCGGGGCGCTGGAGCGCGCCGTCGTCGATGCGAGTGACCCGGACGAGATCCGGGACGTCTCGGCACGCGCGACGGACGTTTGGGTCGCGACGGACCGGGGCGTGCTCGTCTACACCGTCGGGAGGGAACACGAACCGCAGCGGATCACACGCGCGCAAGGTCTCGTCTCCGACGACGTACACGCCGTCGCGGTGCACGAATCCGGACGCTGCGCGGTGGCGACGTCGGCGGGGCTCGTCGAGATCGAGGGGGGGCGCGTGACGGGTGCCGTCGAGCATCCGCCGGCGGGCCGCATCGTGGATCTCGCGTGGATGGGCTCGACGCTGTGGGCGTGCGGCGATCTGGGGCTCGCGCGCCGGCGCGACGGGCAGTGGGCACGCATCGGCGAGCGCGCCGGATGCACCACGCTCGTGTCCGCCGCCGACGGCGTGTTGTGGGTCGGCACGACGTCGGGGCTGTGGCGGCTGCAACAGGACGTGGTGCGCGAGCACGCTCCCGGGCACGGCATCCCGGAGCCGTTCGTGCGCGACGTTGTGCCGCTCGGGCCAGACCGGCTGCTCGCGCTGCTGGTGGGGCCGGCCGGGTCGGTGTTCGCGCACTGGGACGGGCGGCGCTGGTACGCCTACACGATCGCGGGGCTGCAGGCGCCGGCCGTCGGGCTCGTGCCGCATCGCGAGCGCGTGCTGCTCGTCACGCCGGGGCACTCGTTCGTCGTTCGAACGGCGGGCCTGCTCGAGACCAGCGCGACCGAAGCCCTCCACGCGCTCTCGCGTTCCGAGCCGCGCGGCGTGCTGTCGTACCGGGCGCGCGAGCGACTGGCGGAGCAACTCGAGCCCGAGACGCGGCGCGACGACGATCCGCTGGGTCAGACCCGGCGCGAGCCGGTGCGTCTGGTTCCAGTGCCGGAGAACGCTCCGACGGTGTCGGCGCCTGCCTTCGGCGTCGCGATCGCCGACGACGTGCCGCCGGTGCGCGATGCGTATCTGGCGCGAGCGTCCGGAGGATGGCTGTTCGTCGCCGACGGACCCCGCGGGCTCGTCGCCCTCTCGCCGGCGGGCGCGCGCGCAGAGCTGCGAAGCCGCGACTTGGTCGACGATGACGACCTGCAACTCGCCTCGGACGTGCAGGGGCAGACATGGCTGCTCGCGCGCGACGGCAGCCTCGTGCAGGTCCGCGAGGGCCGTTGGCGCCGCTTCGTGCCGCCCGGCGAGGTGTTCGTGACGGCGCTTGCGGGAGCCGACACCGGGGCCTACGTGGCCGGCGCGGTGCGAGGCGCGCTGGCGACCGTGCGCGTCTACCGCATCGCGCCCGACGGCCTGGTTCCCGTCGTCGAGCGTGCGTTGCAGCTTCCCGGCCCGTTGGTCCGCGTGCCCTTCATGGGCGTCGAGGCGGGCGAGCGATTCTGGCTCGCGCTCGAAGTGGACGACCCCGCGCTCGGTCGTCGGATGCGGGGCGCGGCGGTGATCTCCGCGCGCGACGAGGCCGTCACGTATCACCATCGGGCAGCGCGCCGCGACGGGCCCGACGGGCCCGGCGCACTGACGTTGCCGGACGAGATTTCGACGATCGATCTGAATCAGCCGGGCATGGCGTGGTTCGCGACGTTGTCGGGGGCCGTGCGGCTCGGCGACCATCAGGCCGTCGTGTTCGGCGAAGCGCGCGGCGTTCGCGGCGAGATTGTCACCGATGTCGCGGTGGGAACGGGCGAGCGCGTCTGGGTTGCTGCGGCTGAAGGACTCGGCTTCTATGAGAACCGCCGTTTCCACTTCGCGGTACCGGCGGCCGTGCAGAGCGCGCGGCCCACACGGCTGGCGATCGACGGCGAGGGCAACCTCTGGTGCGTCGGTCCGCGGGGTGGCTTCTTCCACGACGGCCGGCAGTGGCATCCGTTCGGACGCGCGCAGGGATTGCCCACCGACACGCTTCGCGACGTCGAGGTCGATGCCACCGGTCGCGTCTGGCTGCTCGCCGAGGACAGGCTCTTCGTTCTGACCCGCCGCTGACGACGGCATCGGCCGCGGATCGCGAGGCGAGATCGCGTTTGCGCCGATTGGTTCGTCGTCGTCAGCCGTCCCGTGAGGACGCACGGATCTTCGCGTTGCAGGGCTGTGGCGCGAAGCCGAAGACGGGCTCGCAGGCCCCCACACGCTCGTGCAGCCGTCGGAGGCGGGACGTCGGCCCGACGGTGCATGGGCGTGTTTGCTTGTGCCGGCTGCGCGAGGCGGCGACGAGCGCGAGGCCGGCGAGGGTCAACCGAGGTACGGCGGCGACGCACAGACCGCGACGCTCGAGCCAAGCGAGCTCGCGGTGCACGGCGGACTCGGGATGGCCGACGATCCGGGCGAGGGACTGGACCGTTCGGCGTCGAGGTGCGCTGCGTGGAAATGCGAGCGCTTCGAGCAGGCGCAGGCGCAGGTCGGCGTTCATGGACCGACCCTGCCTGATACCGGTACATGTGTCCAGTATCTTTCGTTCAGTGTCGGGGCATGGGTCGGCGCGGCGCTTCGGGCTCGGACTCCGTCGCGGGTTCGGGTTCCAGGGCCTATTCCGGAGCCGTCGTCGGTTGACCGCCGCGATCGAGCGGCGGCATAGAGCCGTCTGTGCGATGTGAAGTGCCGCTCGCCCGTCCCTGTCTGGGCGAGGCGGAACTGCGGGCCATCGAGCGCGTGCTTGCATCGGGGCGGCTCGTGCTCGGCCCCGAGGTGGAGCGTTTCGAGGAGGCCGTCGCCAGACGTTGTGGCCGAGCGCATGCGGTCGCGGTCAGCAGCGGAACGACGGCGCTCGAGATCGCCTTGCAGGCCATCGGAGTCGGTCCGGGAGACGAGGTGCTCGTTGCGGCCTTCACGTGGCCGAGTCCCGCGCACGCGGTTCGTAGGGTCGGTGCGCGACCCGTTCTGGTCGACGTCGACCCCCACGAATGGAACGCGACACCCGAGGCCTTCGCGGCTGCGCGCAGCCCGCGCACCGTCGCCGCGATCGCCATCGACCAGTTCGGGTTTCCCGCGCGCCTCGATGCCCTCGAAGCGGCGCTGCCGGGGGTGGCGCTCGTCGAGGACGCTGCTTGTGCGCTCGGAGCGAGCCTGCACGGACGAGCCTGCGGCGGCTGGGGCCTCGTCGCGTGCCTCTCGTTTCATCCTCGCAAAGTGCTCACGACGGCCGAGGGTGGGATGTGTCTGACCGACGACGCCGCGCTCGCCGCGCGCATGCGCGAGCTGCGCAATCACGGCCAGCGGGCCCCGGGTCGGTTCGTGCAGCCCGCGGGAAATGCGCGGATGAGCGAGCTGCACGCGGCGGTCGGGCTCGCGCAACTGGAGCGGCTCGACGAACGGCTCGCGGAGCGCGCGCGACTGTACACGCGTTACCGGGACGCGCTCGGCGATCGGCTGCAGTGGCAGCGGCCGGCGCCGGGCGCGCGGCCCGTCTATCAAACCGCGGGTGTGTTGCTCGGCGAGGAGCTCGCCGATCGTCGAGACGCGCTCGTCGAGGTGGCGGCGCAGCGCGGCATCGAGCTCGGGCGCCTGTCGTACGCGCTCGGTCGGCTGCGCAGCCTTGAATCGTTCGTGTCGGCGCCCTTGCCCGTCTCGGAACAGCTGGAGCGCGCGGGGCTCGCGTTGCCGCTCTGGCCGGGCCTCGACGAGGCCTCGCAAGATCGCGTAATCGAGTTTCTGGTCGATTGGACGAGCAAGTCATGAACGAGGCGCTCACGCAGGACCATGCCGGCGCGTCGGCCGGCGAGACGTCGAACGGCGTGCGGACCGAGGTCGAGGCCGTGATCGAGGTGCGCGGGCTCGCCAAGACGTATCGCGTCGGTTTTTGGCGACGCCCGTTTCAGTCCCTGCGTGGCGTCGACTTCGTGGTGCGGCGTGGCGAGGCGTTCGGGCTTCTCGGGCCCAACGGCGCGGGCAAGACGACCACGATCAAGCTGCTTCTCGGCCTGGCATGGCCGACGTCGGGAACGATTCGACTGTTCGGCTCGGAACGACCGGGGCCCAAGGAGCGGCGCCGCCTCGGGTACTTGCCAGAAAACCCCTATCTTTACTCATACTTGCGGCCGCTCGAGCTGCTCGATCTGTGCGGGCGACTCTGCGGCATGGGACCGGCACAACGGCGGCGCGCCTCGCTCGAGGTACTCGAACGCGTCGGCATGAGTCACGCAATCGACCGGCCGATCGGCAAGATGAGCAAAGGCATGACGCAGCGCATCGGGCTCGCGCAGGCGCTGCTGCACGATCCGGAGCTGCTCATTCTCGACGAGCCCATGAGCGGGCTCGATCCCATCGGCCGCCGGCAGGTGCGCGAGTTGCTGCTCGAGGAGCGTGCGCGCGGCAAGACGCTGCTCGTGACGAGCCACATTCTCTCGGACGTCGAGGTGCTCTGCGATCGCGTGACCATCCTGCATCAGGGTGCGGTCGTCGCCTCCGGATCGCTCGCCGAGCTGCTGCGCGAGCGCGAGCGTTGCGTCGAGGTGACCGTCGAGGGTCTGCCCGAGGAGCTGCGCGCGCGGCTCGCCTCCGAGGTACGTCACGTGCGGCGACGCGGAGGGTTCGACGTGCTCGTCGTCGACGACGGCGCCCCGCTGGCTGCGTTGCTCCGCGCGGCGCTCGACGCCGGGGCCCGCATCGTGGCGGTGGCCGCGCACCGCGAAAGCCTCGAGGATCTGTTCGTGCGCCGCACCGTGGGGGCTGACTCGGCGCCGCAATCGCAAACGAATCGCGACGCGACGGCCGGACCCTGACGAGTGCGGGGCGACTTCCAGTGGCCTCCGGTAACCGAGCGGGGCTCGGGCTCGGTCTCAAGCTCGGCTGCGGACTCGGTCTCGGGCTCTGGCTCGGCCTCGGACTCCGGTTCGGTCTCGGACTCG
>JANWZI010000082.1 GCA_025054695.1 Myxococcota bacterium | reverse complement strand
GGTGCCTGAGCACGAGACGCTGACCCTGCGGACCCGCGCACCGTGTGCCCGGGCTCAGTCTCGGACTCGGACTCGGTCTCCGACTCGGGCTCGGGCTCGGACTCGGACTCCGGCTCGGACTCGGACTCGGGCACGGTCTCGGACTCGGACTCAGCCCGGGACTCCGACTCGGGCTCCGACGAGACCTTCATCCACCTCGATCGATCGACCCGCCGCCGTCAGTCGCGCTGCGGTCGGAGCTCGGCGTCGCCGAAGCGGTCGAGATAGCGGGCATCCACCCCGTGACACTCGTCGCGCCACGCGCACGACGTGCACACCGGAGCGAACGACGACCCGCTCACCGGCTCTCCGAGGTTCCGGTACGGTCCGAGCAGACACGCGGGAGCGCCGCGCAGCGCGACCGCGAGATCCAGCGCGCATCCGCATGAGGCCGCGTGCAGGGCATACGGCACCGCCACCGCGAGCCGCGGCCAGGGGCCCCGATCCGGCGGACGCAGATCGAGCGTCCATCGCGAGGCGCCGTGCACGCGCAGCAGCCGGGGCAGCTCCGCGAGGACGTGAAGGTTGCTGCGCGTCACCGGCGTGACGACCGGCCGGCCGGTGATGCTCTCCACCGCGGAAGCGAACGTTCCAGGTCCGGCGTGGAACTCGTGCACCTCGCGGCGAGCGCCCCACAGAACGAGCTCGGCCGCGACGTCGATCCCGAACGGTTCGCGGGGCGTGCGATCCGCGGCCGTCACGCTTCCGTTCAGGCGCTCGAAGCCGGTTCCTCCGCGACGAGGAAGACGCCGTGCGGACCGTGGGCCTCGCGACCGGACAGCCGCACAAGCCCCGGAGGCGGACGCACCCCCGCACGCTCCCGAGCCCTCAGATATCGCGCGAGCGCGAGCGCCGCCAGACCGTGGGCCTCCTCCGTCCGAACCGTCCCCGTACCACGGTTCGCCACGTACACGTCCACCTGCGCGGTCCGAGCGACGCCCGGTCGAGACTCGTCACGCCGCATGACGTCGAGCTGGAAGCGGCGCCCCTGCGCATCGCGTAGAAGCAACGGCAGTGCTCCGTGGAAGATCCCGTGCACCGCGATCACCGTCGATCCGACGAGCCTGGCGCCGACGCCGAGCGGACCCAAATAGGCCCGCACGGCCGCATCCGCGGGCGGGGGACGATCCCGTCGCTCGGGAGTGCGAACGGCTCGGGGAGCTTCGTCGAGCGTCACGTCGTGGCCACGACCCACACGCACGGGCCCCAGTACGACGGCCGCTCCGGCCGCCAAACCGGCGTTCCGCAAGAACGCACGACGGCCCTTCACCTAGCGATCAGGTTACCGGTCGGCCACGGCATCGGTCAAACGGCCGGTCCCTGCCCCGAGAGGTCGACGAGCTCGATGCCGAGCGCGCGGCTGACGTCGAAGATCCGTTCGTCGCGGTAGAACTCCCCGAACACGATGCGCTGGATGCCCGCGTTCGCGATCATCTTAAAGCAGTTCCAGCACGGTGAGGCCGTCACGTAGATCCACGCGCCTTCGATCCGCGTGCCGTTGCGCGCGGCCTGGATGATCGCGTTGGCCTCCGCGTGAATCGTACGCACGCAGTGACCCTCGACCATCATGTGGCCCACCTCGTCGCAGTGAGGCAGCCCGCGAATCGAGCCGTTGTAGCCCGTCGATAGGATCGTCCGGTCTCGGACGATCACGGCGCCCACGTGCCGCCGGTCACACGTGCTGCGTGAGGCGACGGCGCGCGCGATGTTCATGAAGTACTCGTCCCAGCTCGCCCGGCGGCGCTCCATCGGAACGCCTCGATAGCACGCATTGGCGCCGAAACGGACTCGGACTCGGCCACCGACTCGGACTCGGGCTCGGTCTCGGGCTCCGACTCGGACTCGGCGGCGCCGCTCCTCAGCGCGCGCTGCGGCGCGCAGCCCGACGGTCGGCGCGCCACGCGTCGACGACGGAGCTCGCGAGCGCCGCATCGAGCCCGCGCACCAGTAGCACGTCGCGGCCGACGTGCTCGACACGAGGAGGCGACGCGGTGACCGCCGCCGGCAACCTTCGGTGCGTCTCCCGCAACGCCTCCGCGATGCGCGTCGCGTCCGCAACTCGATCCGCGCGCAGGTTCCAGACCGCGGCGAGCGAGCCGTCGCCGTGTCGGTAGATCCGAACGCGATCTCCCGCCCATCCGCGCGCCCCCGCCAGGTCGAGCTCGGACGCAGAGCGCTGCCCCAGATAGAGAGCCAGATCGACCTGACCCAGCGTGTCGTCGTGCACCGCGCTCCATCCCGCCTCGCGCAGCGCCGCCACGTCCGGCAGCTCGACACGCTCGGGCCGCTCGCCCGCCAGATATCGCTCCGGATCGAGCACCTGCTCCATCGAGCGGGGGGGCGTACGGAAGGCCGCGTCGACGGCTGCGAATCCGCCCTTGCGATACAGACGCGCGGCCAGCCCGAGGCCGTGCACGTACGGCACGAGGAACGCATAGCGGACGACGGCCGGCGCATCCCCAAGCCGGCTCGACCGAGCATTCCGAAGCTGCTCGATCGCCTGCTCCAGCGTGACCTGCTGCCCGACGAGCAGGTCGAGCCCGACCCCGCTCTGCTCGGCGAGCACGGCCAGCATCACGAGCGAGGCGTCGCCCTCGACGAGCGAGCGATACGCGCTCGAGACGTCGGAGTCGAGGTCCGGCGCGAGCGCCGCGTCGAGCCCCAGGTGCTGATCCTGCAGCGCGTGCGCCAGCTCGTGCGCGAGCGTCATTCGCGCCTCCGGCGAGCCTTGCCCCCGAGACAGCTCCGCGGCGACGTCGTTCCGGATGACCAGCCGGTCGTTCTTGTGGTCCCAATAGCCGACGACCTGCTCGGCGGCGACCTCGGCGACGAGCGCGAAGACGTCGACGTCGGACGGCAGCAGGCCCAGCGCGACGTACGTGGCGCGCGCACGTTCCAATTCGTCGGGTGGAATCAGCGTGCGCAGCCTGCGCGCGATGGTGGCGGCGTCTTCGATCTCCACGTCCGGCAACCGTCGCCACGCGAGCCCTCGAACACGGGCGACCCGCTCGGCGAGTTCGTCGAGAGCCGCCCGCAAACGCGTCGAGAGCACCGGGACTGGAAGCGAAGGGCGGGCCGGGGCGGCACCCGTGGTCTCCCCGCCGGACTCGGTCGACGCATCCGTGGCATCGCTCGGCGCGCCGACGGCCGCACGGTCGGAGGCCCCCGCGATCCGCGCCGCGGGCCGCGACGCCCCACACGCCGCGACCTCCAGCACAAGCCACGCGACGAGCCCCCGGCGCGTCATCGGGCACGCGTCACCACCGCACCCGCGGCTGGGCGGCGACCCAGCTGCTGCCCGACGAACCGGGCGAGCACACGCGCGGCAGTCTCGCCGAGCGCCTCGTCGTCGGCCCCCGCTTCGAGGTCCGCTCGCAATGCCTCGACGAGCGCCGCGCGGGCTCCCTCGAGCACGCCGTCGCCGGTTCCGAGCCCGAGCGCCGTGACGTCGGAGACTTCGAAACGCCTGTCCTGCCTGTCGATGCGCACGTGGACGAACGTGGCGCCGGCGGCCGCCATGCGCGCGCGCATGCGTAGCGCCTCGGCGTCGAGCGGCGCGCCCGCCGAGATGGCCACACGGCCGACGGGCACGCGCTGCTCGCGCATCAGGGGCCCGTCGTCGACGCGCACGACGTCGCCGTTGACGGCGAGCAGTACGTCCCCGACGCCCGCTTCACGTGCGAGCGCCGCATGTCCGTGCAGGTGCATGCGGGTGCCGTGGATCGGGATGAACGCGGCCGGTTCGACGAGGTCGATGAAACGGCGCTGTTCGACGCGACACGCATGCCCGGAGACGTGCACGTCGGGGTCGGTCACCGGCGAGCGCACTTCCACACCGAGTGCGAGCAACCCGTCGACCATGCGCGCGATCTCCGCCTCGGCACCGGGAATGGCCCTCGCCGAGAGCACGACGCGATCGCCGGGCTCCAGCGCCAGGTGCGGGTGCTGGCCCGTCGCGAGACGCGCGAGCGCGGAGGGCGGCTCCGCCTGCGTCCCGGTGGCCAGTACGAGCAGCCGCGAACGAGGCACGCGCGCTGCGTCGTCCGGCGCGACAAGCCGCGGGGCGGGATCGGGCAGCAACCCACGCGCGACGGCCGACTCGACGTGCAGCCGCATCGAGCGGCCGAGCAGACAGACAAGTCGATCGGCGCGCTCGGCGGCGGCGAGCGTCGCGCGCAGGCGATGCACGTTGCTCGCGAACAGCGCGACAACGACGCGCGCCGGCGCGCTCGCCACCAACCGCTCGATGGCGGCGATGGCAATCCGTTCCGAACCCGCCTCTCCGTCGACCCACGCGTTGGTCGAATCCGACAGGAGCAGTCGCACCCCTTCGCGTGCCACCTCGCGCAAACGCGCCTCGTCGGTCGGCTGGCCGTCCGGCGGATCCGGGTCGAGCTTGAAGTCGCCCGAGTGCACGACGACGCCGGCCCGCGTGCGGACGACGAGCGCCGTCGCGTCGGGCATCGAGTGCGCAACGCGAACCGGCTCCACCTCGAGCGGCCCGACCCGGAACGGCACACGGGGCTCGACCCGCCTCAGGGTCACGGTGTCGCGTAGACCGTGTTCCTCGAGCCGCCGGGCCACGAGCTCGAGCGCATAGCCCGGACCGTACACGGGCACCGGTCGCGACGCGAGAAAGTACGGCAACGCGCCGATGTGGTCCTCGTGTCCGTGCGTCAGGACGATGCCCTCGACGGCCTCGACCCGGTCGAGCAACCAGTCGAACCGCGGATGGACGAGGTCGACACCGTAAACGCGGTCCGGGAACGACGCGCCGCAGTCCACGAGCACGATGCGACCATCCTGCTCGAAGGCCATGCAGTTGAGCCCGACCTCGCCGAGCCCGCCGAGCGGGACCAGCCGGACGGTCATGGACGGCTCCGACGCACGTCCGGCTGCGTATCACGCCTGACGTCCGCGTCCACGCTCGACGGCGTCCGGGGTGGAACTCGGGCTCGGTCTCGGACTCGGGCTCGGTCTCGGACTCGGACTCCGACTCGGTCTCGGGCTCGGGCTCCGAACCCGGTCTCCGACTCGAACTCGGTCTCGCTCTCGGGCTCGGTCTCAGACTCGGGCTCGGACTCGGACTCGGACTCGCGCTTGCACGCCAGCTGCAGCGTCGGTGCCCTCGCGCGACCCGAGCGGCGGCCCCATCAGTCGGAATCGATGCGGGCGAGCACCTCGCGCGCGCGCCGCAGTTCCTCGCGCAGGCCGATCGCCTTGGCGCGGTCGACCGCGGCATTGCGTCGCAGGAACGCGCGCAGATGGACCGACGCTCGAGCCCGGTCGCCGACGTGCCACGCGATCATCCCGAGCAGGAACTGGCCATAGCCCTCGCGGCTGGGCGAGCGGGCCAGCGCCGTGGTGACCGCGCGAAGCCTCGGTGCGGCCATTCCCGCCTCGAGCATGCAATACGCGGCATGCGCGCGAACGAGCGCACGGCCCCTCGCCGCCCACGTCTCGGCACGCCGGAACGTACGCAGCGCCGCCGCATGCCGGCCGGCGAACTGCTCGAACGCGCCGAGTGTCCAGAGATGGAACGAGCGACGCGAAGCCGGCGCCGTGCGGGCGGCCCGGCGCTGCTCGTCGATGGCCTCGGCCCAACGGCCGGTGGCCGCGAGCACGCGTGCGGCGTCGCAGTGGCCGATGTCAGCGAGCGTCTCGGCGTGCCGAGCGGCGGCCCGGGCGGCCTCCAACGCCTCGTCGAAGCGATCGGCCGCCAGAGCGCGCAGGTACCGGTGCCGCGCGGCCAGGGCCAACGCGTCTCCGTCACTTTCCGACGCGTCGTCCTCAAGTGCCAGGCGCCCCGGCGCTCGGACCACCGCCGAGGCCCGACGGGGGTCTAAAACCACCGACGGGCCGCCGCGGCGCGAGGTGACCCGCTCCGGCACGATTCACAAGGCTAGCACAGCCACGGATAGGCGCCATCTATTGGACATCACAAGGCAAAACTAGCCTTTCCCACAATTGATCCACACTTCCCACAAGACCCCGAAGCCCCTCACATGGCTGCTTCGGGTGCCACCCTCGTCGAGTCTCGAAGCGCCTGTCGGTTCGGTCGATGGTGCTGTGGCGCCATTCCAGCCCGTGTGGCAGGCCGAGGGCGAGTCCGAGCCCGGTTCCGTGCCGTGATCGAGCAACCCGAGCGGCGACGTGACACCCGGCTGGATCGCGCGGCCGCCCCTCTCCTGGGCACGTCGTTGCGGCCTCGACCGTCAAGCGGCGAGATCGCGCAACTGCCGCACCACGGCGGCGGCCTCGAGCGAGCCACGAAGGACGGGATCCCGGATGGCCGCCATGCGCTGCTCTACGCGGCGCAATGCCTCGCGTGCCACCTCGGCCGCGTCGTGCGGCGCCCCGGCCGCGCGCAGCGCACGCGCAAGGTGCATGCCGACTCGCTCCTGTCGCTCGACGGTGCCGCGTGCCGCCAGCTCTTGCTGCACGCGCCGGGCAGCCTCGAGCGCCGCGTCCGCGCGTCCCGCCTGCGCCAGCGCGTCGGCGAGCACCGCAGTCGCGAGCATCTCGTACCCGAACAGTCCGCTGCGGCGCGCGAGCTCGGCGGCCATCCGCGCAGCCGAGACGGCCTCCTCGAAACATCCGGCTGCCTGCTCCAGCTCCGCGCGCACGATCCGCTCGCGAACGGTGTCGTACACGTCGTCGGTTCGCGCCGCGATAGCACGCGCCTCGTCGAGTTCCGCCCGTGCGCGTTCCAGCTCGCCGCCCTGGTCGATCAGCAGCTCGGCCACCGCGGCGTGCGCGTCGACGCGTCCGCCGTCGTCGTCGGTCACCTCGAACGCCTCGATCGCCCTTCGAAGCATCGCCAGGGCCCGCGATCGCTCGCCGAGCTCGGCGTACAATTGACCCATGTTGCTGAGCTTGCGTCCGAGGCGCATCCGCTCCCCCGTCTCGCGATCGAGCACGAGGGAGGTCCGCAACACGACGAGCGCATCCTCCAGATGCCCCGCCGAGGCCAGCGCGACGCCCAGCGCCCCGAGCGCCTGCGCCTCCTGGGCGCGCGCACCCACGCGGTGGAAGACGACCGCCGCCTGCGCATTGGCCTCGAGCGCCTCGGCAAGCCGGCCCGTTCGACGCAGAAGGATCCCGCGCTGCAACAACAGCTTACCGCGTGCGAGTCGCTGCTCGGCCGACCGCGCCACCCTGGCGAGGGCCTCGTCACAGCGCTGCAGCGCGCGCTCCAGATCCCCTTCCTCGCGCGCCAACTCCACGCCGAGCCGAAGTGCCTCGACCTCCAGCGCCTCGTCGCCCGCCTCACGCGCCGCCTCGAGCGCCGCTTCGAGCAACGGGCCGACCCCCTGCGTGCGCACGCCGTCCAGCTCGTAGCGGGCGCGCCGGACGGCCACCGTCGCGCGCAGCGACGGCGTACCGATCCGCTGCCCGATCGCCTCCATCGCTTCGAGCTCAACGAGACGCTCGCGGCGCCAGCCGAGCGCCCGTAGAATGTCCTCGCGCGCCTCGTGCGCGCGGAATCGTTCCGGCGAATCGGGCGGCAACAGGGCGATGGCGCGTCCGTAGAAACGCAGGGCGTCGCGGTGTCCCCGCATCTGGCGAGCCACGTCCGCCGCGCGCAGGTACGCGGCGGCGGCCTCCGCGAGCTGCCGCCCGCGTTCCAGGTGCCGCGCGAGGCGCGCCGGCGGCACCCGGTCCGATCGACGTCCGAGCAGCGTCGCGATTCGCCGGTGCATCGCCTCGCGCTCCGACTCGTCGAGTGCCTCGTAGGCCACGTGCCGCACGACCGCGCTGGCGATCTCGAACGCCCCAGCATGGCCCCGACGGACCATCCCCCGTTCGACCAGCCGATGCAGCGCCGCGTCGACCCCCTCGCCGCTCAACGCCTCGAGTTCCGAACCGCGCAACGGCATCGCGGCCACGGCGAGCCACCGTACGAGGCGTCGCTCCACCACGGGCAGCTCGTCGACCTTCGCCGCGACGACGCCTTCGAGCGTCGTCGGTAGCTGCACCGGCACGCCGGGACGTCGCACAACGCGTCGTTCTTCGCCCTCCCCTTCGAAGGCGAGCACGCCCCGCTCGAGCAGGGCGTCGACCAGCTCGAGCAGGAAAAACGGATTGCCGCCGGCGCGCTCGACGACCAGGCGCTCGACGTCGCGCCCGACTCGCACGCCCAGACGCCGCGCGAGCAGGCGGCTGCGTGCCTCCTCGCCGAGCTCACCGAGCTCGAGCCGCGGCACGACCGAGAGAACCCGCTCGACGCGATCGTCGGGCCGTGTCGCCACGAGCAACAGCAGCGGGACGTCATAGGTGCGTTGCAGCACGTGATGGAGCAGCTCGAGGCTCGGTGCATCGGCCCACTGCAGCCCGTCGATCCACATCACGAGCGGACCACGCGCGGCCAGCGCACCGACGAGCAGCCGCACGGCCCGTACGAGCGCGCGTGCGCGATCGGCCCGTTCGCGCTCGGCGCGTGCCCCATCGTCTCCGGTGGCGACAAGCGGCTCGAGCGCCTCGACAACCGCGAGAGCCTGTTCGGGCGGTAGACCGAGCCCCGCGACGGTGGCGCCGAGCATCGCGCGCGCCCGACTCGGCGGCACCTCGTCTCCGATCCCGCAGGCGTCCCGAACCAGCTCCGCGACCATCGCGTACGGCGCATCGGACGAGCCGAACGCGCAGTGCGCGCGCAACACGCGCGCCGGCGGATCGAGGGACTCGAGGGCGGCCGTCCCCAAGGCGGTTTTGCCCACGCCGAGCTCGCCGACGATGGCGAGGTAAGCGCTGCGGCGCGTCGCGACCGCGGTCTGATACGCCTCCGCGATGGCCTCGAGCTCCTCCTCGCGGCCGACGAGGCCCCCGACCCCGACCCGCTGCGCCTCGGCCGCGTGTTCTTCTCGTGTGCGCGCGCCGCGCAGACGGTGTGCGCCCACGCGCCGTCCCCCGGTCGAGCCGCTTCCGGTCCCGGCGCCCGTGGCGGGCACCTCCACCTCGCGCACCGCGGCCGGCTCGAACGCGAAGGCGCGTCGCGTCAATCGGTGCACTTCGCCCGAGACGAGCACCTCGCCCGCCTGCCCCGCCTCTGCGAGCCGGTCGGCCACCTCGAACACCGACCCCACCGGTTCGTACCGCGGCATCCCCCCGCGCGGATCGGGCACGACGAGCACCGTGCCGCGGCAGATGCCCAGCGCCGCCGAGAGCGGTACGAGCATGTCCGCCGAGACGCCTTGCAGTGCCTCGATGACGTCGAGCGCCATCCGCACCGCCTCGAGCGGGTCGTGCACCGAGGCGCGACGCAGCCCGAGGATGAAGCGGAAGCGGTGCCGGCCGCGCCCGTCGGGCCATCGAAGCACCGCATCCTTCTTGAACGCGATCTCCTCGAGGATGCGGACGACCTCCTCGCCCACGCCCGGCGCGGCGGGCTCGGGCTCGAAGCCCGCGCCCGTGCTGCCCCCGGCGCGCGTGCTCTCCCCGCGGACCATCCCGGTGACGACGACGACTTGACGCCGCTCGCGTCGCTCGCGCTCGGGCACGACGCCGCCCTTGCCCACCGTGAGCGCCTCGGCGAGCAGGGGCTCGCGCCGGGCATCGGGACTGGTCAGCTCGCGCGGCGCCACCTCCGCGATGAGCTCCTCGAGCCGCTCCGCGCCGTAGACGTCCTGCTGGCCGTGCAGCCAGCGCTGCAGTTCGCCGGCGAGCGAGCGCGCGGTCTGGTAACGTTCCTCGCGGTCGTAGGCGAGCGCGCGGCGCACGATCGCGTCGAGCTCCGCCGGGACGTCGGGATCGACGGCGCGCGGCGGCGTCACCTCGCCCCGGCGCACGCGCTCGAGCACGTCGAGCCCTTGGAGACCCGGGTACATGGGGCGCCCCATGAGCAGCTCCGCGAGCACGACGCCGACCGCGTACACGTCGCTGCGCGCGTCGACACGCTGACCGCGCGCCTGCTCGGGCGACATGTACGAGAACTTGCCCTTGATGACGCCCGTCTCCTCGGTGACGAGCCGCGCGCGGGCAATTCCGAAGTCGGCGACCTTCACCGCGCCCTCGTACGAGAGCAGGATGTTCTGCGGCGAGACGTCGCGGTGCACGATGTCCATGGGCTCCCCGCGCTCGTCGCGGCGCTTGTGCGCGTAGTCGAGCCCCTTAGCCACCTCCATCGCGACGAAGGCCGCCACCCCCGCCGGCATCCGCCGCCCGCGACGACGCAGTGCCGCGACCAGACGTCCCAGATCGAGCCCGTCGACGTACTCCATCGCGAGCAGGAACTCGTCGCGCCACTGCTCGAACGCGTAGACCTGGACGATGTTCGGATGGTTCAGACGCGTCGCGATCTTGGCCTCCTCGAGGAACATCGCGACGAACTTCGCGCTGCGCGCGAACGCAGGAAGGATGCGCTTGACGACGAGCAGTTTCTCGATGCCCTCGGCGCCCGTCGAGCGCGCCAGGAACACCTCGGCCATGCCCCCGGCGCCCAGGCGCCGCAGGATCTGATAGCGGCCGAGCCGCTCGGGAGCCGGTCCGACGTCGCGTGCCACGCCGCCCGGGACGATAGCGCGGCCGCGGCGCGCGCCCGAGCCCCGCCACCGCGGGCGTTCCGATCGCGCGCTGTGCGCTTCCCCACGGCCACGGGCGCGCAAGCGCTGCGCCGCATCCCATACTGCCGGGTCATGGCTCCCGACGCGCACGCGCCCACCGTGGGCATCGACTTCGAGACGCACCCCGATCGCTACCGCCACTGGCGCCTGGCCGTCGATGGAAACATCGCAACGTTGACGATGGCTGTGGAGCTGCACGGCGGGCTGCGGTCGGACTACGAGCTGAAGCTCAACAGCTACGACCTCGGCGTGGACATCGAGCTCGCCGACGCGGTGCAGCGGCTGCGCTTCGAATGGCCGCAGGTGCGCGCCGTCGTCGTCCGCAGCGGCCACGAGCGCGCCTTCTGCGCCGGCGCCAACATCCCGATGCTCGGCACCAGCTCGCACGCGTTCAAGGTCAACTTCTGCAAGTTCACCAACGAGACCCGGCTGTACATCGAGGACGCCTCGCGCCATTCGGCCCTGCGCTTTCTGGCCGCGGTCACGGGCCCGTGCGCGGGGGGCGGCTACGAGCTCGCGCTGGCGTGCGACGAGATCGTGCTGGTCGACGACGGCAACAGCGCCGTCTCTCTCCCGGAGGTTCCCCTGCTCGGCGTGCTGCCGGGCACGGGGGGGCTGACGCGGCTGGTGGACAAGCGGCGCGTCCGGCGCGATCGCGCCGACGTCTTCTGCACGACGGCCGAGGGGATCAAGGGCAAGCGCGCGCTCGAATGGGGGCTCGTCGACGCGCTCGCGCCCCGCAGCCGTTTCGACGAGGTGGTGCGCGAGCGAGCGCGTCGCCTGGCCGACGAGGCGGCGCGCGAAGCGGGGACGCGCGGACCGGGAATCGCGTTGCCGGCGCTCGAGGTCGAGCGCGAGGGGGACCGCTGGCGCTGGAAGCACGTGACGCTCGAGGTGGACCGCGCCGCGCGGGTGGCGCACCTGACCGTGGAGGGGCCGAGCGGGCCGCAACCGCGGACCGCGGAGCAGATCCAGCAGGCCGGCGGTGCGCAATGGTCGCTGCAAGCGTTCCGCGAGCTCGACCGCGCGCTGCTCACCCTTCGCTTCGAGTATCTCGATGTGGGCCTCGTCGTCGTCCGCACGCGAGGCAGCCTCGAGCCCGTGCTCGAGGTCGACCGCGCCCTGCACGAGGCGCGTGGGCACTGGCTCGCGCGAGAGATCGTGTTGCACCAGGCGCGCGTGCTGCGCCGCCTCGACGTGACCGCGCGCTCGTTCTTCGCGCTGGCCGAGCCGGGCAGCTGCTTTGCGGGCAGCTTGCTCGAGCTGGCGCTCGCTGCCGACCGCTTCTACATGCTCGACGACGAGGACGGACGCAACGCCGTCGCGGTCTCGCCGCTCAACGCCGGCGCGCTGCCGATGGGCTCCGGACTGAGCCGCCTCCAGGGCCGCCTGTACGGCGATCCGGCTGCGGTCGAACGCGTGCTCGGCACCGGAGGGCCGATTGCAGCATCGCAAGCGGTGGCGCTCGGGCTGGCGACGGTCGCACCCGACGAGATCGACTGGGAGGACGACGTCCGCATCGCCATCGAGGAGCGCGCGAGCCTTTCGCCGGATGCCCTGACGGGGATGGAGGCCTCGCTGCGCTTCGTCGGGCCCGAGACCCTCGAAACGAAGATTTTCGGCCGGCTTTCGGCATGGCAGAACTGGATCTTCCAGCGACCCAACGCCGTCGGCCCGCACGGCGCGCTCACGAGCTACGGCAAGCCCGATCGGCCGGTCTTCGACTGGACGCGCTGCTGAATCGTCATTCATCGCCACGCGGACACGACGACGCCGAGCGCGTGGGCGAGACGGAGACGGAGTCGGAGGCCGGATCCGAGTCCGAGGCCGAGTCCGAGTCAGAGTCCGAGTCCGAGACTGAGCCCGAGCCCGAGACCGAGCCCGAGACCGAGACCGAGACCGAGGCCGAGCCTCAGACAGAGCCCGGGTCCGGGACCGAGCCCGGGTCCGAGCCAGAGTCCGCGTCGGAGCCCGAAGCCGAATCAGAGAACGAGACCCAGCCCGCGTCGAGCGGTCGCGGCCCACCCACCGATCACCGTGAGATACGTCTCCCGATCTCGCGCGTATCGGCGGCTCGTGTGAGGCCGCACACGGTCACGGCGCCGCGCCCCGTGCAACCTGCGTGGAAGCATGTCGCTGACGGACTCTATCCCGAACAACGTCGACCTCGCCTCCGATCGCAAGCTGCTGCGCGCGCTCGAGCACTGGCGCCCCAATTTCCTCGACTGGTGGATGCAGATGGGACCCGAGGGCTTCCAGCGCGACGACATCTGGCTGCGCACCGCCATTTCGGTCGACGCCGATGGATGGGCCCAGTACGCGTACGTGCGCATGCCGGAGTACCGCTGGGGCATCTTCCTCGTCCCGAAGTCGGGCGAGCGCACGATCGGCTTCGGCGACCGCCACGACCAGCCGGCCTGGGACGAGGTGCCCGGCGAGCTGCGCGGATCGCTGCGACGCCTCATCGTCACGCAGGCCGACACCGAGCCCGCTTCGGTCGAACAGCAGCGTCAGCTCGGCAAGACCGCGCCGTCGCTGTACGACTTGCGCAACCTGTTCCAGGTCAACGTCGAGGAAGGCCGCCACCTGTGGGCGATGGTGCACCTGCTGCACCAGTACTTCGGCCGCGACGGGCGCGAGGAAGCCGAGGAGCTGCTCGCGCGCCGATCGGGCGACCCCGACAAGCCTCGCATCCTGTCCACTTTCAACGAGCGGACGGATGAATGGCTCTCGTTCTTCATGTTCACGATGTTCACGGACCGCGACGGCAAGTATCAGCTCGCCGCGCTCGCGGAGTCCGGATTCGATCCGCTGGCGCGCGCCACGCGCTTCATGCTCACCGAGGAGAGCTTCCATCTGTTCGTCGGCGAGACCGGCATCGACCGGGTCGTGCGTCGCAGCGCGGAGGCCACGCGCCGCGATCCGAACGGCGATGCGCGCGCGCAAGGGGCCATCGATTTGCCGACGATCCAGAAGTGGATCAACTACTGGTTCTCGTCGGCCATCGAGTTGTTCGGCGGCGAGATCTCGAGCAACGCCGCCGAGTACTTCGCCACGGGCCTCAAGGGACGCTACCAGGAGCAGAAGAAGTACACCGATCACCTCGCGCTCGAGGGCTTCTACCCGATGCCCGTGGTCGAGAACGGTCGCCTCGCCACGCGGGAGGTGCCGCTGCGCAACGCGATGAACGAGGTGCTTCGCGACGAGTACGTCGAGGACTGCGAGCGCGCGTGCCGCAAGTGGAATCGCACCATCGAAGAGTACGGGCTCGACTTTCGCCTGCGGATTCCGAGCCGTCGCTTCCACCGCACGATGGGGATCTACGCCGAGCACTGCTTCGATCCGGAGGGGAACCTCATCACACGGGAGCAGTTCGAGGCGCGGCGTCACGAGTGGCTTCCGACCGAGGAGGACCGCGCGTACGTGCAGTCCCTCATGACGCCCGTCTACGAGCCGGGTCGGTTCGCCCCGTGGATCGCACCGCCCGAGCGCGGCGTGCGGGGTCAGCCGCTCGACTTTCCCTACGTCAAGTTCGCGAGCCGGGACTGAGCGCGGCGCCTCTCCTCCTCGCTCGTCGCGTCAGCGGGGGAGACGCGTCGCGGGCTCGAACGCGAGCGCCGCGCTGTTGACGCAGTGGCGCAGCCCCGTCGGCGGAGGGCCGTCGTCGAAGACGTGCCCGAGGTGCGCGTCGCAGGACGCGCAGCGGATCTCGAGGCGCAGCATCCCGTGCGAGCGGTCCGGCCGCGTCGTGACGGCCCCCTCGATGCACGCGAAGAAACTCGGCCAACCCGTGCCCGAATCGAACTTCGCGGTCGATTCGAACAGGGGCTGCCCGCACACGACGCAGTCGTAGCGTCCAGGCTCGTGGTGATCCCAGAATCGCCCGCTGAACGGCGGCTCGGTGCCACACCGCTGGGTCACCTCGTACTGCATCGGCGTCAGCCGGGCGCGCAGCTCGGCGTCCGAGGGTCTTCGCCGCGAGTCCGTCACGATGCGCAGTGTGACGCGACCCGGGGTCCCGCACCACGGGTCCCGCGCTCGCCGCCGGTGCGCTCGACGGACACGCGTGCGATGCTCCCGGACCGTGCGTGCCCCATTTCGCGAGCGCTACCTGACGTACGACGAGCTGACGGAAACCCTGCACGCGTGGCAGCGCGCGTATCCCGACTTCGTTCGGCTCGAGAGCCTGACGACGACGCCGGAAGGTCGCGCCGTCTGGCTGCTCACGCTCGGGCCCGAGCCCGATCGCACCCGCCCCGCGGCGTGGGTCGACGGAAACATGCACGCCTCGGAGCTGGCCGGCTCGTCCGTCGCGCTGGCCATCGCGGAGGACGTGATTCGTCTGCACACGCATCCCGACGAGCCGGTCGCGGGCCTTCCCGCGCGCGTTCGGGAAACGCTGCGCACGGTGCTGTTCCACGTGCTGCCGCGCATGTCCCCCGACGGCGCCGAGGCCGTGCTGCGCACGGGCCGCTTCGTCCGGTCCGTGCCGCGCGACGAGCGCCCCTACCGCCAGCACCCACGCTGGGTCGCGCACGACGTGGACGGCGACGGTCTCGCGTTGCTCATGCGACAGCAGGACCCCACCGGGGAACTGGTCGAGTCGCGCGCGGTGCCGGGTCTGCTCGTGCCGCGCGAACCGGACGACGAAGGCCCCTACTACAAGCTCTATCCCGAGGGGCACATCGAGAACTTCGACGGGCGCTCGATCCCCTCGCCGCATTTCCTCTCCGACAACGAGCTCGACCTCAATCGCAGTTTTCCGCGCGACTGGCGGCCGGAACACGAACAAGTCGGTGCCGGCCCCCATCCGATGGCCGCCCCGGAATCGCGCGCCGTGGTCGAATGGGCGAGCCGACACCCGAACGTGTTCCTGTGGCTCAACCTGCACACCTTCGGCGGCGTGCTCATCCGGCCGCTCGGCGATGCGCCGGACACGAAGATGGACCCCGCCGACCTCGCGCTGTTCCGGCAAATCGAGCGGTGGGCCACCGAGACGCTCGGATATCCGACCGTGAGCGGCTACGAGGAGTTCCTCTACGAGCCGGAAAAACCGCTGCGCGGCGATCTGTCCGAGTGGGCCTACCACCACCGCGGCGCCATCTCGTGGGTCACCGAGCTGTGGGACCTGTTCGAACGCGTGGGCCTCGAACGAAAGAAGCGCTTCGTCGATCGCTACACGCATCTGTCGCGCGAAGACCTCGAGCGGATCGCGCGCTGGGACGCCGCCGAGAACGCCGGCCGCGTCTTCCGGCCATGGAAACCGTTCGAGCACCCGCAGATCGGGCCGGTCGAGATCGGCGGCCTCGACCCGCGCGTCGGCATATGGAATCCGCCCTACGAACGGCTCGACGAAGTTTGCCGCGGTCAGAGCGCGTTGTTCCTTCGGGTCGCGGCGCTCGCGCCGCGCCTCGTCCTGGGCCCTCCACGGATCCAGCCACTCGGCCCGGGCGCCTGGCGCATCGAGATCGACGTCGAGAACCACGGCTATCTGCCGACGCACGTACTCGCGAGCGCCCGGAAGCTTCCGTGGAACGAGCCCCTGGCCGCCTTCGCGAGGACCGAGGGGCCGGCACGCCTCGCGTCGGTGGCCGAGGCGCGGCAGGACATCGGTCATCTCGACGGATGGGGGCGGCCACCCGGCGACGGTCTGACCGCGGTGCACCTGTACCGGAGCCGCGGCACGACGGGGCGCCGCACGCTCGCGTACACGGTCGAAGGCCGCGGGCTGCTGCACGTGCGCGTCGGAAGCTGCCGGACGGGCCACGTCGAGGCGCGCGTCGAATTGGGCTGAACGGGCCGAGTCTGGACGCCCGGAGCCCGCAGGACGCATACTGCGACTCGGTCATGGCTCGAACCGGGACGATTCTTGCCGTCGTATGCGCCACGCTGCTCACCGAACCGGTGCGCGCGCAGTCGGGCAGCGACCCGTCGGCGCTACTGTCCGAGGCGCTGCGTGAGTACGCGGCCGGAAACTACGAAGAGGCGCACGCCCTGTTCCTGCGCGTGCACCAGATGCGACCGGACGCGCGCACGCAGCGGGCGCTCGGCAAGACCGCGTTCGAGCTGCGGCGCTACGTGGAGGCCATCGGCTGGCTCGAGGCGGCCCTCGCCGATGATCGCAACCCGCTCACGCCGGATCTGCGCAACGAGGTCCAGGGGCTGCTCGATCGCGCGCGCTCGTTCGTGGGACGACTGCGGATCACCACCAACGTGGAATCGGCTTCCATCGAGGTCGACGGCAACCCGGTCCGATCGCCGAGCGTGCCCGTGAGCATCGGGGAGCACGAGATCGTCGCGCGCGCGCAGGGATACGAGCCCGTGCGACGGCGCGTGACGGTGCGCGGCGGCGAGGAGTTGGACGTCGAGCTCACCCTTCAGCCGGTCGCGCCCGCGGGAGGCACGGCGAGCGGTCCGGCCGCGACCGTCACGACGGTGGTGCGGGACGACCCGCACGCGACGCGCCGCGTGCTCGGCATCGTGGGGCTCATCACGGGGGGCGTGCTGATCATCGGCGGCGGCGTGGCGACCGCGATCTGGCAGGACCAGGTCAACCGCCTCAACGCGGCCATCGAGGGAGGCACGTGCGTCGTCGATGACGACGAACAGGTGGTGCCGGGTGCCGATCCGGCGTGCTTCGATTTCCAGAGTCGTTACCGGCTCGCGCGCACGCTCGCGTGGGTCGGCTTCGGGACCGGGGCGCTGCTCGCGGGCGCAGGGCTGTTTCTCGTACTGAGCGCGTCGGGCGACGCAGAGGAGGAATCACATGCGATGGCTTGCCTGCCTTACGGAGACATCGGCGTCGCCTGCACCGTGCGGTTCTGAAGAAGAAGGCTGCGCATCACCCGCGACGATCGCGGTGATGGATGGGGGGGCCGCAGGGTTCGGGTCGCGTCGCCGTGCGCGGTCGAGCTCGACGTCGACGTGGCTCGTGGGTCGCCTCGCCGGCGTGGGACTCTGCGCGTGGCTCGCCGCGCCCGTGACCGGCGCGCAGCCTCCACCGCCCACGGGCCATCAGGACGCGGTTCTCAGGCCGAGCGGTGCGATCCCACAATTCTTCGGGATTTCCCTCGCGCTCGCAGCGCCCGATGACGCGTTCGTCGGTTCGCCAGGACTGCTCGGCATGCCCGGCAAGGTTCATCGGTTCCGGCGCGAGATGGGAACCTGGTCGGAGACCTCCGGCCTCGCGCTCGGATCCGAGCACAGACGCTGCATCATGAGCAACTGCGAGCTGGTCGGGAACTTCGGTCTGGCGCTCGCGATGGGGCAGGATTCGACGCTCTTCGTCTCGAGCCTGGCAGGTAACGTCCATGCAGTGGACGTGTCGGTCGCGCCGTCGAGCTACGAATCGCTGTTTCCCCTGGAATACGTCGACGGCAATCCCGAGGCCCCCCGCGTCTCCGGTCGCCCCTTCCCATGGCCCGGTCTCGGCTGCTCTCTCGCCGTCGCGTCCGTATTCAGCGAACGCTACGTGATCGTGGGTGCGCCTGGAGAGAGCTGCGGAGCCAGCGGACCCGGCGGGGCCGTGATCCCACGCATCGGATCCGGAGATGTCGTCCCTCTTCCACCACCGATGGACTCATCCTGTACCGCGATGGATCCGCAGTTCGGAGCTGCGCTCGCCGCGCACGGCGACGTCGTTGCGGTCGGCGTTCCCGGCTGCGACCGCGTCGATCTCTTCGGCATCGATCCAGGCGGCATGCCCACCGCGCGCCCCAGATCGCTGCAGAC
>JANWZI010000081.1 GCA_025054695.1 Myxococcota bacterium | reverse complement strand
CGACAGCCGCCGCATCGAAGGACCCGCGAGCACGGCCACAGCCCCGACGCGCAACAGGGCGCCGATGACACTCAGGGTGCTGGGCCGAGCGTCCATGACGACGGCGACACGGTCTCCCGGCCGCACGCCGCACGCGATGAGTCCGCGCGCGACGTTGTCGACGCGCTCGTTGGCGTCCCGGTAGCGGAACGCACGCCCGCGCCACAGAAAAAACGTCGCATCCGGCCGTTCCCGCGCTGCCTCCGCGAGCGCACGCGAAAAACCGATGCGGGTCGAGGGCTCGAGCGAGGCGAGCGCGCGCAGCCGTGGCAGTTGCCAGCGCAGTCGGTCGATGCGCCGACCCGCGCGCCGCACGGCGTCGGTCAGCCGTTCCCCGACGGCGCGCAAGGCTCCCGAGGCGACGTCCGCGACGAGCGCGGCGTCCAGTCGTACGTCGTCGAAGGCCGCCTCGACGACGTCGTCGATCGCCTCCGGTCGTCGCTCGCGCGGTGGGCGAGCCAGCGGCGCCGGGATCGGGCCACGCGCCTCGCGCCAGCCGAGCCACTCGACGACGGTCGGCCAGGTGCGCTCCATCGCGCGGCGACCGACGACGAGCCCGAAATGTCCCGCCGGCACGTCCACCTCGTGCACCTCGGCTGCCGGCGCCGCGCGGCGGATCGCGCGCACCGCGGCCGGACGCGCGAGCTCGTCGCGCAGGCCGACGAAGCACAGGATCGGACAGCGGATGTCGGCGAGCGTCACCGTGCGTCCGAGCAACACGAAGCCGCCCAACGCCATGCGGTTGTGCACGACGAACTCGTCGACGAACTGGCGCAGGGCCGGCCCCGGCCACGCCACGAAGCCCTCGCCCCGGATGAAGCGACGACGGGCCTCGCGACGGGCGAGCGCCTCGCGATCGTCCAGGTGCCTCAAAAACTCGCCCAGCTGGGCCAGCTCCTTGCGGAACGAGAGGGCGCGGAAGCCCCAGCTGGTCAGCAGACCGGGCAATCCGTCGATGTGCTCCAGCGGACGCTCGATGAGATCGCGGAGCGCCCCGACCACGCGGTCCACGACGACGTCGGCGACACCCGGCACGTTGCGGTGGATGTCCACCGGACTGCCGAACGTCACGAGCGAGGCCAGGCCCATCGATCGTCGTAGCGCTGCGGTCTGGTAGACGAACATCCCGCCCTGCGAATAGCCCGCCAGGTGCACGTCCCGCCCCAGCGCATCGCGCACGCGGTCGACCGCGTCGCTCACCGCTCGTACGTGGTCGTCGAGCGTGCGGTCCATGCCGCCCTGCTGCCGTTCGGGGGGTCCGAAGTCGACGAGCCACGTGTCGACGCCGTGCCGCAGCAAGAAGGCGACCGCGGACAGGTCCGGAGAGATGTCGTAGACCTCGCTGGTCACCATCAGCGGCGGCACGAGCAACAGCGGGGTGCCGCTCGCGGCGCCATGGGCGGCGGGGTCCGGTGCGTATCGCCGTAGCTTGTAGACCGGCTCCGCGTGCACGACGTCGAAGGGCGTCCGGTACGGTTCCGTCAGCCGGCCGGTCCGCAGCAACTCGACGGCGTTGTCGACGGCAAGAGCGAGCCTCCGCCACGGCGAGGACGCTGGCGTACCGCCGTCTCCTCCGTTCACGGCGGCGCGATGTTCACCCCGTCGCCCCGCAGCCGCAAGAGTTCGCGTGCGGCCGCTCGGTGGGGCTCTACGCCACGAATCCCAACGGGACGCACGGTCCGCGGCCGATGGCGGACCGCGCTTGGAGGCGGAGCCCGAGCGGGTGCGTGGAACCGAGCAGGAGCCCCAGCCCAAGGCCGGATCGCACGCCGGCGCGACACCGGCGCCTGAATCGACGCCGTGTGCGCAGTGGACAGCGTGGGCTCCACGAATATGGTGAGGTCGTGGACGCGCTCACCGAGCTCGGCGCGCTGCTTCGTCCGGCCGGAATGGGTGTGCATCTGGTCTCGACGGGCCGGAACGAGCAGCTCGAGCTGGCGCGTCGGCTGTACCGCGCGCAAGACGAGCGCGGCGTGCAGTCCGCCTTCGAGCGCACGCTCGAGACCGTGCGGCAGGCTCGTGGCGTCGTGCTGGGCGTGCCCTCCGACGTGGGGGCCGGCTATCGGCGCGGCAGCAACGTCGCGCCGATGGCGCTGCGCCAGGCCCTGCTGGACGAAGACTCCGACTGGCCCGCGCGCGCGGCCGAGCTCGGCATCGTCGATGTCGGCGACGTGCCCTGCGTCCCGCAACTTCTCCTCGACGAGATGTGCTCGGCGGCCCAGCTCGACGCGTCGCGCCGCGCGCTCTACCCGACGTTGCCCGCCTCCTCTCGCGAAGGGCTGCCGGTGGCGCCGCTCTCCATCGCCGAACGCGCGCTGCAGCGGATCGCCGAGCTCAATCCCCGCGCCGTTCCCATCGTCCTCGGAGGGGACCATTCGGTCGCCTGGCCCGTAGCGCGGGTCCTGGCGCGCACGCATCCGGACTTCGGAATCGTGCAACCCGACGCACACACCGACTTGCTCGAGGAACGGCTCGGTGTGCGCATTTGCTTTGCGACCTGGAGCCGACACGCCGCTTCCCTGCTCCGGCGACCGGACCGCCTCGTGCAAGTCGGCGTGCGCGCGAGCCGTCACGACCGTGCGTACTGGGAGGCCCATACCGGCGTGCGGCAGTTCTGGGCGGACCAGTGCCTGTCGGACCCGAACGCCGCGCTCGACGCCATCGTGTCGCATCTACGCGAGACGGGTGCCCGCGGCGTCTACTTTTCGAACGACATCGACGGGACCGATCCGGCCTTCGCGGCCTCGACGGGCACGCCGGAACCGGGCGGTCTGACGCCGCCGTTCGTCGAGACGCTCGTGCGCCGCCTGGGCCATGAGATCGGGCTGGTCGCCGCCGACCTCGTCGAGGTCGCACCCCCGCTCGGCCCCACACCGGAGCAGACCGCGCGCACGCTCCGTACCGCCACGGGCTACCTGCGCGCCACCCTCGACGCCATCGTCCGGGGACGCACGCCGTGAGCGGGGCCGTTCCGCTTTCGCCGCGCGACTCGTACACCGAGATGACGGAGATCGTGCTGCCGCAGCACGCCAACGCGCTCGGAACCGCCTTCGGCGGCACGGTGCTCTCGTGGATCGACGTGTGCGCCGCGGTCGTAGCCCAGCGTCACTGCGGGCGCATCGCCGTCACCGCCGCCATCGACGACGTGCAGTTCCTCGCACCGCTGCACGTCGGCGACGTCGTGCGCCTCTTCGGACGCGTCAACGGCGCCTTCGCCCGCAGCGTCGAGGTCGAGGTCACGGTCGAGCGCGAGGACGCGGCGACGCGAGCCCGCTGCCTCTGCGCCGACGCGCTGCTGACCTTCGTGCCCGTCGATCCGCTCGGCCGTCCGATGCCTGTCCCGCCTCTGCTCGCGGAGAACGACGACGACCGGCGGCGTGCCACCGAGGCCGCCGAGCGCCGCGCCAGACGGCTCGAGCGCAAGCGCACCAGCCGCTGACGCGACACTTCGGCCCGACGCGTTGCAGCGCCCTCGTGGTCATCCCTCGAATTCCGCGCCCGCCAGGCCCCATTCCGACACGCGTCCGAGGCCGAGACCGAGACTGGGTCCGGGACCGACACCGAGTCGGAGACCGAGTCCGAGGCCGAGGCCGAGGTCCGAGACCGAGACCGAGCCCGAGTCCGAGACCGAGCCCGAGACCGAGACCGAGCCCACGTCAGAGTCCGAACCCGCAACCGAGCCAGGACCCGAGCCAGACGCCACCCCGCGGTCCGAGGGCGCCGGTCCCCCCCGCGACCCTCAATCCGCGAAGAGCGACTCGACGTCCTCGCGCGTCAGACCGCGCAATCCGGTGCCCTCGGCCGACAGCACGGTCTGCATCAGCTCACGCTTCTTGGCCGACAGCTCGAGAATCTTCTCCTCGACGGTTCCCCGCGCGATCAGCCGGTAGACCGTGACGACCTTGCTCTGGCCGATGCGGTGCGCGCGGTCGGTGGCCTGGTCCTCGACGGCCGGGTTCCACCAAGGGTCGAAGTGGATCACCGTGTCGGCACCCACGAGGTTGAGACCCGTGCCTCCCGCCTTGAGCGAGATGAGGAACGCATGCACCGACTCGTCCTCGTTGAAACGCTGCACGCGCTCCATCCGATCCTTGGTCGATCCGTCCAGATACTCGTAGCGCACCCCGTCCTCGTCGAGCGCCGCGCGGATGAGCTGCAGCATCTCGACGAACTGGCTGAAGACGAGCACGCGGTGGCCGCCCCCGATGCACTCCGAAAGCAGCTCCCGCAGCGCGGAGAGCTTGCCGCTGTCGTCGGCCGTCCAGCGCGCCCCGTCGGCGAGCTTAAGCAGTCGCGGGTCGCAAGCCACCTGCCGCAAGCGCGTGAGCGCCGCCAGAATCTGGATCTGGGCCCGCGCGATGCCGGCGCGATCGATTTCACCGAGCACGCTGCGGCGCACCTCGGCGAGCACTTGACGGTACAGCGCCTGCTGCTCGTCGGCGAGGGGAACCACCATGTCCTGCTCGATCTTCGCGGGCAGCTCCGGCGCCACCTGCGCTTTGGTCCGCCGCAGCACGAACGGTGCGACGATCCGACGCAGCCGCTCGGCCGCTTCGGTGTCCCCGCGGTCGATGGGCCGCGCGTAGCGCTCTTCGAACGTGCGAAGCTCGCCGAGCAGCCCCGGCGAGACGAAATCGACGATCGACCAGAACTCCGCGAGGCGGTTCTCGATGGGAGTGCCGGTCAGCGCCAGCCGATGACGCGCTCGCAGCCGCTTGGCGGCGCGGGCCGTGGCGCTCAAGGGGTTCTTGATGTGCTGGGCCTCGTCGAGGACGACGTAGCCGAAGTCGAACCCCGACAGCGTTTCTTCGTCGCGGCGCAGCAGGGCGTAACTGGTGAGCACGACGTCGGCTTCCTCGATCTCGGACCGCCGCTCGTGCCGGTCGGGGCCCTGCCAGACGACGACCGAAAGCGACGGCGCGAAGCGCTCGATCTCGCGCTGCCAGTTGGGCACGACCGACGTTGGGGCGACGACCAGGGCCGGACGATGCGGGCCGGTCCGCTCTTGACCCCGTGCCCACAGCAGCAGCGCGATCGCCTGCAGCGTCTTGCCGAGACCCATGTCGTCGGCGAGCACGCCTCCCGTGCCCATCTGGTGTAGAAAGACGAGCCAGGAAAAGCCGCGCTTCTGGTAGTCGCGCAGCGTCGCACGCAGCGCGCGCGGCTTGGCGACCTGCTCGATGGTGCCGACGTCCGAGAGGCGGTCGAACAGCTCGCGCGCCCGGGGTACGACGCTCGCGCGGCCGACGAGCCGCAACAGATCCTGGATGCGCCCCGCCTGCGACAGAGGAATCTTTCGGCCCTGCCCCGACGTGGCCATGATCTCGGCCATGCGGGCGAGCACGGCGCCCACTTCGTCGCTGCGGATCGGCGCGTAGGTGCCGTCCTCCAGTCGAACGAGCCGCTGCCCGCGCTCGAGGGCGAAGCGCAGCTCGTCCTCGCCGACCGCCACCCCGCCGGCATCGAAGCTCAGGTCCAGCGAGAACCAGTCGACGCCGCTCGAGACGCGAAGCCGCGGCGTGACGGACTCGTCGCGCACGCGGATCGCCCGAAGATCGTCGGGAACGAGCCGTTCCCAGTCCTCCGGCAGTCGCCCCATGCCTTCGGTCCAGAACCGGATGGCCTGCTCCCCGTTCGCCACGAACTGCTCGCCGCTCTCGTCCGGCGTGAGGCCCTCGTCGAGGAGCCGCTGCACCGCGACCAGCTCGGCGCCCACGTCGCGGCGAATGACCCGGGGTCGGGACGAGACCGCGCCGCCGCCGGCGCCGAGAACCACGAGCGGTTGCGGTTGACCGCGCGCGGGCACCGCGAGCTCGTGATCGCCGTAGCGCACCTGGAGCCGGACTCGCGCCTCGATGATGTCCCCCACGGCACGCACGACGAACCGGGGCGTGGTGTCGATCACGTCCGCGACCGTGGACAGGTCCGGCAGCTCCGCCGAGAGGGCGGCCGCGACGCGCGGGATGTGCTCGGTGAGCACACGAGGCAGCTCGCCGATGGGAAACAGCAGCGAGGAAGCGCGGTACAACCGCACGAGCCACGCGGGGCTCACCGTCTCCGCGATGGGGCGCGCCATGCCCTCGGTGCTGTCCACGTGCCAGCCGGGCGCGCCTTCGAACCACGCACCGTTTCCGAGCGAGAATCGTCGGACCGTTCCGCCCGAGCGCAGCTCGAAAACGACGCGCACCCGAACCTGGTCCGTGCCCGCCGGCTCCAGCTCCAGGCGCGGCCGCAACGGCTCCTCGCCGAACCGCAGCTCCATGAGCGCCGGCTCGAGCAGGACCCGACGCCCGCGCAGGAGCGAGAGCACCTCCGCGGCGTCCTCGCCGCGGATCTCGGCAATCGTCGTCTGCCCGCGCACGAGGTGCCTGGCGAGCGCGCGCATCAACCGCCGGTCGGCGAGCGCGACCGTTCCCGGCCCGAGCAGCGCATCGGGGATCGGGACGGGCTGGCGCGTTGCGACCTGGACGGGACAGACCGTGATCGACGCCGATCGCACGGCGACGCGGTACTCGAGCTCGAGGGGGCGCGTGCGCACCTCCTCGGGAAGCCAGGCGTCGAAAACGCTGCGGGCCTCGAGCGGCCGCGGCGGGGGCAAGACGCTCTCGCGCTCGCGCAGCGGCGCGATCTCAACGGGCGGCGCGCCCGACTCGACGAGTCGCCGGCGCCGGCGTGCCCGACGCCGCCGGCCCCCCACCGAAACCGTCCGGAGCGCCATTCCGTCCGCGGTGACGCCGGCCATCAAGCCCGATGTCGCCGGTGTCGACGTCGGCGACGCTGCAGGTCGGACGCGCGGACGTTCTCGATCCCGGAGCGCGACGAGCAGGGCGGCCACGTGCTTGCAGTGCCCCGTCGGACCGCGGAAGCCCGGACAGGTGCACGCCGAGAGCAGACGACCTTCCGTGGGATCGAGCTTTACCGAGGTCTCGTAGGGGATCTCCCCATTGCGAACGAGCACGCGCGCGCTCGCGCGATCCCCCTCGGCTTGCAGGTCCACGACGGCGCCGCGGCGTGCGTAGATGCGGCCGCGCAGGAACGCGTTGCCGCCGGTGGTGCGCTGGATGGCTCGATCGGAAAGCCTACCTACGTGATCGGCGATGGCCGACGGCGCGCCCGAGCTCGCGTCCGACGTCGCGATCGCAGCTCGCTCCGACCCTCTCGGATCGAGGGCCGCATCACGCCGAGGGCGCTCCTCCTCGTCGCCCTCACCCTCCTCGTCGACCTCGGCTGGCTCCGCCTCTCGTTCGTCCGATTCGAAACCCTCGCCGGCGACGAGATCCTCATCGGCGACGTGCGCGGCCGAATCCTCGTCTCCGCTCCCCCCGATGACGTGCATGCCGAACGACTCGAGCTCCTCCTCGGGCTCTTCGAACCCTTGATCGTCGCCCTGCGAATCGTCGGCGAGAGGCTCGTCAGCCGCATCGAGATCGCGCGCGAAGGGGTCGTCCGCGATCAGGCGGTCGAGGGGGATTGGCTCGGAGTCTCGAACGGAACGGCGGTGTGCCATGGCTCGTACGGCGGCGCGCGCGGCGCGACCCATCCGGGTTCAGCGCTCCGTTGGGTGCCGGCGTGCGACGCCCGTGCCGTCGCGAACGGTCCGCGACGCGTCACGACCCGCCGGGCCTGCTCGGAGCGAACGCGGGGCCCTGCGTGCCCAAGCCCGTCTATCGCACGAGCCGGTGCGCGGCGCAAGCTGTCCACGGCGACCGGGTCATCGGACGGCTGCGAGCGTTCCGTTCCGCGGCCGAGGTCGGGCCGGGATCCGAACCCGAGCCGCAGTCCGCAAGCGAGACCGCGCGCGGGTCCGAACCCCAATCGATTCACCCGGCCGACATGGGGCCCGCGCGGCGGCGCGGCACGTACCGCGTCAGCGTCTCACGTTGCGAAGCACGACCGGCGGCCACAGCGCCCGCAGCTCACAGCCACCCGGCTCCGGTCGGCCACGCAAGTGTGCCACCGTTCCTTTCTTGAACCGGAAGCCGTGGCCGTGACCAGCCTGCCCGGTGACGAGCCAGGCGCAGAGCTGACCTATCCACGGGCTGTGGCCGACGAGCGCGACGCTGCGCCCCTCGATCTCTTCGAGAAGCGCGCGAGAAGGACGCGCCGCCAGACGCCGCGTCTGAACGCGCTTGCCGTCGCAGAGCATGCCCAGCAACTCGGCCGTCTCGACGGCGCGCACCCACGGCGAGCTGAGCACGCGGTCGAAGCGAATGCCGAGCGCATCGAGCCCGCGCACGGCCGCCGCAAAACGCGTCCGTCCGCGCTCGGTGAGCCTACGCTCGGCGTCGGCGATCCCCTCCCCTCGGGGCTCGGCGGGCGCGTGGCGCACGAGGTAGATGTCGACGGCGTCGTCGGCAGCGTCCCGTGTCATGGGACCGAGGGGATGGCTCCAGCGCGTCCCTCGCGCAAGTCGGCGGTGTTCCGCAGGTTCCGCGCCACCCGAAAGCTCGCGAGACAACGCCGCGCAGCCGTTCGAGACCGAGACCGAATCCGGATCCGAGGCCGAGTCCGAGACCGAGTCGGAGTCCGAGCGCGAGTCCGAGACAGCACCCGAGTCCGAGCGCGAGTCGGAGACCGAGACAGAGTCCGAGACCGAGATCGTGCCCTGGGCCGATCCCGAGCCGGTGCCCACGTTCGGCGCACGGACGTCGTCAGGGGCGCATGGGCGGCTCATGCCGCAGCAGCCGGCGCGCGAGCACGACGTCGAGCGCCAGGACCGCCTGGCGGATTTCCTCGCGCGTCGAGGCTGGCCCGAGGGAGAAGCGCACCGCGCCTCGCGCACGCCAGGGCTCGTCGGGAAAGGCCTCTCGCAAGGCTCGCGAAGGCTCGGCTCGCCCGGAGCTGCACGCAGGACCACTGCTCACGCAGATCCCCTCGAGGTCGAGCGCGGCGACGAGCTGCTCGCCACGGATCTCGGGCCACGACACGCACGTCACCGTGCCGACGCGAGGCGCTCCGACGCCATTGACGTGGGCGCCTCGACGCACGAGCTCGCCCTCGAGCTCGTCCCGCAGCGCCTCCACCCGCGGCATGGCCTCGAGGCGACGATCGATTGCGGCCGCCGCGGCACCGAAGCCCGCCAATGCGACGACGGACGGCGTGCCCGCACGACGGCCGCGTTCCTGGCCCCCCCCGCGCAGCACCGGTTCCAGCGGAGCCTCGCGGCGAACCCAAAGCGCCCCGGCGCCGGCCGGGCCCCCGATCTTCGGAGACGAGAACGCCACCGCGTCCGCGCCCAGACGCTCCACGTCCACGGCAAGCTTGCCCAAAGCCTGCGTGGCGTCGACGAACACCATCGCCCCGCGCTCGCGCGCCGCTCGTGCGAGCCGCACCGCGTCCGTGATCGCACCCGTCTCGTGGTGGACCCATCCGAACGCGAGCAGCGTGGCCGCGTCGAGCCACCCGGCGAGCCGGTCGGGATCCGGCGGTACGGCCCCGGGCGCCGGCACGCGCACCACCTCGACGCCGTCGGCGACGAGCGCGTCGATCGTCTCGAGCAAGGCCGGATGCTCGATGCGCGTGGTCACGATGCGTCGCAGCCGCGCTCCGCGGACCAAGCCGCGCACACCCAGGTCACACGCCTCGGTGCCTCCCGAGACGAAGACCACGTCCTGCGGATCGGCACCCGTGGCTCGCGCGAGCTGCGCCCTCGCCCGCTCGAGCATGGCGCGAGCGCGGCGACCGGCGGCGTGCACACTGGCGGGATTGGCCCACCCCGACTCCAGAGCCTCGAGCATTGCCGCACGCGCTTCCGGGCAGAGCGGCTCGGCGGCGTGGTGATCGAGATGGATCACTACGTACGCCCTCCCCGCGCGCGATCAGCCCGGCCCCGCGCGCGACGGCCATCGGCCTCGCGAACCGGCATCGACAGCCGGATGCACGGCCCCCGCACCACGATTCCCGCGACGTTCTGGTCCGCGGCCGCGACCACCTCGAGCGTGCCTCCCATCGCCTCGACGAGTCGGCGGGGAAAGCCCAGCCCGAGACCCATCGTGCCGGAGCGGTGCCGACCCCCATCGTGTGAATCGTGAAACACGTCGAGCAACGCCTCGAGGGCTCGCACGTCGCGAGGAGCGTCCTCGCACGCGACGATCCAGTCCCAGCGACGTGCGCCAGCACGTCCGCCGATCCGCGTCTGCACCGCAATGCGGGAGCGCGGCGGTGCGAGCGCGACGGCGTGATCAAGCACGATCTCCATCGCCCGCCGCAGACGGTCACCGTCCCCGGACCCCGGCACCGAAGTCGAGTCCTCGGCGACGACGAACGAAACCCCTGCCGCCTGGGCGCGCGCACGAGCCGCGTGCAACGCCGAGCAGGCGGTCTGGGCGAGATCGATGGGACGAACCTCGATGCGGAGGCGACCGGTCTCGACGGCACCGACGTCCAGAAGGGTATCGACCACGGCGTGAAGGCGTCGCGCGGCCGTCTCGATGGCCTCCAGGCCTCGTCGCTGCAACGGTGAAAGCGGCCCGAGATCCCCGGCGAGCAGCAGCCGCACGTAGCCGAGCATGGGCGTCAGCGGTGTCGCCAGCTCGTGCGTCACGCTTCGAAGGAAAGCGCGCCGGACGCGAATCGCGCGATGCAGCTGGCCCGCGTCCGTGCCGTGCGCCACGGTGTCCATGATTCGATGGTAGCGCGCCCGAGCGCCTTGCTTGACCCGACGGTTCCGGATCGCTACCAGAACCGGACGGCATGAACGAGGATCTCGGCACGCGCCTCGTCCGTGCCGGAGTACTGACGCGGGCTCGGCTCACGCGCGTGACGGCCGACCCGCCGCGCTATGAGGCTGAGCTGCTCGACCGGCTCGTGGAGTCGGGAATCGAGGCCGAAGCACTCGCAGGCTTCTTCCTCGCGGAGGGCCACGGCCCCCTCGTTCGGGCGGAGCGGCTGCTCGAGGCCGACGCGGCGCTTCTGGAGGCCGTTCCCGGCGAATGGGCCCACGCAGCGTGCGCCCTGCCCCTCGAACGGGAGGCAACGGGTGTGCTCGTCGCGATGGCGGCGCCCACCGACGAGCGCGCCCGAGCCGATCTCGAACGCATTCTCGGCATGCCCATCCACGCGGTCACCGCTTCGATCGACGAGCTGCGGCTCTCACTCGAGGAAGCGTATCCGAACGTCACCCCCGCGACGCGTGCCGCATCGCTCGAGACTGCCTCCGCATCGGCCGCATGGGCGGACGAATCGGCCCATGAATCGAACACTGCCTCGGGGTCGCCGCCGCCGGTGTCCACAACGACGCCAGAGTCGACGGACGCGCACCACGACCAACGCAACGACGTCGCGTCCGGCCCCTGGCACGCCCGCCTCGATCCTGCTCCTGGGACCGAGACGCCCCTCGAAACCGAGGCCGACGAGATCATCGAGCTCGTGCGCAAACGGCCGAGCCTCATCACGCCGTCACGCCCCATCGCCGAATCGGAGCCGCCGGAAGCCGTTCCCCTCGTCCGCACCAAACCTTGGCCTACACCCGCGGCCGGCGTGCTCCGTGCGTCCGACGAGCAACTCGATCGCGACGACCGATGGAGCGCGCCACCCGCCGAACCCACCGAATCGGATGCGTCGCACGTCCTGGGCAATCGCGCCCACGCCCTGCGGCTCGGTCCGCAGCGCCCCTCCGTGGCCGGCGGCACAGACGAGCTTGCAATCGCGGCGATCCGCTCGGCGCCCAGTCGCGATCGCGTGGTCGAGGCGCTGTGCACGTCGGCGGCGCGCCTCGGCCGGCTCGCGTTGTTCCTCGCGTTGCGTCGGGGCGTGCTGCAAGGATGGGACGGCCGCGGTGGCTCGCTGTCGCCGGAGGCGATTCGCAATCTGCGCATCGCGATCGCGACGCCCTCGATGTTCCAGCACGTCGTGCAGACGTTGCGGCCGCACGACGGCGCCTACGGGCCGACGGCCGCCGACCAGGCCTTTCGCGCCGCGATCGGGGCGCGCGTCGAGGCCACGGTCCTCGTCGTGCCGGTCACGCCCGGAGGACGCGTCGCGGGGGTGCTGGTCGTCGACGAGCCCACGGCGGGGCCGTTCGTTCGAGAGCGCATCGCGCAAGCGTGCCGCGCGGCGGCCGACGCCTTCGAGCGGCTGATCGATGCGCGGCGTCGCTGACGGCGGCCCGTGTCCAGCGCCGTGCTACACAGGGACCGTGAGCGACCCGAGCGCGGCGGAGCGCTGGCGGCAGGCCCTGGAGTCGTGGCGCCGAGAGCTGCACGAAGCCGAGGCGCGCCACCCGCCCCGCCTTCGCCCACCGTCGCTCGCGGGCGGGGAGGACGCCGAGCCGGTCTACGGCCCGCCGGACGTGCCAGGTGACCTCCTCGAGCGCGTCGGGCTACCGGGCAAGCCCCCGTTCACGCGTGGCGTGCAGCTCAACATGTACCGCGGCCGCCTGTGGACGATGCGCCAGTACGCGGGCTTCGGCACCGCCACGGAGACCAACCGTCGCTTTCATTACCTGCTCGCGCAAGGGCAGACCGGCCTGTCGGTCGCCTTCGACTTGCCGACGCAGATGGGCCTCGACGGCGACCACCCGCGCGCGCGCGGCGAAGTGGGCAAGGTCGGCGTCGCGATCTCGAGCCTCGAGGACATGGAGCGCCTGCTCGAAGGTCTGCCGCTCGACCAGGTCTCGACGTCGATGACCATCAACGCGACGGCCGCGATCCTGCTCGCCCTCTATGTGATCGTCGCCGAGCGCCGCGGCATCCCGCCCTCCGTCCTGCGCGGCACGATCCAGAACGACATCCTCAAGGAGTACATCGCGCGCGGCACCTACATCTTTCCGCCGCGTCCCTCGTTGCGCCTCATCCGAGACGTCTTCGCGTGGTGCGAGCAGCACGCGCCGCGCTGGAACACGATCTCCATCAGCGGCTACCACATCCGCGAGGCCGGCGCCGACGCCGTCCAGGAGCTCGCCTTCACCTTCGGCAACGCCATCGCATACGTCGAGACCGCCGCGCAGGCCAGTCTCGACATCGACCGTATCGGGCCCCAGCTCTCGTTCTTCTTCGCCGCGCACAACCACCTGCTCGAGGAAGTGGCCAAGTTCCGCGCCGCGCGTCGGCTCTGGGAGCGACTGACGCGCGAGCGTTTCGGCGCCCGCACCGAGCGCGCCCGCGCCCTGCGCTTCCACGTGCAGACGGCGGGAAGCACGTTGCAGGCGCAACAGCCGCTCGTCAACGCGATCCGCACCACCGTGCAGGCCCTGGCGGCGGTGCTCGGCGGCTGCCAGTCGCTGCACACCAACAGCTACGACGAGGCGCTCTCGTTGCCCACCGAACAGGCCGCCACGCTCGCGCTGCGTACCCAGCAGGTGCTCGCGTACGAAAGCGGCGTCGCGGACATCGTCGACCCGCTCGGCGGCAGCTGGGCGATCGAGGCGCTCACCGACCGCATCGAGAGCCGCGTCTGGCGCCAGCTCGAAGCCATCGACGCGATGGGCGGCTTGGGGGGGGCTATCGAACTGGGATTGGGGAAGCCCAAAAACCCCGCGACCGCATACGCCCATCAGCTCTCGGTGGAACGCGGCGAACGCGTCGTCGTCGGCGTCAATCGGTTCGTCGAAGAACAGCCCGAGCCCGTGCCCGTCTACCGCGTCGACCCTGCGCTCGAACGCGAACAGGTCGAACGGTTGCGCGCCCTGCGCGCCCGGCGCGACGAAGCGGCGGCCCGAGAGGCTTGCGACCGACTCCGCCAGGCCGCGCGCGGCGACGACAACCTGGTTCCCTTCATTCTCGACGCCGTGCGCGCGCTCGCGACCGTGGGCGAGATCAGCGACGCACTGCGCGACGTCTTCGGCGAGCACGTCGAGCGGGTCACGGTCTGACGGCGGCGCTCGCACGTTCCTTGACGTTTCCGGGGCGTATTGCGAACCCGAGTCGGAGTCCGAGCTCGAGAATGAGCCCGAGCCCGAGCCCGGGTCCGAGACCGAGACCGAGTCCGAGCCCGGCCCCGAGTCCAAGCCCGGATCCGGGACCGAATCCGAGGCGGACACGGAGTCCGAGGCCGAGGCCACCTCCGAGCCTGAGTCCGAGGCTGAGCCCGCGTCCGAGTCGGGGTCCGGAACCGAGTCGGATCCCGACTCCGACGTCGAGTCCGAGTCCGAGGGCCGGGCCGCATCTGACACCGAATGAACCCCCGCCTTGCGGTCCGTCCGGCGCCACGCGTCGGTCACGGGCTCGTCTGCGCTCCGTCACATGACGGGAGCGCATGCGTGTTGCACATTGAGGCCATGTCCGTTCGCTCCGGAATCGCGTGGCCGCGCTGCGTTGCAGATCTGCTCGCCCTCACAGTTCTCGCGTCGGCGTGCGGGGGCGATGCGAGTCCCACGGCCGGCGACGCCGGTGTGCCCGACGCGGCCCGCGACACGGGTCCGCCGCCCTACGACGCGGGTCCGATCACGCGCATTCCCGAAGAGGAGGCACGCGCCGGCCGGCAGGCCTGCCGCTACGGCCGCGGGGCGCTGCCCTGGCACACCATCGGCGAGCCGTGGCCCGTCGCCGACCAAATCCCCATCGACTTCATCTTCGTGCTCATGCTCGAAAACCGGAGCTTCGACCACTACTTCGGCGCGATGCCGGGTGTCGACGGTTTCCCGCCCGACGCGTCCAACCCCGACGCGTCCGGCCGTCCGGTGCGCCCGTTCCACATCGACGACTACTGCATCGAGGACGTCGCACACGGCTGGGACGCCGTGCACCGACAGTGGAACAACGGCGCCGTGGACGGGTTCGTGATCACCAACGATCCCAACGGCGAGCGCGCGCTCGGCTACCTGACCGACCGCGATCTGCCGTTCTACTGGTCGCTGTACCGCACCTTCGCGATGAGCGAGCGGCACTTCTGCTCGGTGCTCGGGCCGACATGGCCCAATCGGCTCTATCTGCTCGGCGGCAGTTCCGGCGGCAACACCAGCAATCGCAACTTCCCGGAATCGATGCGCGAGGAGCCGTACGTGGTCATGCAGCAGCTCGACATGGCCGGAGTCCCCTGGCGCATCTACAACTCGGATGTCCCCTTCGCCGTCGGCGGCTACCCCGAGTACGTCGGTCGGCGGCTCTCGAAGCTCCGCGCGTACAACCGACTGCGCGAGGACTTGCAGAATCCCGATACGCTCCCCCGGGTCATCTTCATCGATCCGTCGTTCATCCAAGGGGTGGCGCAGACCGACGAGCACCCGCCGGCCAATCCTCAGGCCGGGCAGCACTTCGTGTGGGGGCTCGTCCGCGACTTGACGCGCAGCCCCGTCTGGCCCCGGTCGGTCCTGTTCATCACGTACGACGAGCACGGCGGCTTCTACGACCACGTCCCGCCGCCGCCGGCATGCGTGCCGGACGAGCTCGAACCGATCCTCGAGCCCGGCGACTATCCCGGTCGCTTCGACCGACTCGGTTTCCGCGTGCCGCTGGTCGTCGTTTCGCCTTACGCGCGCCGGGGCTACGTTTCCCGCGAGATCACCGACCACGCCAGCATCCTGCGATTCATTCAGACACGCTTCTCGCTGCCGGCGCTGACTGCGCGCGACGCCAACGCCTGGCCGATGCTCGACATGTTCGATTTCGATTCGCCTCCCGACACGACGGTCCCCGACTTCCCCGAGCCGCCCATCGACGAGGCTCAGATGGCCGCCTGTCGCGCGGAGTTCGGCGAGGGCGGCTTCGGACTGGCGCGCTCGCTTCCCACAGCCGTCGCTCGGGTGATGGGGCCGCAGAAGCGAGCCGACGCGCCGACGCTCGACGGGCGCGCACCCGCCTCGCGGCACCTGCGTCGCGCTGCGAGCGCATCGACGGGCCACCGCGAACCGAACTAGCGACGGCACAGCCCGCTCCGACACCGGAGTTGGTCTCGGTTTCGGTGTCGGTCTCGGACTCCGACTCGAGCTCGGGCTCGTTCACGGACTCGGGATCGGACTCGGGCAGAGGCTCGGAGTCGGGCTCGGGCTCGGTTAGGGACTCGCGCCGAAGCTCGAAACGCCCATCGCCACCATCGACCAACGTCGGGGGGCGTCGTCAGTCGGCGGCAGGAGCCGGCAGCGGCACGGTCATCGGATCGCAGGGTTCGGGGCGCGCGCCGCTGGAGCGCAGTAGGCCCACGCGAAGCCGTCCTTCGCGGTACGCGGCCCGCTCGGACGCATCGAGCACGTGCACCGAACGAGCGACCTGCCCCGGTTCGAGCAGCTCCGGCGACAACAAGCCGTCGAACAACAAGTCCACGCGCCGTGGCCGCCAGCTCGCCCCGATCCGAACGGCCAGGTCTCGCGGGCATCGATCGACGGCACGAAGCGTCAGCGCCATGGCCCACGCTCCCGCCGGCTCCGTTCCGATGAGCCGCAGGCAACGCGACAAGGCCACGCCACGCTCCGCGTCGGGCGTGCCGCTTTCGACGAGGTAGCGTCGCACGATGCCCGACCGTGGGGGTCGCCCACGCTCGAGCAACACGAAGTCGCCTTCGGCAGCGACGAGCGCGTGATCGCGCCGCGCGAGCCAGTCGCGCGCCAGGGGCTCTTCGGTCGTACGCAGCAGCGTCTCGTCGTGCGCCCAGCGGCGCCGGTGCCACAGGTCCAGGACGACGAAGCGCGCGCGGCGTTCGGGTGGAACCGGTTTGAATATCTCTTCGCGTTCGGCCAGGTGCGGCATCAGCGCGTAGGGCGCATGCACCGACGCATCGGCCGGTATGCGCTCGACGATGCGGCGCGCGGCGCGCGATCGATCATCTTCGCTGAACGATCGCGGATCGAACGCCCACGACAGGGGCGTACCGCCCTCGAGCGCGTGCGCGATCGCGGCCGCGAGCACGAGCGTGAGCAGCGGGGGACCGCAGTGGCCCAGCCCAACGGAGAGCCGGCCGGCCGCCTCGATCGCAGCCGCTGCAAGGGGCGCCACGGCGACGGTCAGGTAGTGCGAACTGGGCCGCGCGGCATCCGGCCAGTCACTGAGCAGGTTCGCGACCAGCACAGGCATCGCCACGAGCGTCCAACGCGGAGCGAGCACGGGCAGCATCGCGAGCGGAGCGAGCACGGCGGGCAAATAGGCCAATCGTTGGGGTTCCATCAGATGCTCGAGCAACCGTCCCGGGCTGGACAGCAGGCCCAAGACGACTCCGGCGGCGCCCTGACCCCACTTGCCGAAGTGCAGGGCCATGGACGATTCGCGCGGCGCGAAGGCCGGCACGACGAGCAGCACGAACAGGGCCGTCCACGCCGCCGACCCGAGGGCCATCGCGACGGCCATCCGTCGCAGCGCAGGGCGCGCGGCAGCGGCAACCAGCGTCAGCGGCGCGACGACGATGCCCAGATCCTCGCGACATGCCATCGCGCCGGCGCAGGCCACGAGCAGCGCTTTGCCCGCACCGCGATCGGCCGCCTCGATCGCCCACGCGAGCGGCAGCACCGCGAGCGTGCCCGGGTGGAACTCGTCGGTGCCCACGCGCGACAGGTTCGGATACGCCATCCAGCCGAACGCGGCCGCCAGCGCGCCGAGGTCCCCCAGTCGCCTGCCGGCGAGCAGCGCAAGCGGCCAGGCGGCAAGGGCGAGCGCGAGAGCCTGCGCGCCGAGCAGCACGGGGACCGTGCCGAAGAGCAGCCCGAGCAGACCGAGCGGCAGCAGCACGGGACTGAAGTGCACGCCCAGAAAGTGCGCGTCGACGACGGGATTCCAGAACTCCAGGCGCACCAAGCCCCACGCCATCCGCGCGTACAGGGCGAGATCGAAGGTGGTGTCGTGAAAGGTCGCGTATCGCAGCCAGCCGAGCGATCCGAGCAACAGGGCATACAGCGCGATGCCGACGGTGAGCAGCACGCGGCACCGCCGGCTCGGCCCACCGTGACCCGTCGACGGTGCGGTGGGGTCCGGAACGGCCGGGACCATCACGGCCCCAGCCCCGGGTGGCGCGTCGCGAGACATTTGTATCCAATCATACAAATGACGCGGCGTGCACGGCCGTCGCGCGTCCTAATCGCGGCCCACGGTGGCCGTCGCCCCGCGCGCCGACCATCCGAGCACGTCGCGCATCTCGTACAGACCGGGCGGCTGCCGCACGAGCCAGCACGCGGCGCGCAGCGCACCGTGGGCGAACAGCGACCGGTCGTGCGCCCGGTGCACCAGCTCGAGCCGTTCGCCCGGTCCGCAGAGCCACAGCGTGTGCTCACCAACCACGTCCCCGCCGCGAGCCGCGAGCACCCCCACCTGCTCCGCCGGCCGCGGGCCCACCCGTCCGCTTCGCCCATGCACGATCATGCCTTGGGCCTGCAGCCCGCGCGCCTCGGCGACCAGGCGCGCCAGACGCAACGCCGTGCCGCTCGGCGCGTCCGCCTTGCCGCGATGGTGAAGCTCCACGATCTCGACGTCCCAATCCGGCCCCAGCGCGCCGAGCGCGATGCCGAGCAGCTCGCCCAAGACCGCCACGCCTACGCTCGTGTTGGGCGCGAGCAGCATCGGAACGCGCTCCGCCAGCGCGCGCACGGCCGCCTCGATGGGACGGGTCAACCCCGTGGTGCCGATCACGGTGGGTCGTGGGTACTGCGCGATCGCGGCGAGCAGCCGCTGGGTCGCTTCGGGTGCGCTGAAGTCGACGAGAACGTCGCACGCGCGCAGCCCTTCCGCGGGTGCATCGATGACCGCCACGCCGTAGGCCGGCCCACCCGTCACCGCACCGACGTCGCGGCCGACGTGCGGCGAACCGGGGCGTCCGACGGCCGCCACGAGCCGCACGTCGCCGCGGCCGCGAATCACCTCGAGCAGGGCGCGGCCCATGCGCCCGGTCGCCCCGTGCACGCACAGCCGCAGCGGCTCGCTCACGGCCGCAGGCCGCATTGCGCGAGCGCCGCGTCAAT
>JANWZI010000080.1 GCA_025054695.1 Myxococcota bacterium | reverse complement strand
CGGCGCGACAGGTGCTCGGCCTGCTCGGCGACTGCGATCTGGTCAAGTTCGCGCGTCTGGTCCCCGCCCCCCAGCAGTGCATGGCCCTGTACGATGCCGCCGTCGCGATCGTCAGGGCGACCGTGCCTTCCGCCCCAGCCGCGGCGGTCGTGGCGCCGTCGCTGGGCGCGACGGGCAGCCCGGGCGGTGCGCCGTGAGAAGGTGGTGGCGCGCCCTGGAGCCCGTGGCCTGGCTCGCCGCGCTGGTCGCGCTCGTCGCAGTCGCGCTGGTCGTGGGGCTCGCGTCGATCCACGACGGGTCGCTGGCGACGGTCGAGCTGCGCTGGCAGCGGCCGTGGGCCGCGCTGCTGGCGGCGGGGGGATTGCTGGTGCTCGTCGCGCGAGGATGGGCGTTGCGCCTTCAGGTCCCGCGCCTCGCCGTTTCCGTGGGCTCGGAGCTCGCGGCGCTGCCGCGCGGATGGCGTGGACGGCTGTCGGCGTTGCCGGGTGCGATGCGCGCGCTGGCGGTCGCGCTGCTGGGGGTCGCGCTCGCCGGCCCCGAGGCGGTGCATGCCCGGCGCGACGCACGGGTCGAGGGCATCGACATCATGCTCGTGCTCGACCTGTCGCTGTCGATGCAGGCCGCGGACGTGCGGCCGGATCGGTTCCGGGCGGCGCGCGACGTGGTGCGCGATTTCATCGCGCGACGGCCCAACGACCGCATCGGCGCGGTCGTCTTCGGGCGCGACGCGTTCACGCTGATGCCGCTGACGACGGACCGCGACGCGCTCTCGACCGCCATCGCCGAGCTCGAGCTGGGCATGATCGACGGCCGCGGAACGGCGATCGGCAACGGCGTGGGAACGGCGCTCAACCGATTGCGCGACAGCCGCGCCAAGAGCCGCGTCGTGGTGCTGCTGACCGACGGCGACAACAACGCCGGCAACGTCTCCCCGGAGCAGGCCGCAGAGCTGGCGCGCGCGATGGGCGTTCGCCTTTACACGGTTTTGATGGGCGCGACCGATCGGGCCCCCGTCCAGGTCGGCGTCGATCTGTTCGGCGAGCCCCTGCTCGATCGGGGCGAGTTTCCGGTCAACCCGGCGCTGTTGCGCACGATGGCGGAGCGCACGGGTGGGCAGGCGTTCCAGATCGTCGATCGGCGCGGTCTCGAGGACGCCTTCCACCGCATCCTGGACGCGCTCGACCGCGCCGTGTTGCAGGAATCGGGTCGCCTCGGTGTGGATCTGTACGGGCTGCTCGCTTGGCCGGCGCTCGTGCTCGTCGTGCTCGAGGCCTTGCTCGGCCTGTTCGTCCTGCGCAGGTGGCCATGACCTGGTCGAGCCCGATGGTTCTGTGGTTGCTCGCTCTGGTGCCGGCGTTCGCCGTGGGCGCGCTCGCCGCGTGGCGTTGGCGGCGTTCGGTCTACGGACGTGTCGGCGAGCGGAAATCGGTCGAAGCGCTGGTCGTGGGGCGGCGCTCCGGTCCGTGGCGCGCGGCCCGCGCCATGCTCGGGCTCGCGGCGTTGGCGGCGCTCGTCGTGGCGCTCGCCGGGCCGGCGTGGGGCACCCGGATCGAGCTGCTGCGCCGGCGGGGCATCGATCTCGTCGTTGCGCTCGATTTCAGCAAGAGCATGCTCGCCCGCGACGTGCACCCGAGCCGGATCGAGCGCGCCCGGGTCGAGGTCAGTCGCCTGCTCGCGGAGCTCGACGGCGATCGCGTCGGCATCGTGGCATTCGCCGGGGAGACCATCGAGTTCCCGATGACGACCGACCGGCGCGCCCTCGAGCTGTTCCTTCGCGAGCTGGGGCCGCTGGACATGCCGGTCGGAGGCACGGCGATCGGCAAGGCGCTGGTCGCGAGCGCGCGTCTGCTCGAACGGAGCACGCGTTCGCGTTCCGCCTCCGAGCGACCCTCGCGCGTCGTGGTGCTCGTCACCGACGGCGAGGACACCGAGGGCGATCCGACCGAGGTGATCCCGCAGCTCGTCGAGGCGGGGGTTCGCGTCTACACGGTCGGCGTGGGGACCGCGACGGGGGAGCCCATCCCCACCTATTCGCCCGACGGCACGTGGACCGGCTATCAGCGCGATGCCGACGGCAACCTCGTCTACACGCGGCTGACCGAGCAGGGCGAGGCGACGCTGCGCCGCATCGCGGTCGAGACGGGCGGGAAGTATTTTCACGCGGGTCGCGGCAGCGTGGGCATCGATCGAATCGTGTCCGAGATTCGCCGCATGCGGCAAGACGAGGAGCGCGGTCGGCGCGTGCTGGTCGCCGAACCGAGACACGTATGGCCGCTGTTGCTGGCCTGGCTCCTGCTCATCGCCGAGGCGCTGCTACCGGAAACGTGGCTCGGTTCGAGGCGTGGCGCGAAGCAGGCGAGGCGCGAGTCGGCTCGCTCGGAGGCGCCGCGGCAACCGCCTCCCGCACAGGCCTCGGTGACGGCGAGGCTGTCGCGGACGCTGCTTCTCGGACTCGCACTGACGGGGGCGAGCGGGCCGAGCCCGGCCCGAGCGTGGGAGCTGTTCCGCTCGCCTCAGCCCGACGTCGAGGCGGGCAACGAGGCCATGGCGCGCAACGATCCGGCCGGGGCGCTCGCGGCCTACGATCGGGCGGCGCGCGCGCTTCCCTCGGAACCGGGCGTGCATCTGAATCGAGGCCTTGCGCTCGCGGCCCTCGGGCGCGAGGAGCAGGCGCGCGCAGCGCTGCTTCTGGCGACCGAGCCGGCGGCCCCCGCCGAGGTGCGTGCCGCGGCGCACTACAACATCGGGCTGTCGCACTTTCGCGAGGCCGACCGGATCGCGGCGGATGCCGCCCGGCAGGCGGTGCAGGCCGGAAGCGCGACCCCGGGCGCCGCCCCCGCCCCGCCACCGGACGCGCACGATCAGGCCAGCCGGGGCTTCCGCGAAGCCGCTGAGGCGTTCCGACGCGCGTTGCGCGCACAACCGGGATTTCGCGACGCAGCATGGAACCTCGAGCTCGCCATGCGGCGTGCTCGGCAGGAACGGGAGCGAGCGGAACGCTCGAGCCGAGGTGAGCAGCAGCAATCCACGCCTCCGTCTCAACGGAGTGCGGACTCCACCTCGAGCGGCGATGACGCGTCGAATCCGAGCGATCCGACGTCGACGCCCGACGCGGGGGCCGAGTCGACGTCCTCACCCGATGCGCAAGATGCGGGAACGACGCCCCAGGCAGAGACTCGTCCTACCCCTGGCGCGTCGTCGGCCGCCCCAGATGCGGGCACGCAGGCGCCCTCGCCGGCTGGCGAGTCGACGCCCGACCGCAACGACGCGGGCGAAGGAAGCGGCCAGACCCCCGTGGGCTCGGGCTCATCGGCAGCGCCGCCGCAGGGTTTGGAGGCTCCGTCGCCCGGAAGCGGAGCCGGCGCCGAGCTTCGCGAGCTGCCCGAGGAGGCGCGGCGGGTCCTGGACGCGTTGCGCGCCGGCGAGCAGAGCCTGCAACGGCACCGAGCGCGGTTGCGCGCGCTGCGCGAAGCGCGCCGACCGCCGATCCGGGACTGGTAGCGGTGCCTGGTACCCGCAGAGCGTTTCTCCTGTCGTTGCGTGTCGCCATCGTCGCGACTGCGCCGTGGGTCGTTCCGTTCGTGGGGCGGGCCGCCGCGCAAAGCGCAACGGTGAACCTGTCGGTCGATCGGACCACCGTCGCCGTCGGAGAGACCTTTCGACTCGAAATTCGCGTCGATGTCGAGGGCGGTGGCGTCGAGCAGATGACCGTTCCAGACCTGTCGGCGTTCGAGGTGGTCGACGTGCGGCGGAGCCAGCCGTTCGCCTTCAGCTTCGGAGTGGGCGGCGCGCCAGCCGTCGTCCGCCAGAGCCTCGTGCATCGCTACTTGCTTCGTGCGCTACGCGAAGGCCGCCACGTGCTCGGACCCGCGGCGGTCACGGTCGCAGGTCGCGTGTATCGGTCCTCGAGCTTGACGCTGACCGTCGTCGCGAGCACGGGGGCCGTGCCGGGCACGAGCGCCCCTCAGCCGGTCCCGCCCCCTGCGACGAGCGCGGAGGAGCCGTTCGACGAGCAGGCGTTCGTCCGCACCGTCGTGGACAGACCGCGCGTGTACGTAGGCCAGCAGGTGACGGCGACCGTCCAGCTCTACGTGCGAGGAGGGTTGCGCGCACCGCCCGAGGTCCGGCCGGAGCCCACCACGCAGGGGTTTTGGCTGCACGATCTGCTGGGGCCCAACACGGCCCTCCAGCCCAGCCGGCAGCGCGTGCGCGGAACGATGTTCGACGTCTACGTGTTGCGGCGTTGGGCGCTGTTCCCGCTCCAGCCCGGCGAGCTCGTCGTCGGACCAGCTGGGGTCAGGCTGAGCGTCGGTAACGGCCTGTTCGATCTGTTCGGGACCGTGCCGCTCGAGCGGCACAGCGCTCCGGTGACGGTCGAGGCCATGCCGCTACCCGAGGAGGGCAGGCCGGACGGCCCCGTCCTCGTCGGCCGCGCCGAAATGACGTTCGAGGCCGACCGGACCGTCGTCGCCACCGGCGATGCCGTCACGCTCACGGCCGTACTGCGGGCGAGCGGCAACCTGCGTTCGGTCGAGCTGCGGCTCGATCCCGTCGACGGTCTTCGCGTGCTCGCCCCGGAGGTGCGCGACGAGATCGAGGCGCCGGGAGGCATCGTCGGCGGCGTGCGCACGGCGCGGTGGATCGCGGTCGCGGAGCGCGAGGGCCGGTTCCGCGTTCCCGCGCCGCGCCTGGTCGCGTTCGACCCCGAACGTGCGGCGTACTCGGTCGTGCAGGCTCCCGAGGTCGTGCTCGAGGCCGCGGGCCGGTCGCCGGTCGTGGCCGGCTCCACGGACGCCGATCCGGGAGCCCCCGGAGCACTCCGATTCGGGCCCATCCGTACGAGCAGTGCGCTGAGGCGCACGAGGCCGGCCGTCTTCGAGAGGCCGTGGTACGCGTGGGCGCTCGCGGCTCCGGCGCTTGGGTACGGCTTGCTCGTCGCGCTGCAAGCGCTCGTGCGCGTGCTTCGCGCGAGGCTCGCGCGCACGGGGCCACCGAATCCGATGCCCGTGGCACGGCGAAGTTTGCGCCTCGCCGCCGCGCGTCTGCGCCAGGCGGACGCGCGTGGATGTTTCGCGGCGCTCGAGACCGCCGTGCGCGCAGTGCTCGAGGCGCGCCTCGCGGAACCGATTGGGGGGCTGACGCGCGCCGAGCTCGGTCGGCTGCTGCGCGATCGCGGACTCGGCGACGAGCCGACGCGGGCCGTGCTCGCGTGGCTGGAGACTGTCGAGCGCGCGCGCTTCGCGCCAGGGCAAGCGGCGGAGCCGAAGGAGGCGATGCGAGAGGCGCGACGGCTGGTCGATCGGCTCGCCCGATGGACGCCGGCGGGAGGTGAACGGGCGTGACGCGCGCTGCGATCGTCGTGACGTGGCTCGGGCTTGCGATTGTGGCGAGCGTGGTCGGCGAGGCGCGTGCGCAGCGGCTCGACGAACTGTTCGAGCAGGGCAATCGCGCCTTCGTGGCCGGGGACGTCGAGGGGGCGGTGCGCGCCTACGAGACGCTCGTCGCGGCCGGCGTCGACGACCCGGACGTTTCGTTCAATCTCGGGGTCGCGCACGGCACCGCGGGACGCCATGGCCACGCGATCCGCTGGTTCGAGCGGACATTGAGGCTGCGGCCGGACGACGAAGCAGCCCGAGCCGCAGCAGCGGCAACTCGACGGTGGCTCGCGGAGCGGCGTGCGGAACGCGACGGTCGCGCAGAAATGGAGCCCGAAGCGGGCCCGGGCTGGTTCCTGACGCTGAGCGCGGCGCTTCCGGACGACGTCGTTGCTTGGAGCGTGCTCGTCGCCGACGTGCTCCTGTTCGGGTTGCTCGCGCTCCGCCGCTTGTCGCGGAGCGACACGATTCGCCTCGCGGCAGCCGTCGGCGTGGTTCCAGTACTGCTCGTCGGTCTGTTCGCGGCTTCGATGCTCGTGGAGCGCGCGGATGGGAAGCGTCGGGGCGGTGAGGTGATCGTGCTCGAAGAGGGGGTCCCGATGCGACTCCTTCCCGACGAGCGTGCCAGTCCGAACGCGCGCGCGGCCGAAGGCGAACGCTGCACGCTGCTCGATCGCCACGAGTCGTGGGTTCAGCTGCGATGCGCAGAGCGCGGAGGCTGGGTCCCCGCAGAGCGCGTCGGCGAAATCTAGTGACAACGGGCGCCGTGAGCGCAGCTCCCGGTCCGTGACGGGCCCACGCTCGGGCGCGAACTGCGGTTCAAACTCGGGCTCGGACTCGGACTCGGACTCGGACTCGGGCTCCGACTCAGGCTCGGGCTCGGGCTCCGACTCAGGCTCGGGCTCGGGCTCCGACTCAGGCTCGGGCTCGGGCTCGGGATCGGGATCGGAGTAGGACACGGGCTCGGGCTCGGACTCGGACTCGGACTCGGACTCGGACTCAGTCTCGGTCTCGGCCTCGAAGTTCGGCTCGGATTGCACGCCGGTCTGGCAAGTCGCGAGACGTTCGACGGGAGGCGCTCAGTTCGGATCGCACGGGCCGTCGCAGAAGTTCTCCACGCGGCCGTCCGGCCGGAAGAACGCGTCGATCTGGCGCTGGACGGCGTCGCGGAAGCGCAACTGGGCGTGGGCGTCGTTGTCCATCGACGCGATGGCCGTCCCCGTCGGAATCGGTTCGACGCCCTCCACGTGATAAATGATGTACCCGCTGTCCGCGGGACCGTCGGTCGGGCTAGGCGCGTTCCACGGCTCGTAGACGCTCGAGCGGAACCAGGGCAGCCCCATCGTTCGCGCCGCGATGTCGCTCGCGAGGTTGCTTACCTCGGTGTCGTAGCGGGACACCTGATAGAGAATCCGCTGCGGGACGCTGCCCGGCAGCGGATCGGAGAGCAGATGCGGCGCGTAGGTGGCCGGCTCGGCCAGATCCCAGCCGTTCTGCGACGAGACGATCGTCCAGTCGCGGTCGACCTTGTCGGGATACCAGTTGAGCAGAATCTCCTCGAACTGGATGAAATCGATCGAGCGGCGAATCATGATGGGATACGAGATGCCACCGACCTGAAGCGCGTAGCGACGGATGTCGGGCGAGATGCCCGCGAGCGTCGCGCCCATGATCCCGCCCTGCGAGATGCCGTGGTAGTATACCTCGTCGCCGATCGCGCTCCGATCACCGATACGCCATTCGGGCCGGTCGCGGCAGACGCCCATGAACGTCCGTGCGAGCACGGCGAAGTTGAGCACGCCCTGCAGCAGGCGCTCGCCGACGAGTGGGAACTTGCCGACGTCGGGAATCCACTCGGTGACGATCACCGACCGGTCGGCCGCCGACAGCCCCCACCAGTCGGTGCCGACACCCACCATGCCATAGCGCTGCAGCTGTGTCCGGGTGCCTCGGCTGTCGACCTGATCGCTACCGCCGAGCAAACCGTGGCCGTAGACCATGAGCCGTGCGGGCTCGCCGCCGGCCTGCATGCGCTCGCGGACCGAATGCGGAATGACCAGCGTGAACGGGGCCTCCGCCATCCCGTTGAACGCGGGGGCCCCCATGGCGTCCCGGTTCAACCGCGCGCCCTCGTACGGCGTCTGCATGTACAGCGGCACGGTGAACGTACCGGTCACGCGGCGCCAGGTCTCGGCTCGCTCCGCGGGTGTGAATTCCTCGACGCGCGTGACCGTACAGCCCAGACCCCGCTCCCCGATGCGCCGGAACGCATCGTCGCGCATCGCGATGAGCGTTCCCCACGCGTTGCGTCCGGAGGCGGTGCGAAAGTCCCACGCCTCGAGGAGCGTGCCGCGCTCGATGCCCGCCTCGCCCAGGATGCGGAAGATCTCCTCGAAGTGCGCTCGCCGTGCCTCGAGCTCCGCGACGCTCGTCGAGACCCCGTCGCGCAGCGCGCGGAAGTAGTTGCTCGGGCGGACGGGGGTTCCGTCCTGCAGGCGCAGATTGCGGATGGCGACGATGTAGCGGCGATTCTCGCGCATGCGCTGCGCGGGCCGGATGTAGAAGCTTCGGCGCTCGGGGTCGGCTTGCGGCCAGGCGTCGACCTCGGCGAAATGCGCGACGCGCTCGCCGGTCTCGGCGTCGAGCACGACGGTCGGGGAACTCGGGGACAGGCTGTCGGCGATGCGCGTCTCGTCCGGGAGGTTGCTCGTGTCGATGCGCCCGAGGAACAGCGTCATCATCGACGTCATGGGGCTGAAGCCGTCGAAGCCCATCCACGCGTCCGGAGACGCCGGCTCGTCGTACTGATTCTTGGGCAGCGCTTCGCGCGGAATCTCGACCCGCCAGCCGGTCTCGGTCCGAGGGTCGGCCACGAGATACCGGCTCGACGGCCAGGGCAGCAGGCAGTGGTTGGGGTTGAGGTTCTCGCACTCGGGCCGATCCGCGATGATGCGGTCGGGATCCGGCGCATCGACGCCGCCGTCGTCGCTCCCGGCGTCCGGAGTCGGGCGCGCCTCGTCGTCACCGCATCCGAGAAGGAACCAGGAAATCGAGAACCAAAAGACGACGAGGCGCGTCATCGCGCCGCGCATGATACAAAAGCAGGCTCCAGCGTCGAGGGGCTGCCAGCGCCGACCAGGTCGGCGGATGGTACGGAGCATCGTTGCGATTCCGACTCCGAGTCCGAGAGGCAGTCCGAGTCCCGAGCCCGCGACCGAGTCCGCGTGCGGAGCCAAGACGGAGTCCGAGATCGAGCCCGAATCCGAGCCCGAGCCAGCGGCCCAGGCGGAGACCGAGCCGGAGGCTGGGTTCGAACGCGTGCTCGAGTGCGACCTCGGCACGGATGGGTTGCCCATGGCAACGTGTCATGTCGTGGGCGGGCGAGGTGAGCTCATGCTACAGGCGCCGGGAGGGCCGTCGGTGCCACGCGGCGGAGCGATGCAGTGACCGAGTCGGACGAGGAGCGGCGGGCGCGGCTCGACCGATTGCGCCGCGCGAACAAGCAGTTTATGGGCCTCGTGCCGCATAACGAGGCGCTCGGCATCCGCATCCTCGAGTTCGACGAGGCGCGCGCCCGCATGCGGCTGCCGTACGTGCCCCATCTGGCCGGCAATCCCGAGACGGGCGTCTTGCACGGTGGCGTCGTCACGGCGCTGCTCGATGCGTGCTGTGGCGGAGCCGTCTTCATGGCGCTGCGCGAGCCGGTGCCGATTGCGACGCTCGATCTGCGCGTCGACCACCTGCGCGCCGCGCCCGCCGGGTGCGATCTCGAGGCGGTCGCGCACTGTTTCCGGGTCGCGCGGCACGTCGCGTTCGTGCGGGCCACCGCGTACGTCGAGGACGAGTCCAGGCCCATCGCGGTCGCGGCGGCCACCTTTGCCTTGGCGACCCCATCGACGCCCGGCTCGAGCCGGACGCAGAGTCCATGAGCGAACGGCTCGCGCGGGCACTGGCCGAGGCACGGGCGGTGGGCGATCCCGACCGGCTCGTCGCGGCCATTCCGTATTGTCGGTGGCTCGGCGTCCAAGCGTCGCTCCAGGACGGCCGGCTCGTCGCGTCGCTGCCCTTCCGACAGATGCTCGTCGGCAATCCAGTGCTTCCGGCCCTGCATGGAGGCGTGCTCGGAGCGCTGCTCGAGTCGGTGGCCGTGCTCGAGTGGCTCTGGACGGCGCCCGAAGCCGTCTTGCCGCGGCCGATCAATCTCACGGTCGCGTTCCTGCGCTCGGCGCGTCCCGAGACGACGCACGCGAATGCGTCCATCGTGCGACAAGGGCGTCGCGTCGTGAGCATGCGCGCCCAGGCGTGGCAGTCGGACCGCGACGCGCCCGTCGCGGTCGCGATGGGTCAGTTGCTCGTGGCCGCCGACCCGCGCGCGGGTTGAACGTGGCCCGAGGTCGGAACCCCGGCGCGGGGCCGCGCCCGACTCGGGGCCTCACCGCCGCGGTCGGGTTGCTCGATCGCGGTTCAAACTCGGAGACGGTCTCGGGCTCGGGCTCGGGCTCGGGCCCGGTTTCGGGCTCGGACTCGGGCTCGGACTCGGGCTCGGGCTCGGACTCGGACTCGGTCTCGGGCTCGGACTCGGACTCGGACTCGGACTCGGACTCTGGCTCGGGCTCGGACTCCGACTCGGTCTCGGACTCGGTCTCGGGCTCGGACTCGGACTCGGACTCGGACTCTGGCTCGGACTCCGGTTCCGGCTCGGGCTCGCAACGCCGCGCTCAATCGACGAGGTCGACTTCGGGCCCGAGCACGCGCGCGAGGTGGTCCCGGCGCTCCGCGCGCAGCCCCTCGTCGCCGATCCGACCGAGTCGGATCGGCCGGATGTCGACGCGCTGCTCGCGTCCCGAAGCACGCTCGTAGTGGTTGTTGCGCGTCCACAACAGCACGGCCGTCGGGCGACCGATGTGAATCGTTCCGGACGCATCGACCTCGACGGGTACGCGCAGCCACACGTTGTCGCGGGCACGTCCGTCGAATCGCTCGGGTTCCGACGTGAGGATGCCGTCGCCGGCGCGATAGCGCAGCCCCTGATTGCTCAGGACGTTGCCCAGCGAGTAGGCGACGAACGCATCGCCGCGCGCGGAGCGCAGCCGTTGCACGCCGTGCACGATGTGGGGTCCGTGTCCGATCACGAGGTCCGCGCCGTGCTCGACGAGGCGCCGCGCCAGGTTGCGCTGGTCCCGCGTGGGCGCGGGCGCGAAATCGTAGCTCCAGTGCACCGACGCGACGACGAGGTCGGCCTGCTGCCGCGCGCGGCGAAGTGCCTCGAGCACGCTTGCCTCGTTCGCGAGGCGTGCGGCGTACGCCTCGGGCGGCCGCTGGCGCGGGCCCTGGTTCATGCGCTCGGTGAAGGCGATGAACGCGACGCGCAGTCCGTCCCGTTCGACGATCACCGGATCGTAGGCGCGCGCGTACGTCGAGGCGGCTCCGACGACCCGGACGCCCGCCCGCTCGAGGGCCTCGATCGAACGCCGCAGGCCCCGCGATCCCTGGTCGAGCGCGTGGTTGTTGGCGAGGGAGGCCACGTCGAACCCCGCACGGGCGAGCGCCTCGGCCATCGCTGGCGGCGAGCCGAGGATGGGCGGGGCTCCGTTGCCGACGGGAACCTCGTCGTCGACGAGCGGGGTCTCGACGTTGATGAACGCGATCTCGTCGGGCTCGATGACGGACGGCAGATCGCCCAGCACGTGGAGCATGCCGCCCGCATCGGCGTGATCGGCCGCCGCGCGCGCCACCTTGACGTGCACGAGCAGATCGCCCGCTGCCCCGATGCGTACCCGCCGCGTCGAGACCGAGTGCGGTCCCGGTCCGTTGGCCCTCTGGGCGCCCGGTGCGCTCGACGCACCATTCTCGGAGCGGCGAGGCGCGCTGCTCGTCTCATGCGGTCGCTGCGCCGCAACGCGGGCCGGGCCGCGGCCGCTCGCGTGCTCCCCTGCGCCTGGGGCGTCGCACCCGAGCAGGAGCAGGCCGATCAGTGCAATGGCCTCGCGCGACATCGGGCGGACGGTGCCACGAGGGTGTGCGCACGGCCAGTCGCACCGCGCTCGACCGTGCGACTTGGACTCGGACTCGGGCTCGGACGCGGACTCGGAGTCGGACTCGGGTTCGGTCTCGGACTCGGACTCGGAGTTCGATTCGGTCCGGGACTCCGACCAGGGCGCGCAACCGCCCTCGGGGACGTCGACCCACGTGAACGCCGCGGCGAGCTCGACTCGACGCCGTCAGTCTCCGCAGAGCGCGCGGAGCGTCGTGTCCAACGTGCGGAAGGCCTCGGGGTCCGCCACGTCGTCGGCGAGGCGGACCTGCCCGTCGTCGCCGGCGCGCACCAGTCCGAGCCCATCGAAGGCGAGCAAGGCGTTCTCGAGGCGATGGCGGCTCACGCTCTCCCGTAAGGCGATCTCGCCGGCGAGGTAGGTCCGTTCGCCCAGCGACAGGGCGTGCCGGAGCCACTCCTTGCGGCTCATCGGGCGCGCGAACAGCGCCTCGCAGGCACGCGCCGCGATTGCGTAGCTCTCGAAATACGTCTGCAGGAGCGAGGCGTACAGGGCGAGGCTTGGAGCGGCCTCCGCCGGCGTCGCGAGACGATCGGCGCGCCGCTCGAGCCATCCGCGCGCGAGAAGCCCACCGAGCGCCTCATCGAAGATCTCGTCGAAGCTCGCGTCGGCGCGGTAGCTGAACTCGTACTTGTACAGCCGCGACAGCATCCGGACCCGCTCGCGCACGGCATGCTCGGTCGCCGGCTCCGCGCGGCTGCGCCCCGCTCCGACGGCCGCCGCGACCAGGGCGTGGGCGACGAAGAAATGGAGCGTATTGTTCTTGTAGTACTCGACCGCGAGGCGGCGTTCCTCGGGCACTTCGAACACGGCGTGCTCGCCCCGCCCGTGGCGGACGAGCAGCTTGCCGTCGAGAAACAGCTCGACGGCCTCGGCGAGCACCTCGGGTCGCACGCGGCCGCCGTCCAGCGCGGAGGCCATCGGCGCGCCGAGCCCGACGAGCTCGTCGGCGAGCCTCGGGCAGAGCGCGACCTGGTCGGACCACGTGATGCCGCGGCGCCGCGGCAGCAGCAGGGCCGTGGCGAGCAGCGCGGACGGGGTGACCACGGTGACGCGGTTGATCTCCCAGGCGACGCGGTGACCGAGGCGCTGCACGAGGGTGCGTCGCTCCGGCGGGCTGAGCTCGACGTCGGGGTCGCGTCCGGCCGTCGTGCGTTCGGCCCGCACCTCGTCGAGCAGCGCTGCGAAGGGCAGGATGCGTCCGAAGCGCACGTGCAACCGCCCGTAGCGCGAGCGCAGCAGACGCGGGGCGCGAAGCAGCCCGCCGAGATTCTCCGGGCGCTTGTCGCCGCCCGCGGCCTCGTGCAGGTAACTGCGCTCCTCCACGATGCGCTCGTATCCGATCGAGACGGGCACGAATGCGATGCGCCGGTCCGGCAACGCGAGGCAGGCATCGACGATCATCGAGAGCAGACCGAGCTTCGGCGGCAGCAGCTTGCCGGTACGGGATCGACCGCCCTCGAAGAACAGCTCGAGGTGATGGCCCTCGTGCAGCAACCGGCGCACGTAGGCATCGACGAGCGCCGAGTACAGCTTGCGCCCCTTGAACGAGCGGCGGATGAAGAACGCGCCGCCCCGACGCAGGACAGGGCCGAGCGGCCAGAACGAGAGATTGTCACCGGCGGCGACCAGGGGCGGCGACAATCCATGGCGATACAGCACGTCGGAGAGCACCAGGTAGTCGATGTGGCTCTTGTGGCTCGGCAAGAAGACGAGCGGCCCGTCGCGCGCGGCCGCGCGGACGCGCTCCAGTCCCTCGCGATCGACCTCGATGCCGTCGTAGATGCGATTCCAGACGCGGTCGAGCAGCCGCTGCATCCACGCGAGCCAGGCCGGATCCTGCGCCGCGGCCATTCGACGCAGCTCCCGGCGCGCGAGCGCGCGGGCCCGCTCGACCGTCGTTCCCGTCGCCCGCGCGTGCGCCTCCAGGTGTCGCCGCAAACGCGGGCTGCGCAGGATCTCTTCGCACAGCCGCGCCGGCTCCTTGCGCGCCGGCCCGAGCACGACGGTGCGCTCGCGCTCGATGCGCCGGAGCAGCGCCATGCGGAGCCGATCGGCCAGTTGCGCGTCCGTGAGGCTTGCCTCGGCGTGCACGAGCGCCCGCAGATCGATGGGGTCGCCGCTCCGCAGCACGGCATGCCGGTAGTTCAGAAGGAACTGGAAGAAGACCCGAATCTTGCCCGGCCATTCGCGCGGCCCGAACAGCAGGTCCCACAGGGTGCGCCGCCGGCTCGGAGGAAACTTCGACCAGACGAACGTCTGCGGGAGCAGCAGGATGGGGCGGTCGAGCGATCGCTGCATGCCGACGAGCGCGGCCAACAGGTCGGACTGCATGCGCCGGCCCTTGCGCGGCGCCTGCCCGAAGCGAGGCGGACGGCGTAGGAACAGAAGCGCGCTGCCGCCGTCGGCGACCACCTCGCACAACGCTTGCGCCTCGGGGATCTGCCGGCGAAACGCGAGGCGGCGGCGGCCCTTGCCGAACGGCTCCAGGATCCACAGCCCCAGGTCGTTGCAAAAGCGCAGGGCCGGCAGGGCGAGGCGCTTGAGGAGGAAATCGAGGCACAGGAAGTCGAGGAACGAGAGCGAGCGCATCACGTAGACGACCACGCCACGCGCGTGGGCCTCGCGCAGGGCTCGTTCCCATTCGGGCTCGACGCGAATGTGCGAGAAGAAACGCGCGTACAGCCACCGCAGCAGCCGTCCGGGCTCATACGGAGCGTGCAAGACGGCATCGGCGCGCGTCGGCTGCGGCGATTCGTGCCCCGCCGACGTCTCCGCGTCGCGTCGCGGGGGCGTCGTTTCGGGGGGCAAGGGCTGCGGCTGCACCGCCCCGCAACGTAGCACCGCGCATCGAGGAGCACGTGCGCTTGGCGCGTTCCGCGTCATCCTGCGGCCCCGGTGGCGCGGCTGCTGCACCGGCTGGAGGCGATCGCGGGTCGACGCGGGGTCGCTCACGGCGCCAAGGCGCGCCGACTCGCCGAGCTGGCTCGCGGCGGCCTGCCGGTGCCCGCGGCCTACGTCTTGTCGCCGGCCGATGCCGAGGCGATCGTCGTCGCGAACGTTCCCGAGAGCCGCGATGCGCTGCGTCGGATCGCCGATCCGAGCGCGGCGCTCGACCTCGACGCGCTCGCCGCGATCGCCGAGCGGGTCCGGTCGATGGTCCTCCCCGACGCGCTGCGCGCGCAACTGCGGGACGCCTTCGTCGCGCTGGGTGCGCCGAAGGGGGGATCGGTGGCGGTGCGCAGCGCGTCCACCCTCGAGGACGGAGACGAAGTGAGCGGCGCGGGGCTGCACGAGAGCGTGCTCGACGTGGGCAGCCTCGGGGCGCTGGAGGACGCGGTGCGGCGGGTGCTCGCGAGCTTGTACGCGCCGCGCGTCGCGGCGTACCTGCGCGGAAGGGGCCTGTCGGGACCCGTCGCCATGGGGATCGTGGTCCAGGCGATGGTGCCCGCCGAGCGCAGCGGGATCGCCGTCACGGTCAATCCCATCACGTCCGACCCGGGCGAGATCGTCGTGGAGGCGACGTTCGGGCTGGGCACCGCGCTGTGTGCGGGACGGATATGCCCCGACACCTACCGCATCACGCGACCCGCGGGACGCGTGCGCGAGCACCTTCCCGGAAGCCGCGATCGGGTCATCGAAGCCACGGGGGCGGGGCTTCGCGAACGCCTCGCCACCGAGGAGGAACGAAGCCGTCCGGTTCTCGGCGAGGCCGAGGCGGCGCGCATCGCCGAGCTGGCGTCGCGTGCCCAGAGCGTTCTGCGCGCCCCGACGGAAATCGAATGGGCGGCGGTGGGCGACGCCCTTTACGTGCTGCAGGCTCGTCCGGTGAAGACGGCGCGGCGGGCGCTCGCGCGCGCACGCCCCGATCGGGCGCGGCCGAGGGTCGGACGCGGCGTGCTCTGGTCGAACGTCAACGTCGGCGAGGCGTTGCCCGGAGCGGCGACGCCGCTGACCTGGTCGGTGCTCAGCGGATTCGCCGATCGCGGCTTCCGGCGCGCGTTCGGCGCCCTGGGCTGCACGGTGCCGCCCGAGGCGGAGCTGGTCGGCTGCTTCCGCGGCCGCATCTACCTCAACCTCACGGAGTTCTCGTCGATTGCGGCGCAGCTGCCGGGGCTGACACCTCAGGTGCTGTTCGCCCTCGCCGGCCTGCGCGCCGCCGATGCGTCCGTCGAGCTCGCGACCGTGCGCGAGCGCTGGCGGTTGCTCGCCCGAGCGCCGTGGACCGCCGCGCGTCTGCTGCGCGACGCGCTGTCGCTGCAAGGGCGTGTGCGTGCGCTGGAGGCCTGGCTCGACGTCGAACGGTCGCGCATCGCCGCGCTCGACCTGCGCATGCTGCCTCCGGGCGGCCTGGGCGCGCTGCTCGCCGACGCCGAGCGAATGCTGGACCGGACCGGCGACGTGATGCTCACGGCGTACGGCAACCTGCTCGCGACGCTCGTCGCATTGCACCTCTTGCTGCTCCTGGTCGCGGCCGACCGGGCCGGCAGTCTCGAGCGGGATTTGCTCTCGGGTCTGGAGGACGTCGAGACCGTCCGTCCGGCGCTCGAGATCGCGCGGATCGCATCGAGGGCGCGTGCGGACGAGTCGTTGCGCGCGTGGCTGCTGTCCGCCGAGGGACCGCCCGGATCGGTCGAACAGTGGCCCGAGGGCTGGCTTCGGGAGCAGGTGCGCGCGCTGTTGCACGAATATGGTCACCGGGGGCCGCGGGAGGCGGAACTGGCCTCGCCGCGCTGGTCGGAACAGCCAGGTACCCTGCTCGCGGCGCTCTGGGTGGCGCTGCACGACCCGAACGCGGCGGGGTCCCTCGCGCGGATCGAGGCGAGCCGTCAGGCCCTTCAGGCGGCGCGCGCGGAGCTGCGGGAACGCGTTCCGATCGCAGCGCGTCCGGCCCTGCAGCTGCTCGTCGAGCGCGCGCGCGATGCGCTGCGGTTGCGGGAGCGGCTGCGGGGCCACGTCACGCGCGTGCTCGGCCTGGTGCGGTCGGTGGCCGTCGAGGCCAGTCGGCGCATCGAGGCGGTCGAGCCCGGCAGCGGCCAGGACGCGGCGTTCTTTCTCACCATCGAGGAATTGCACGCGTGGCTCGACGGAAGGCTGCGGCGTGTCGGGCCCATCGTGGCGCGGCGTCGGCTCGCGCACGCCCGCGACCGGAGCCTGCCCGACCCGCCCGAGACGTTCGTGGACGAGCCCCCGGGGGCTTCGCAGCCGCCATCGGCTCCGGCTCGGGAACTGCGAGGCGTCGCGGCGAGCCCCGGACGCGTCCGAGGCACGGCGCGGCTGCTGCGCGGCGAATCGGACGCGGAGTCGGCGCGCGCCGGCGAGGTGCTCGTTCTTCCGGTCGCCGACGCCGGTCACGTTCCTCTGTTCGTCGTGGCGGGGGCCGTCGTCACGGAGCTGGGCGGGCCGCTGTCGCACGCCTCGGTTCTGCTGCGCGAGCTCGGCGTGCCCGCGGTGGTGGGAGCGGCCGGCGCATGCCGGGCCATCGAGACGGGCGACCTCGTGGAGGTGGACGGCGACGCCGGCGTCGTCCGGATCGTGGAGCGTGGCGGTGAACGTACAGAGTGAAGCGCGTATCGTGTTCGTCGACGACGATTTGCTCGTCGTCGACAAGCCCCCCGGATTGCCGACCACGGCGCCGGACGGGCGGCCGTGCCTTGTCGGCTTGCTGCGCGCACGCATGGAGCGTGGGCGCTTGCTGCATCCGAGCTCACGCCTCGACGCGGGAGTCAGTGGCCTGGTCGCGTTCGCGTGCACGCGCCGCGCGATTCACGCATTGCTACGCGCCCGTCGGCGGGGTCAATACGCGCGGCGCTACGTCGCCATCGCGTCCCGTGCGCCGCGGCCGGAGCAAGGCTCGTGGCGATGGGCCGTCGGCATCGATCCGCGCCGTGCGGATCGACGCGTCGCCGTCCAGGACGGGGCCGCGGGGCGCGCAGCTCGTCCCGCCGAGACGCGTTACCGGCTCCGGCAGTCGAGCGCGGCGGGGCCGGCGTGGCTCGAGCTGGAGCCCGTCACGGGTCGTACCCACCAGCTCCGCGTGCATGCGGCCGCGGCGGGCTGTCCGCTCCTGGGCGACATCCTATACGGAGGCCCGCGGCGCGTCGTCCTGGCCGATGGTTCGGTGGTGTCGGCGCGGCGCCCCATGCTGCACTGCGCGGTCGTCGAGCTCCCGCATCCGAGAACGGGCGCCCCCGTTCGCCTTCACGCGCCGCCCCCCGCGGACATGGCCGAAGCGTGGGGGCGACTTGCCGCAGGCCCCTGCGCGAGCGTGGACGCAGACGACACCGGAGACGAGGTTCGTCGTCCCGCGATGCCGAATCGTGCTACGAGGACGCCGTGAAGAAACGTCCTGTTGCCGTCGCTGCGCCCGCGCCACGGTCGCGCCGCGCGATCGTGATGTGCGCCGTGGCCACCGTCGTGCTGCTCGCGGCCGACCTGGGCACCAAGGCGTGGGCCGTCGAGACGCTGTCGCGCCCCCCGGCCACGGACCCGGGCCCCGTGTGCGACAACCCGCCGCGCTGGACGCAGCGCGACCGCGGCCCGGTCGTCGGCGTCATCGATGGCTTCCTCGAGTTTCGCTACGCGGAAAACTGCGGAGCGGCCTTCGGTCTCGGCTCCGACGGTCCATTCCTACTGCGTCGCCTGCTGTTCATCGCAGCCGCGTTGCTCGCGTCGGTCGTGCTGCTCGTCATGTTCGTGCGCGGCCGTGGCGGCCCCCTTTTCGCGGCGAGCGTGCCCCTCGTGGTCTCCGGGGCGCTCGGCAACCTCGTCGACCGCGTCCGTTACGGCTACGTGGTCGACTTCATCCGCATCTACGACCTGCCCAACCCATTCGGTGAACGCTGGGCGTGGCCCACGTTCAACGTCGCCGATTGCGGCATCACCGTCGGGGTGATCCTTCTCGTCATCGACGGGTTTCTCGAGCCGCGCGCCCAGGCCGCCGGCGCTTCGCGCGCTCCGGCGCCCGGCAAGGCCGGATGAGGCGTCGGGGCCCGGAGACCGCGCGGCGGGCCGGGCGCTGAACGACGACGGATTGCTGCCATGCTGCCCCAGCTCGCCGAGGTCTTCGGTCAGGTCGTCCCGAGCTACTTCGCGCTCCTCGTCACCGGTTTCGCCGTGGCCACGTGGCTCCTGGCACGCTGGGCGCGACGCGTCGGGCTCGACCGCGAGGTCATGATCGACCTCGGGTTGTATGCGCTTCTGTGGGGCGTGATCGGGGCCCGCCTGCTGCACGTGGTGGCGGACGGCTACTTCTGGGACTACGTCAACCTGTGCGTCGATCCGTCGCGCGTGGCGTGGCGAATCACGCAGGCCGAGTGTCTCGAGCGCATCGAGGGATGTGGAGGCGAGCCCGAGCCCGTCGGCCGCTGGGACGCGGAGCGCGGGGTCTGCGTGCCCCTTTCACGTGACTGTTTCGCCTGGGCCGCCTTCTGGCGTGGGGGACTGACCTACTACGGCGGCCTGATCGCCGCGACGATCTTCGCCTTCCGCTTCCTGCGACGCGAGCGCATGCCCGTGCTGCGCGTGGCCGACGCGGCCGCTCCACGCATCGCGCTTGGCCTCTTCTTCGGCCGCATCGGCTGTTTCCTCGGTGGATGCTGCTTCGGAACGCGGCACGACGGCTCGCTCGGAGTGCGCTTTCCGCCGTGGTCGCCGGCGAGCGAGGCGCAGTGGAAGGCCGGTCTGCTTCGGCGTCCCGATCTCGAATCGCTCCCGGTGCATCCGACCCAGCTCTACGAAGCGGCCGGCACGCTTGCCCTCGCGGCGCTGCTCGCGTTCGGGCTGCATCCGCGCAAGCGCTTCGACGGAATGGTGCTGCTCGCGTTTCTCGCGGGCTATGCGGTGCTGCGC
>JANWZI010000007.1 GCA_025054695.1 Myxococcota bacterium | reverse complement strand
GTCGCCTGCGCGACGCGCCACCGTCAGAACGCGATCTCGAGGCCCGCCGACAGATCGATGTCAAAGAGGAACGTGGGAAAAAGAATGTGGATCTCGGGCGTCAGGTGAAAGCCGAAGTTGCGCGCGACGCGGTGGACGAGCACGGCTCCGGCCTGCACGCCGTTGAGGCCCGAGCGCACGAAGGGCACGTACGGCGCATCGGCCTGTGGAGGCTGCGGCTGGATCTGCCCGTAGCTCGTTCCGAGCATCAGAGCCGCGGAGAATCCTTCTGCACGGGGCGGCGTCAGCAGGTACTGGCCCCGCAACTGGAGCTGCAAGCCCGCCATCGTTCCCTGACCCGAGCTGAACTGGAAACGTATGCCACCCCCGACGGCAATGCGCTCGGTGAAGTAATAGCCCACCACTGCGCGCAGCGCGTAGGTGGGTGTGAAGCCCGGCGTCTCGATGCGCACGCAGTAGTCACCCTCGATGATCGTCCCGTCGGGATCGGTCGTCGCCTCCGGCAGATTGCAATCGTCTTGGCCCCCGGGCACGTAGGCGATTCGTTCCTCTTCCGTCGCGTCTTCCGGCGGCGGTCCGTCCGCGGGCATCCCCGGCCCGACGTACGCGGCGCCGATCGTGCCGCCGAGGTGGACGAAGAAACGAGGGGCGTCGCCCGCTTCGCCGTCTTCCTCCTCTTCATCCTCTGCGCTCACGCAGAACTCGTCGCGGCACACGAGCCCCGCACGGCAATCCGAGTCGCGGCGGCAGGTATCGCCCAGGCCCGCGCCGCCACCCGACCGACCATCGCCGGCCCGACACCCTGGCATCCCGGGCGGACACTCGCTTTCCCCGCACGGCTCGGGTGGCGCCGAACCGGGCAACGCGGGCGGTGGGTGCGTTCGCTCGGCCACGATCGGCACCTCGAGGGGGGCCTCGGCCGTTCCTGCGAACCCGAGCGGCGAGCCGTCGCGTCCGAACGCGACGATGTAGTACGCCACCGAGGGCTCGAAGACGTCGCTGCACGGAATCTCGTAACCGTAGCCGCCGCGCATCCGTCGCATCTCGACGCGGCGGAACTCGCGCATGCCGGTGGACCGGTAGTAGAGATACATCGCGCCGACCGGCGCCTCCGCCGGAACCTCGACGAACACCGGTACGGCCGTCTGCCGGAGCTGTTCCGGAATCGGGACGTGGGGGATGGTTCCCGGCCCCCGCGGTGCGGGAGGCGGCTCGGGCCCGGGCTCAGGTCCACGGGAAGGACCGGGTCCCGGTCCGGGTCCGGGCCCCATCCCTTGTCCCCCGCCTGCGGTTCCGGCCCGCTGCCGCGCGAGATTGAACATCGTCTGGATGTCCGGCGTGCTCGTCAGCGGATCGAGCTGCACGTTGCGGTCCGCCTGGATGGCCCGGATGAAGTACTGGAGCCCCGCGGCGTTGTCGCCGAGCCCTCCGATGGCGACGACCCCGAGGTTGACGAGCGTGCGCGCCAGCGGTGCGCCCGTCACACCGGACCGCTCCGCGATTTGCAGGGCGCGAAGCAGCTTCTGTTGCGCCGCCTCGATCTCGAGGTTCGTGTAGTCCTCCATCGCCTGACGATTGAGATCGAGGACTTGCTGGAGCGGCCTCTGCGCCTGCGCAGAGCGTTCGCCCCCGCCCCACAGGCCCGATGCGACGCCGAGCGCCGCGAGCAGCAGCCGTGCGCGCGACGAGCACTTCGGCGCGACCGGTGCCAGGGTCCGCCACCGAGTCACGGCACCCCTCCGGCCTGACGCGCGACCGCGTCGGTGCGGATGAACTCGACGCGACGGTTGGCCGCGCGGCCCTCGCGCGTGCTGTTGCTCGCGATGGGTCGGGTCTCGCCGTAGCCGACGGCGGTCAACCGGTGCGGCGCGATGCCCTGGCCGATGAGGTAGTCCCGCACGGCGTTCGCACGCGCGTTGCTCAGGCGCATGTTGAACGCGTCGTTACCGCGGTCGTCGGTGTGTCCCTGCACCTCCACCGTGATGTCGGGGAAGTCGCGCAGGACCTGAGCGACCGTATTGAGGATTCCATACGATTCGGGACGAATCACGGCGCGATTGAACTCGAAGTGGATGGTCTGCGTGATGCGGATGGCGGTGCTCGTCACCTGCACGTTCTGATAGACCCGCGGGCAGCCCTGCTCGGCGACCGGACCGGGCTCGTTCGGGCATCGGTCGGTCGCGTCGGTCAGGGTGTCGGCGTCGTTGTCGCGCTCCGGGCAGCCGTCCTCGTCCTGCCAGCCGTCTCGGTCCTCGGGATCGTTCGCGCATCGGTCCGCGGCGTCCGCGATCAGGTCGAGATCGTTGTCGGGCTCCGGGCACCCCTCCGCATCGAGGTACCCGTCCGGATCCTCGGGCTCGATGGGACAGACGTCCCGCGAGTCCGCCAGGCCGTCTCCGTCGGAGTCCTGGTCCTCGGGGCATCCGTCCCCGTCCTCGTAGCCGTCGAAGTCCTCGGGATCGTCGGGGCAGCGATCCTCCGGATCCGGATACCCGTCGCCGTCCCGATCGCCCGGCGGGGGGGGCGGACGGGGCTCCGCGCGGCGCTCGACGACGACACCGCGCGGCGCGCAGCGAGCCGGCGGGGAGAGGCGAAAGGCCGCGCGCGCGTTGGGCTCGGCGATGGCGAGGCGCGACTCGGCCTGCCCGGGGTCGCCCTGCGCCAGCTCGAGCTCCGCGAAGTCGAGGTTGGCCTGCGCCAGCGCCAGTTCGCGCGGCGCGCAGCGATACGCGCCGTTGCGCTCAGCCTGGACGACGACCTCGCGAAGCCCGGAGATGCGCCCCCGCAGGGCCGAGCCCTGCGCGCAGCCCGCGACGAGCACGGCCAGCGCCGCGTGCGTGACGCGAAGCGCCACGTCAGCGCCCCGCCTCGCGCAGATGGCGCCTGGCCATGTCCCGCGCCTTGACGCCATACCGCTCGGCGATCTGCGCGTTGCGAATCGCGTCTTGGTACTCGGCCTCGGCCGCGTCGCGCCGTGCCTGTTCGAGGTGCGCCTGCGCAAAGTAGTACTCGTACGGCGCGTGCTCGGGCGCTCCTGCCGCGCGCGCCTCTTCGATGGCGCTCGATGCCGAGCCGATCTGCATCAGGTAGAGCATGCCGCCGCATCCGCTGACGAGCAGAAGAACGACGAACAGCAGCGCGGCGAGCGGACCACCCACGAGGCGCACTCTCCCGAGCGCCGGACCCCGCAGGGCCGGCCAGCCGCGCACGCTAACAGCGGCCGTGCCGAGGCGTCAATCGAGCCATGGATCGAGCTTCGCGCACCTTCGCGCGGAATCGTCGGGCTCGGTCTCGGGCTCCGACTCGGGCTCGGGGTCGGGTTCGGACCTCGGGCTCGGGATCGGGATCGGACCTCGGGCTCGGGATCGGGATCGGACCTCGGGCTCGGACTCGGTCTCGGGCTCTGGCTCGGGCTCGGACTCGGACTCGGGCTCGGACGCAACCGATCCGTCGTCGCCAGCGGCAGCGGACAACGCGCCGCGCCGTCAGACGAGCCGAAAGTCGGCGACGCGCTCGATGCCCGGGTCGGCCTCCGGGGCGCCGGGAACCGTCTGCGCGTCGACCACGCCGACCGCGGCTCGCACGAACGTCGCGCGCGCCAGATTGCAGCTCGCGACGTCGTCGTCGAAATACCCGACGACCTCCCCGCCGCGTGACAGCGTCGGCAGGACCGCCCGCTTGAACGTCTCGTCCCCCAGCGTCGCGTCGGGCTTGAGGACGAGCTGCACGCCCGGCATCGCGAGCGGGAAGCCGTGGTCGCGCAGGCTCGCGACCGTTCCGAGCAGCATGCCGGCGACGTCGCGCTCCGCAAGGTAGATGATGCTTGCGCCAGCGTCGTGACAGGCCTGCACGTATTCCTGCGCCCCGGGGCGTGGCACGTCGTACGCGAGGTAGTCGTCGCTATAGAACCGCTGTTGCCAGAAATGCGTCACGTCGCGGATGACGTCCGCGTGGGTCAGGCCGCACTCCCGCAGCGTCTCGCGGAGCAGATGGTGAACGTGCGACAGCTCCAGGCTGCGCAACGCCTCGGCGACGTCCGGACGCTCGACGGCGACGTGGTCGGCGTACTCGCCCAGGACCTGCAGCGTCCTGGGCCGCGTGTCGTACAGCGTCCCGTCGAGGTCGAAGACCGCGATGGGGACGCTTCCGCCCGCCGACGAGGCTGCCGCGATGCGCTCGAGCACACCGCGCAGCACCTCCACCTGATGGGGAAGCGGCGGCGGGCGCACGTGGCCACCGTAACCGACGGCCAGCACCGGCCGCAACGTCGAATTCCGTCGCCGGGCTCGGGCACGGACTCCGACTAGGGCTCGGGCTCGGGCTTGGACTCGGTCTCGGACTCGGGCTCGACCTCGGTCTCGGTCTCGGCCTCGGTCTCGGTCTCGGTCTCGGCCTCGGCCTCGGACTCGGACTCGGACTCGGGCTCGGGCTCGGGCTCGACCTCGGACTCGGACTCGGGCTCCGTCTCGGGCTCGACTTCGGACTCCGTCGCAGACTCCAACTCGAAAGGCTGCGGCGGTGCACCGCGACGGGCAGCGGCGGCAGTGGGCGTCCGCCGCCTGCGCCACTACCATGGCCGAGACATGGCCGACGTCGTGATCTACACCACCGATTACTGCGGGTACTGCCGAGCCGCCAAGAGGCTGCTCGAGGCCAGAAACATCCCTTACGAGGAGATCGACGTGACCGGCGACGACGAAAAACGCCGCTGGCTGCGGGAGACGACCGGGCGTCACACGGTTCCCCAGATTTTCATCCGGGGCGAGCCCATCGGGGGATACACGGACCTCGCGCGCCTCGACGAAGAAGGACGGCTGCAAGAGATGCTCGCGGGAGAATTGTGATCGACCTCACATAATCCCACCGGCCTCTGCATCGACCGCGGCACGGAACCCCGGCCCAGACTCGGTCTGGGGCTCGGTCTCGGCCCCTTGCTCGAGCGGACCGAAGCGCCCAGAGCGACTCGACGTCAGGGCTCCGGCTCCGCCGGTGCGATCGGGCGGAGCGCGAGATCGACGCGGCGTTGCGGTGTGTCGAAGAACACGGTCGCCTCGGCGGGCTGATACCCGGCCCGCTCCGCGCGGACCTGACCCAGGGGAACGTCCGTCTCGACGACCATCTCGTAGTGACCGTCCGCGTCGCTTCGCGTCTGGGCCGTGTACAGCGTGTCGGAGGTGAACCGGACCGTCGCTCCGCCGAGCGGCCTGCGGCTGACCGCATCGGTGATGCGCCCGCTCAGCTCCATGCGTTGCAGCCGCGCATCGGATGGGCCGCAAGCGACGGAAAGGGCTACCGAGCCCAACAGGACGCAAGCCCGAATCAGACGTCTCATCGAAGCACCGTGGTCATGGACCGAAGCGGCCGTCGCTTCTTACCCTACTTCGAATCCGCTCGCCGCGCGCGCGATCACCGCCCCGGGCGCTGCGCGGTGCGCTACAAGGGACCCGGCGATGCGGCCGGCCGCGTCCACCGCGACACGCCTCGCGACGATCATGTGGCTCAGTGTGGGCTCCGCTACCGGTGCGCAGGCGCAGCGGCGGCTTCCGTACGGACTCGATGCGTGGACGGCGATGGGGGCGCCCGCGATACGCGGGGTCACGCTCGGCCCGATCGAATCGAGCCAGCAACCCGACCGCGGTTACGGCACCGAACAGAGCGCCCGCACGCTCGACCATTTGGTCGCCCTCGGCGCCAACTGGGTCTCGATCACGCCGTTCGGCCGCATCGCGTCCCTGTCCGACACGCACGTCGCGATGGACTTCGAGGCGCCCTACGAACGCAACCGGCTCGCCGTCCGCCGGGTCGTCGAGCAGGCACGCGCGCGCGGGCTGCGCGTGCTCGTCGTTCCGCACCTGTGGGTCGAGCAAGGCGGTTGGCGCGGGCACATCGATCCCGGCAGCCCGGAGCGCTGGGCGCGGTTCCACGAGAGCTACCGACGGTTCGTGCTCGCGTGGGCCTCGGATGCGGCGGCCGCGGGTGCCGACGCGTTTTCCATCGGCGTCGAGTGCGCCTCGTGGTCCGGCCGCTTCGGCGGCGTCTGGCGCACGCTCATCGAGCAGGTCCGGGCGCGATTTGCGGGCCTGCTGACCTACAGCGCGAACTGGGACGAGGCCGAGCACGTTTTGTTCTGGGACCTGCTCGACGTGGTCGGCATCAATGCGTTTCATCCGCTCGCGGACCGCAGCGGGGCCTCGGACGCGGACTATTTCGCGGGAGCCGAACGCAACGCGCGCGCGGTCGGCGACCTCGCCCGAACTCTGCAAATGCCCGTGTTGTTCGTCGAGGTGGGCTACACGAGCCGACCCGACGCGGCCGTCGAGCCGTGGCTGTGGCCCGACGACATCGTCGGCGTTCCCGTCGACGAGATCGAACAGAGCCGAGCGCTCGAGGCGACGTTCGCCGCGTTCGTGCCCCAGCCGTGGTTCGTGGGCTTTTTCGTGTGGCGCTACTACGCGACGTTGCACGACGTCTCCCAGGAAGCGCCGTGGGGCTTCAGCCCACATGGCAAGCTGGCCGAACGCGCGTTGCGCGTCGCCTTCGACGGTCGATTCGGCGTCGAACCCGAGCCGTGGCCCTGGATCGTGACGGCCCACGCTCCATAGGCGTGCCCGTCGCGGGCGCGGCGCGTAGGATAGTGGCTGCGGTCGGGATTTTCGGAACCGAAGCCCGAAGCGGCGTCCGAGCCCGAGTCGGAGTCCGAGTCCGAGCCCGAGTCGGAGTCCGAGTCCGAGGCCGAGCTCGAGCCCGAGCCCGAGCCCGAGTCCGACCTTGATGCAGAACCTCCCCGGCGCGTGCGGTCGGGGTGAGCCGAAGCATTCACGACCTGAGGATCTCCGACGTCGCCTCAGGCTCTCCGAGCAAGGCCTCGAGCAACACGGCATCGCCGAGCGCCGGCTCGAGGTCGAGACGCGTCGTCGAGGCCTCCGTCTCGGGCGAGCGGTCGCGGCGCAACCACGGCCAGAGGGGGCCCACGTCGCGGCATCCGGCCGCGCGCTCGCGCGGGCTGCACGCGAGCCGCACGTGGAAATGGTCGTCGTGGGGACGGCCCCGCGTCGGCTGATGAAGCAGGCGCGAGAGCCGACGCAGCGCTTCGGGGTCGGTCTCGTGGCGCGCACCCCAGGCGAGCAGCCGCGCGCGAACGCCCCGGGAGCAGAAGATCCACTGCACGCGCGCCTCGGGATCGAGCGCGAGCGTGCGGACGAGGGTCCAATTTCGAGGGGTATCGAAGAAATACGGACCGCCCGCCGTCGCGTCCTGCGGAGCGCGCCCCTCGTGGCCGACGCCGAAACGGTCGACGGCGAGCCAACCCCGACCGCGCACGCTCCGCCCGGCCGCGTCGGTCGAATAGAAGACGATGTCGGCGTCTCGGCCGCTGCGATGGCTGACGTGGCGTGGGTGCCGGCCCCCGCCCGGTCCCGACAGATCGCCGATGCGTAGTGGCGCCGTGCCCGGATGGCGCGCCGCGACCTCGGCCGCCGCCCGGCGCAACGCGCGCACCAGGCGCTGCGTTCCCCATCGCGTATCCTCGCCCGGGCGGGCACGCACGAAGCCGGGGCCCTCGTCGTCGAGCGAATCGCCTCCGAACAGCAGCCCGTGGGCCGGCGCACCCCAGCTCGGCGCCTCCGCGTCGATCGGACGGTGGGCGAAGCAGCCCGTCGCGGCGACCGCAACGAGCGAATGGGCGACAGCGGCTCGCCGCAGACGCGCCCGGACGCGCAACCTGCGAAGGGTGTGCACCGCGGGCATCGGGTTTTCCGTGATTGGCCCGATCGTAGCGCGCCTGTGTCGGGTCCGTGGCGTTCTACGAGACCGGCGAGTACCCTGAGAAGTGAGCGGCCCGATGCCCGGCCTCGCCCAGGGTTCGAACCGATTCGAGCACTTCCTCGACGAGGCGCTCGAATCGGTCGCCGTCGCGCCCGTACGCGATCGAATCGTGCGCGACGCGCTCAGGCGCGCTCGGCTCGGCGCGATCCCCGACGCGGGTCCTTCGTTGCGCCGCTTCGTCGACGGGGCCTTGCACGACGCGGTCAACGCCGCGCTGGGGCCGCTGGTGGCCGCGGAGGTCGTCGCCGCACTCGCCCCCGTGGTCGACATGCTCGCGGACGACGAAGAACCGAGCCGGATCCGGCGCTCCTCGTCTCCTGGCCACGTCCCCGACGCATCGGCTCGCCGAGCCCCGCGAGGTCGATCGGATCCGTCCGTTTCCGTGCGCCCGTCGCTCGACGCAGCGCCACGGCCACCCTCTTCCCCTGCCTGGTCGTCGGAGACCGCGCCGACCCGTGGCCACGACATCGTGGTGGCCGTCGTCAGCGCGCGCGACGACGTGGCGCCATCCCTCGAAAGCCTGCTGGGCCCGCGCGCCACGATCGTCTCGGTCGCCGATGGGCTCGCGCTGCTCGACGCGGTCGAGGCCGCCGACCGCGACGCGACGTGCTGGGTGCTCGTCGACTGCGCCTGCCCCTCGGTGCATCCGCTCACGGTCGCCGCGCTCGCCCTCGACATGCACGGGCGCACGCGTCTGCTGCTCTGGGGTCCGAGCCTCACGACCCGGGCCGAGGTCGAGGCGCTGTGCGAGGCTCGCCCAGTGGTGACGCTGCTGCCGGGCAGCCCAGTGGCCGCGGTGGCCGCCCGGATCGTCGCCGAGCCCTGACCCGACTCGGAGTCGGAGCCCGCAAGCGAGCTCGACTCTGCTTCCGAGGCGGAGTCGGTGACCGAGGCCGAGTCCGCCTCCGAGACGGTGTCCGAGTCGGACACCGAGCCCGAGTTCCGAGCTCCCGACGGATCACGTACGTCGCGAACCATTCGTCGTGGCCGGTGCACAGGGACTCGCGCATACTCGCCGACGATGGCGCGCTGGCTCGGAGGCATGCTCGCATCCATCGGGCTCGTCGCGGGATGCGGTGCGCGCTCGGCGCCGTGGGACCGCGTGCGCGACGGGGGCGACGAGCGTCCCGTCGCGATGCCCGAGACGTGCAATGGCCTCGACGACGACCTCGATGGCCTGCTCGACGAGGAGTGGCGCGACGCGCTCGGCCGTTACGTCTCGGTCGAGGCCTGCGGGGGCTGCGGCAGACCCTGCGTGCCCGACGCGATCGTCCTGGAGACGCGTTGCGACCTCGTGGACGAGGTGCCGGTGTGCGTCGCCGAACTGTGCGCGCCGGGCTGGGTACCCGCGCGCGAGGGCGGCTGCGTACCCGCCGCGCGCACGCTGTGCTTGCCCTGCGTGTCCGACGCGGACTGTGGAACGGCGGCGAGCGCGGCGTGCAGGCCCGTCGGTGGCGAGCCCCGGTGCGTCGTGGGCTGCGAAGGCGGCTGTCCGGAGGGCTACCGGTGCGATCCGGTGCTCGGCTCGTGCGTGCCTGCCGCTGGAAGCTGCGCGTGCGGGCCCGGCGACGCGTTCGACGTGGCGTGCGCGCTCGAGGCACCGGACGGCACGCGGTGCGTGGGCCGCGCGCGATGCGAAGGCGGCGTCCTGTCCGATTGCGTGCCCCCCGAGGAGCTGTGTGACGGTGCGGACGACGACTGCGACGGCGTCGTCGACGACCCGTTCGTCGACGCGCGCGGCATCTACCGGGTCGATCCGCGCCACTGCGGAGCCTGTGGCGTCGATTGCACGCGCGAGCGGTTGCCGACCGGTGGGTTCGTCTGCGGCGGCGATCCGCTCGCGCCGCGCTGTGTGCTCGACTGTCCTGACGCGCGCGACGGGCTGCATCCAGGCGACCGCGTCGACGCCGACGGTGATCCGCGCAACGGATGCGAGTGTCGCTTCAGCTCGCCCGACGATCCGCCCGGGCCGCCGGGCACGGAGGGCGATGCGCTCGACGCCAACTGCGACGGGGCCGACGGCGTCGTCGTGCGCAGCTGGTACGTGGCACCCGATGGCAGTGACGCGCCCGATTCGCCCGGCTCGCCCTCGCGCCCGCTGGCGACGATCGGCGAGGCGTTGCGGCGCGCGTCGGCGTCGCTCGCCGAGCCGGAAGTGCGCGCGGCGATCTTCGTAGCTGCCGGCGTCTATGCCGAGTCGCTCGACCTCGTCGACGGCGTGCACATGCACGGTGGCTATCGGCGCGACTTCCGTGCGCTCGATCCCGACGGCCACGTCAGCGAGGTGCGCGCGCCGGTCGGGACGACGGCACCGGGCGGTGCGGCGCTCGTGGGCGAGAACGTGGGCACTCGTCCGACGACCGTCGCGTGGATGACGCTGCGCGGCCTCGACGCGAGCGCGGAGTCCGCGCCGGCCTTCGGCGCGGTGCTCACCGATCCGGGGTCACGACTCGTGCTGCGCGGCCTACGGATCCGTGCGGGCGTCGGGGGCGAGGGGAGCGCGGGCCGGGACGGCCAGGCGGGTTTATCGGGGCCGTCCGGCATGGATGGGAACCCCCCGCGCGCCGCGGTCGAGAGCGCCACGCACGCGTGCGTCCCCGACGACCGTAACGTCGTGCGCGGGGGCGCCGGTGGACGAAATGTATGCTCGACTACAGATGTCTCCGGCGGGCAGGGCGGCTCGTCGCGCTGTCCTCGATTCGCGGCGACGCAACCCTCCGGGATGGCGGGACGCGAAGCCCCCGGTGCGGCGGCTGGTCAGGGCGGACGGGGGGGCATGGACTCACGAGGTCCCATTACGGGAAGTGGCTGCCCGACCCGGCTGTGCTGCGGGCTGGCCGACTTCGAGGTGCCGACCGAGTTCACCGGCCCGCAGGCGGGCGGCCCCGGGGAAACGGGAAGCGCAGGACGGCCCGGACGAAGCTGCACCGAGCCACTCGGTCGATTCGACGGCGACCGGTGGGTGCCTGCGAGCGCGACCGCGGGCACCGCAGGGGGTCCGGGAAGTGGAGGCGGAGGGGGCGGCGCAGGCGGCGGAACGGTGATGGAGTGGACGGCGGGCTCTTGCGAGTACGCCGATGGACTCGGCGGCGGAGGTGGTGGCGGTGGAGCGGGAGGTTGTGGAGGGCAGGGCGGCGCTGCGGGGACGAGCGGTGGCCCCTCGGTCGCACTCCTGGTGCGGCGCACGCGCTCCGCGGGGGCGGCTCCGGTGGTCGAGCAATGCGTGCTGCAGCCGTCCGACGGTGGGCGCGGCGGTGATGGAGGTGCAGGCGGCGAGGGGGGGCGCGGGGGCGCCGGAGGTCGTGGTGGCTCGGTGCCGCGCGAGGCGCGCTCGACGCCGACGCTCGCGGGGCCGTTTCCAGGCGGGCCGGGCGGCCCTGGCGGCGACGGCGGACCAGGCGGTGGCGGCGGCGCGGGTTGCGGCGGCGCCAGCGTGGGCATCTGGGTGACGGGGATGCGGATCGACGAGGCGACCATCGGGCGATGGCGTCGCGACAACACGTTCCTGCTCGGTCGCGGTGGGGTGCCTGGACGCGGAGGCGAGGGAGGGGCGCCGGCCCCGGACGGCGCGGCTGGAGGCGCGCATGAAATCATCGTGCGCTGAGTCGCATCGCACCGCGGGTGCGTGGGCCCGCGCGCACGACGCGCGCGGTGGGCCGTCACGGCGCGTGAGCGCGGCACGCGGCGTCCGCGGCATCGGGTCGGTGCTCGTCTGCGTCGGAGGCGTCGGCCTCGTCGGCTGCTATGCGAGCCATCCGTGCGCCACCGAAGAGCGCTGCAACTACCTCGACGACGACTGCGACGGCCGAATCGACGAAGACTTCCTCGACGCAGCGGGTCGATACGCGTCGGCCGAGCACTGCGGCTCCTGCGGTCTGTCGTGCGCGGCCGCGTTTCCGACGGCCGAACGGACCGAGTGTCGAGTCGACACCGACGAGGGGCCGCGCTGCGTGCTCGTCGCCTGTCCGCCGGGCACGCATCCCTCGACCGACGGAGCCTGTCTGCCCCTCGTCGACTCGCTCTGTCTGCCGTGCGCCTCGGACGAGGCCTGTCGGGTGCGCGATCCGCAGGCGTTCTGCGCGCGTGCCCTCGATGCAGGCCGGTGCGTGCCCGCGTGCGACGAGGCGACGTCGGACTGCGCCCCCGGCACGGTGTGCGCGCCGACGTCCGATCCGGAAACGGGACTTGAGCGCACGGGCTGTTTGCCCGTGGGCGGCGATTGCGAGTGCGGCCCCGACGACGTGGGGCTCGTGGTCGCGTGCACCGTCGAGCGCGAGGACGGACGACGTTGTGCCGGGACGCGCACCTGCGGCCCGGACGGATTCGGTCCATGCGAGCCCGTGCTGGGCGAAGCATGCAATGGCGAGGACGACGATTGCGACGGCGACGTCGACGAGGACTTCGTCGACGAGGCGGGGCGGTATGTGGGCCCGACGCACTGCGGACAATGCGGCCGACCGTGCGCACCGCCGGGTCCGAACATGCTCGCGCGTTGCGTCGTCGAGGGCGGCGAGGTCCGGTGCGCGACCGAGTGCCTCGAGGGTTTCGTCGACGTCGACGGCGTCGCGGCCACGGGGTGCGAATGCGAGCGGTGGGACGGCACCGGCCCGCCTCCGGTGCTGGGAGGCGACGCGGACTGCGACGGAGTCGTCGACGACGCGGACGACTACGTCTACGTCGCCCCGACCGGCAACGACGGTCAGCCGGGCACGCTCGCGCGCCCCATGCGCACCATCGAGCGCGCCGTCGAACGGGCGCGCGCCCAGGGCAAGGACGTGCTCGTGGCGACGGGGCGCTACGCGGGGTTCTCGGTGGTCGGGGGCGTCGACGTGTACGGCGGCTACCGGTCCGACTTCCGCGATCGCGACCTCGCGCTGTACCCGGTCGTGCTCGAGGGCGGCGGCAGGCCCGGCGAGCCGGTCTTGCGCTGTCGCGGCGTCGAGACGCCTACGCGCATCGAGGGCTTCGTCGTACGCGGCTCGGACGCGACGGGACCCGGCGAGGGGAGCACCGCCGTCTACCTCGATGCGTGCGGGCCGTCGGTGGTTCTGGCCGCCCTGGAAGTGGTCGCGGGCCGCGGCGCAGCGGGCGCTCGAGGAGCCTCGTCGAGCGAGCGACTGTCGGAGTGGGGGCTGCGCTCGCTCGCCGACCTCGACGGCCGGCCCGGCGGCGAGGGTCGCGCGCCCGCCTCGGGGGCGGAGTGTACGCGGCTGCCCGGTGGGTCGGGGGGGACGCACGCGTGTCGCGGGCGCGACGTGGGCGGGGGGCGAGGAGGAGATGCGGCCTGCGCGGAGACCGGATGTCGCGTCGGCGCTCCCTGCGGGAACGCCGGATGCACCGATTTCACGGTCGGCGGCGTGTGCGATCTCGATGCCGCGCGGCGCGTGGCGGTGTCCAATCCGCCCGCGCAACCGGGTCGTGGCCCGTCGCCCGGCGCGGCGGGTGAGCTGACTTACAATTCGCCCACGAACCGCGGCGTCTGCCATTTCTGCGACGACAACCCGACGCTGCCGCGTGAGGGGGGGCATGGAGGTCGTGGCGCCGACGGAATGGACGGATCGGGGGGCGCGGGATGCGCCGTATCGGAGCGTTTCGATCCGTCGTCGGGACGAGTGTCCGCAGGCCACGGCGGTGATGGGGCCGACGGCACCGACGGTTCCGGCGGTGGTGGAGGTACGGCCGGTGCGGGATACGACGTCATCGCGGGCACCGAGGCGGGCTGCGCCGATCGGTCGGGTGGCAGCGGTGGGGGGGGCGGATCCGGCGGATGCGGTGCGCCGGGCGCGCGTGGAGGCGGCGGCGGTGGCGCCAGCGTCGGGATTGCGATCCGCCTCGCGTCGGGTCGGGACCGCGGCCCGGGTCTCGAGGACGTGCGCGTGGTGACGGCCAGCGGGGGCGACGGCGGAGATGGAGGTATCGGCGCCGATGGAGGACGCGGGGGCGTGGGTGGACGCGGGGGCACCTCGACGTTCTGGTGCGCGCGCAACGGCGGGCGCGGCGGCGATGGCGGCCGCGGAGGAGCCGGTGGAGGGGGCGGCGGCGGCTGCGGAGGAGGCAGCTACGGCGTCGTGATCGTCGGCGTCGTTTCGGACGCGTACTTCACGTCGTTGCGCGCGGGGCTCGAGGTGGATGCCGTCGGCCTCGGAGGTCGCGCGGGTCGCGGGGGCTACTCACCGGGTTCCGCAGGCAGCGCCGGACGCCCCGGCGATGCGCGGGACCTCGTCGTGCTGCGCTAACGGAGTGTCGGGTCCCGGGTGTCAACAACGCAGCAGCTAGAAAACCTCGGCGACGAGGGGGGCGGGCGGTCTGAGGAACACGACCGCGGCGAGGATCGTGCCCAACACGGTGATTGTGAGCAGGCACCACCCAGTCGCGTGCGGTGGGCTCGGGCTCGGGCTCGAAACACCCCTCAGCCCCGCGTGCTCGAGTGATGGATGCGGTCGGTTTCGATGGGGACGGGTCGCGCCAGGTCGACGCTCGTACGTTCGCGTCGGGTCGGCCGGGGTTACACTCTCGGCACCGACCGTGCGCGGTGCCGCGACCCGTCGAGACGCAGGCCGTCGTGAGAACGCTGTCGATCAGGGCGACGCATGTCCCGTGCGCGACGTGCTCGAGCGCATCGGCGACAAGTGGAGCGTGCTCGTCGTGGCGTTGCTGCGCGACGGCCCACTTCGGTTCAGCGCGTTGCGTCGGTCGATCGAGGGGATTTCGCAGCGCATGCTCGCCGCGACGCTGCGGGGACTCGAGCGCGACGGGATCGTCAAGCGGACCGTGCTGCCCACGGCGCCTCCGCGCGTTCAGTACGCGCTGACTCCGCTCGGGCGCACGCTCCTCGAGCCGATCATGGGGCTGGCCGCTTGGGCGGAGCGGTACCGTCCCGCCATCCAGCGAGCGCGCGCATGCTACGATCGTCGCACGCGCGTGCGCTTGCGTCGGACGCGCTCGTCGTGATCGACGACCGGGTGCAGGACAGGGCCGAGACGGGCACGGGGCAATCGGCCGCCCGCGACCGCGTTCATCTCCGCGTGCTGGAGACGCCACCCTCTTGGCCGATGGTGGCGTTCGTGGTGGGGATCGCGTTGGCCGTGGCGGCGGCACTTGCCGCGCTCGTCGTCGTCGGGGTGGCGCTCGTGCTCCACCGGGGATTCGACGTGCGACCGCGAGGGTTACCGGAGGTCGAGCCCGCCGCGTGGTACGAGCTGACGTGGACCGAGAAGGCCGGATTGGGATGCACGGCGCTCGTCGGCGTCGCCGTGGTGGTGGCGTGCGCGGGGTTCGCCAAGGATTGGATCCGGGAGCGTCGCACGCGCCGACGGCTCTTCGTCGAGGTGCGCGACAGTGGGTTCGTGCATCAATACTTCGCGGGCGATGCGACGCCGCGTCGGACGTGGATTCCCGTCGAGCGCATCGAAGCCGTCGAATACGTCGTGCCCTCGAACGACGTCGTCCATGCATTCGTACGGATTCGGTTCCGGCAGCCTACGGGTGAACGAGGCGTCTACGAGCTGCCCGCGGGGTACGGGCATCGGGCCGATTTGGGCGAGGCGATCGCCGCTGCGTTGCGCGCCGCGGGACGCCCCGTGCCGATGCGCCGCGTGAGCGAGAAGTGACAGTGCCGGCCAGTCTGGTTGATCGCGCCTTCTACTCGGTCTTGGTCTCGGCCTGGGCCTTGGTCTCGGCCTCCGTCTCGGACTCGGCCTCGCAGCAGGCCTCGGCCACGTCACGCAACGTGACCGCCGCTGGGAGCTCGGGGGCGGGTTGACGTGGCGCGGCTTCGGCCTTGGCCGCGAAATCCCGCTCAGCACCGGCGAGCGTCCTGGGCTGCGCCCTGACCCGCTCGGGCCTGCCTCGACCGCGCCTTTGCGTTTCGATGTAAACGAGGCGCGTGTTCGACGTCGATCTCCCGACCTGGCTCGCGTTCCTCGGCGTTTCGGTGGGCGGCGCTCCGGCCTGGCAGTGGCTCTGGCTCCTGCTCGCGGTTCCGGTCGCCTATGCGTTCGGCCGCCTCGTCTCGGCCCTTCTGGGGGCGAGCGCGCGCCGGCTGGCCGCGCGCACGCGCGCGGACTGGGACGACACGGCCGTGCGCCTCTTCGTCGCCCCGGTTCGCTTCGGTCTGTTCGCGGCCCTGTTGCGTCTTGCCTACGAGCTGCCGCGGCTCGTGCCCGGCCCGCGGCTCGTCGCGACGTTCGCGGGCCGGTTGCTGCTCGCGTTCGGCGCGGCGTTCTTCGCCTGGAAGCTCGTCGACCTCGTGCAGTGGGCGATCGAGCGGCGAACGCAGGACGCGGGGGTCGATCCGCACTCGGTGCGCGCGCTTCGGACGCGGGCGCAGGTCATCGGACGTGTGCTGCGCGTGGTCGTCGTCGTCGTCGGCGTGGGGCTCGCCCTCGTGCAGTTCGACGTCGTGCGCTCGCTCGGTCTGTCGGTGCTCGCATCCGCGGGCGCGGCCTCGCTCGTGCTCGGCCTGGCCGCGCAGCGCTCGCTCGGTTCGGTCTTCGCGGGGCTGCAGCTCTCGCTCACCCAGCCGGTGCGCGTCGGTGACGCGGTGGTGATCGAAGGCGAATGGGGCACCGTCGAGGAGATCGGTCTGACGTACGCGCTCGTGCAATTGTGGGACGAGCGCCGGATGGTCGTTCCGCTGACGACGTTTCTGGACAGGCCGTTCGTCAACTGGACGCGCAAGCCGGGCGACCTCGTCGGGATCGTGTTCCTCTGGGTGGATTTCACGGCCGACGTGGAGGCCATCCGCGCGGAAATGATGCGATTCCTCGAGGGCCATCCGGCCTGGAGCCGCCGGCATGCCCGCTGCGTGGTCAGCGACTGCACCGATCGCGCGGTGCAGTTGCGCCTGACGGCGAGCGCCGAGGTCGGGCAGCTCTTCGATCTGCGCTTTGCGCTGCGCGAGCACATGCTCCGTTGGCTCCGGGAGCAGCACGGAGGAAGCTGGTTGCCTCGGACGCGCGTCAGCGAGGGGCGACCCGGGGCGAGCGGTTGACGGGCGGGCGTCGCGCAGCACCCTCGAGGCCTTCTCGGCCGAGCGGCGGGATCGACGTGGGAGTCGAAGCCGCGCTCCGAGCATCGCAACCGATCTGCGCCATCGATCCACGTCTGCACCGGGTGGCGGCGCCCGGCGGGGATCGGCACGGCGCCGGGGACGGAGCCTCGCGTCGCATGGCGCTACACTCGAGACAGGATGCGGGTCGCCGGCCTACGAGGGCTCGCCGCTCTGCTCGTTTCGCTCACCACCGTGGCGTGTGGCCGCTCGCCGCTGCGCTCGGCGCGACGCGCCGAGGTCCCACCGCACGGGCCGCACGCCGACGCGGCGCCGGGCGCCACGGACGTCGGCCTGGACGCTCCCCTCGATGGGACTGAGGCGGATGGCCCGGCCGCGCGATGCGTGCCGGCGCCCGAGACGTGCAACGGACGGGACGACGACTGCGACGGGCGCGTCGACGAGCTGCCGCCGGAGCCGTGCCCCGGGGGGGGTCTGCGCCTGTGCGTCGCCGGACGCATGTCCGCGTGCGCGGTTGCGTGCAGGTTGTGCGAGCCCGGCTCGGAGCGCGTCTGCTTTCTCTCGTATTGTTACTACTGGGGACGGCAGACGTGCGCGGCCGACGGGCGCTCGTTCGGCCGATGCCGCGAGATCGATCGCGAGGAGATTCCCGAGCGCTGCATCGACGTCGCCTTCGAGCACCGCGACTCGCCCGAGCTCCAGCGCTGTTGCATCGAGACCGGTGGTTGCTGCCACGATCGGTTCGACCTCGACGCCGACGGCGACCGAGGCGAGTCGATCGGAGCGTGCGACGGGGTCACGTGCGGCTCGTGATCGCTGCGCTGATCGTCGGCATCGCGCCGACGCCTGCGGGAGGCGTGCGATCGCCCCGCGCCAGGGCCCAGTGCGCGGCGCCCGCCGTGCGTCAGTCGATCCCCGCGTCGGGCGAGGCGCACGTGCCGACGACGACGCTGCTGCGCGCGCGCTACGAGCCCCCGGCGCGCCACGAGGGGGAACCGGTCCGGATCGCCGTGGATGCGGAACGCCCGACCGCGATCGAGGCGTGGTTCGATGCAGCCGAGTCTACGCTGTACGCGCGCGCCCCCCTCGCGGCGGGTCGTCTCCACACGCTGTGGTGGCCCGGGCTTCGAGCGCGCGGGGGCATCGAGCGTGGAACGGGGCAGGCCGTCTCGTTCGTGGTTGCCGATCTCGGATCGGACGGCCCCCCCTCGCTCGACGCGATCGACGCGGTCCGCTGGGACGTGCGCCGCACGCCCGACCCCTGCGTGCGGGATCGCGTGGAGCGTTACGAGTTCGACCTGACGTTGTCGGGTCTGCACGACGAGACACCGGGCCTGCTCGAGGTGTACGTGTTCGCGACCGACGGGCCCGGGGTTCGGCGCGACGGCACCCCGCGTCTGCTCGACGTCGCGCGACCGGTGGCGTCGAATGTGCGCGTATCCCTTCCTCGCGAAGAGGCTCTCGGGCGTGTCTGCTTCGTCGCCGCGGCGCTCGATGCGTCCGGTCAGTGGAGCCCGACGACGGCTCCGGCCTGCACGACGACGCTACGGCCACCGTTCTTCGCCGGTTGCGCCGTCCTGCCGTTCGCGAGGGGAAGGCCCGGCGCTCGCCGTCTGTCCGCGGTGCTCGTGCTCGTCCTGTTCTGGATCGGGGTGGGACGGCGGCGGGGGGCAATCGTCCCGCATCCGGAGCGATCGATGCTCCAACCCATCGATGACGGCACGACGTATCCCATCATCACACGCTTTTTCGGAGGCATGGCGGCTGCATCGACGTGCCGGGTATGAACGCCCGCAAGTCGCTGACGCAGCGCTGGTACATCGAGGACGGTCAGCTCCGGGTGCTGTCCGAGCCGACTCGCGAGATCCGCCTCCTGGACATGGTTCCGGCCAGCCGGGACGAAGTTGCCAGCCTCGCCGATGCGATGCGATACGAGCATGTCTCGTTGTCCGGCGCGCGTTTGTACCGTTCCGAGGATGCCGAGGATCCGGGAATCGAAGGCAGTCGTGGAGCGGACGAGACGGGGACGTACGATGCGTCCGAAATCGCGTTGACTGCGGGACTGCGGCTTCCGGAACCTGCGTGGGCGCGCGGTGCGCGGTCGCTGCTCGATCGCACGCGCACCGCGTGCGATCGCGTGCTCGCCGCGATCGTCGACCACGCTCGAGCCATCGGGCTTCGGCTTGAACCGCAGGTGCGGACGCTGGCGGCCCGGTCATCGGGATGGCTGCGAGGGCCAGCACGGGATGCGGCCGTTCGCGCTGCAGCTCGCATCGCATGTCTCCTTCGTGGCGATCGACCGGCGAGCGCCCGATGGCTCTTTGGTGCCGCGGCGATGCTCGTCGTGCTCGGACTGGGTGGCGGGCTGCTCGCCGTCGCCGCGCGGAGTGCGGGTGCCGCGTCGATTCAGCAGCGAGGCATCGGCTCCCTGATCGTAACCCGCGTTCCGGTCGACGCTCGTCGGGGATTGACGATGCCGACTGCTCCAGTCACCCCAGCACCGGCGGTGGATCTCGTCTTCGACGAGCAAGGCAACGTGATCGGGGGCGCGGCCGCTCCGATCGCGCCGGCGCGCCCGGAGCCGGAGCTCAGCGCGGCTCCGGTGCGCTCGAAGGCGAGGGCCTCGTCGCGTCGCGGACGGCTCGCGCGCAGACGCTGACCGCGTCGGGCTCGTGGGTCGATCCGCGGGGGGATGGCAGGCCCGCGCTGCGGCTCCGAGTCGGGGCGCGGTCGAGCTCCGTGTCGCTGAGGGCAGTCCCCTCGGCAGAGACGGTCAGCGCCTCCACGTGGCGACGAAGAACGCACCGCGCGGGCGCTCCTCGATGACGACCTGGACGTCGGGTCGGCCGGCGCATCGCAGGACGGTCTCGATGGCGCAGGCGAGCCCCTCCAGCTCGAGGCGAGGGATGCGGTCCCAGCCCTCGACTTCGAGCTCGGCGCGCCCTGGAGCGGTGATGCGCGCCGTCAGCCTCCCTCGATCGTAGGCCTGTCGATACAGCAAGGGCGTGCGCGCGACGAGCGCCTCGTCGCTCGTGAACCGCAGCAGCAGTCGCCACGGTCCGCGTAGCGTCCGCTCGACTCCGCGGCGGACGACCTGCGCCTGCAAACTGCTCGGCGAGACGTCGAGCTCGCGCGCGACTTCGATGATGTGCTGACGTGCCCAGGGCGCGGGAATCTTGCCCGCGGGGGTCAGCGATGCGTAGTGCTCCTGCGCCTCACGGGGCAGGCGCCCGAGCGCGCGCGCGACGGCGTCGCGGCCCGCGATTTCTTCCATCACACGGGTCTGGTCGAGCACGACGGCGCCGGAGACGTTCGGCTCTTCGGTCTGCACGGGCCCCGCGGTTCTACGCCATGCCGGGGATGGGGTCACGACGCGCGTGCCGCGACCGCGCGCGGGGCCGTTCGGGTGGGATGCACTCACGGTCGTGGCGCATCTCGCATCTCGCGGTGGCGTCGGAGCGCCTCTCGCGTCGTGACGGGCAGAAGTGCCGGATCCTCGCTGGCTCGTAACGGACGGCAGTCCGAGCGCCTCAGCGAGCGCCCGATGGTCTCGTCGTCGGCCAGGTAGAAGGTGACGCTGATGCGATCGTCGTACGCGAGCACCGCGTCCATGATCGCGACGTGCGCGCGTCGCCACGTGAACCGGCGCGTCGGCACGTTCGGATCGGGGCACGTCCAGACTCCCGTGGGTCGGCCGTAGCGCTCGATCATCGCCGCGAGATGCGCGGCGAGGGCCTCGGGCGCGGGGAGCAGGGACAGCACCTGGATCTGGGCGAGGCGACCGCTCTGCCGGTCGAAGCCCAGCAGAATCCGCGATCCGTTCGGCAGGCTGGATTCGAGCCATCGCCGGTCCGGCTCCGACTCCACGTCGGCCGGTCGCAACGCGGGCAGCACGGATCGTGCCTCGTCCTCGGTCTGCGCGAGCGCGAGCCCACGCAGCGGTTCGGGCACGAGCGTGGCCGACTCGCGGCGCACGGCATCGAGGCGCTCGCGGTTGCGTCGCTCGGCGGCTTCGCGTTCGGCGGCGGCACGTCGCTCGGCTCGGTCGCGTGTCGATCGCTCGTGCCATGCCCATACGCCCCAGGCACCCGCGGCCGCGACGGCGACGGCGAACAAGGCGACGCCGGTCGGCCCGGGGCGCGGCAATCTCACGGCGCGGGCGTCAGCGCGGAACTGTCGCGAGCTCGGGCGGTCGCTCGCGTCGCGGAGCCTGAGCGGGAAGCTGCTGAAGTGCCGTCTGCACGCGCGCGCGGTCGAGCGGGCCCGCTCCTCGCAGAGCGCGCTCGTAGTAGCCGCGTGCCGCGACCACATCGCGTCGGACGACCATCACGTCGCCGTACAGGGCGAGCGCCTCGGCGCGATCCGGGTGCGCCTGCAGCACGCGGTCGAGGAATCCGGCCGCGAGCACGTCGCGGCCGTGCCGCAACGCAAGTCGCGCTGCCTCGAGCAGCGGGCCGGGGTCGCGCGGATCCAGGTCGGCCGCGCGGCGCAGGTGCTCGAGGGCTTCTTCGATCCGTCCGCGCGCCAGGGCGAGCTCTGCGGCCGCGCGCGCGTTTCCGGGCGAGTTCGGGACGAGCTCGGTCGCGCGCTGCAGGCTCGCCTCCGCGGCGTCCGGCGCGCCGCGGGCGATGTGGACGCGTGCCAAACCGAGATGGGCTTCCGCGAACGTGGGTTGCAATTGGATGGCCTCGGTGAATGCACGCTCGGCTCCGTCGGTATCGCCCGAAAGCAGAAGCTGCTGGCCAAGCGCCACCTGCGCCTCCGCCCAGGCCGGTCGTCCGGAGACCGCTGCGCGCAGCAGGGCACGCGCTTCTTCCCCTTCGCCGAGAAGGCGACCGAGCTCGTACTGGATTTCGGGATGTTCGGGATCGAGCGAGAGCGCCCCACGCAACTCTCGAATCGCTTCCTCGCGCCGTCCGGCCGCTGCGTACAGACGCCCAAGCCCGAGCCGCGGATCGGCGCGCTGCGGCGCGATGGCCGCAGCGCGTCGGTAGGCGTCCTCGGCGGCGGCGACGTCGGCCCGGATCCGGTGCGCGTCGCCCAGCGCGAGCAGGGCCTCGAGGTTCTGCGGATCGGCGGCGAGGACCGCCTCGAGCTCCTCGAACGCGCGCGCGCTTCGATTCCAGACGAGGAACGCGCGGGCGCGACAGACGCGCGCGAGCGGTGCGTCGCGACCCGCCCGCTCGAGGGGTCTGCAGGCATTGCGCGAGGCACGATAGTCGCCGGAGGCGAATGCGACCCGCGCCACGTCGAAGACGGCCTCGGGCGCCTGTCGGCGCAGGCTCGCGGCGCGCTGCAGCGCCGCGCGCGCCTCACGCAGTCGACCGGCCCGCAGATAGGCGTGGCCGAGCGCGGCGTGCGCGTCGGCGTCCGCCGGCGCGTTGCGCGCCGCCGCCTCGAGCGCCGCGATCCGGGTCTGCTGGGCCGCGGCGCTGGACCCAAGGGGACCGACGGCGAGCGCGATCGCGACCCACGGACGAACGACGGCGAGCCTGGGCATTGGATTGGACCTCGGTCGGCAATCGGGGGATGCTCGGGACGGTACGCACCGTCCCCTCAAGAGATGCGCCCCAAAACTCCTTAGCACGCGACGCGTACGAACGCAGGCCACCGCGGTTCGGGGCCGCGCCAGCGCGGTCGAATGGCTCGATTGGCAAGGTCGGTCTTCGACTCCGATTCGCTTCCCAACCTTGACTTCAACCGGCGTCGATTGGCGCCCCGAGCCCCGCTCCAAATGCTGGTTGGTCGCCGTCTGCGCGGGAGCTCGCCTTGGGCCATCGCGTGGCGGACCCCGCATCCAATGCTACCACACCGCCCGTCACTTTACAGCACGACTGAACGGGGGAGTCCGAAATGGACGAGAAGCGTCCGAAGGCGCCGGCGGCCATCGCGCCGAGCGAGATCGCCGACCTGACCGACATGGCCGTTCCAGAGACCGACGAGCCGGAGCGCATCAGCTTCGGATCCATCGAGAGAGACGTCGCCTTCGCAGGGGCTGCGTCCACCGGCACCGATCCCGCCGGAGCGGTGCGTCCTGCGCGACCATCGGCGCCCCCGCACGGCGTCGCGGCGGGCGGCGCGCCGCGACGTGCTCGTCCGGGCCTCGCGGCTCGCGCGATCGCGGCCGTCGCGGCCGTCGCGTCGGGGGCGGCGTGTGCGTGGTTGCTCCGTTCGGTGCGCGACGGTTCCACCGCGGTGACGGATCCCCTCGGGGACGTCGGGCTTGCGTCCGTGACGCCATCCCGCCCCGCGCCGCTGCGACTCGACGAGCCGTCGCCTGGATCGATCGAGGCACGCGGCGTTGCCGACATGCCGGCGGGTCGCGACGAAACGGTCGGCGTACACGCGGCGCGTCCCCGAAGCGCCGCGCGAGGACCCGACGAGTCGCGACGAATCGACGAGGGCCCGGGCACGTCGGCGCAGGTTCGCGGCGCGCTCGCGACGGCGGCGTTCGATTCTCCCTCCCGAGGCGATTCGACCACGATCGGCGGCCCTCGGGTTCCGGCGTCTGCGGGCGACGGCCGCGCGCGTTCCGGCGCTTCCGACGGACCGTCGGGTCTCGAAGCGTCGCCGACCGCCGGCCCTGCGTCCGAGGCGGACTCCGCGCGGGCTTCCTCCTCGGCGGAGCCGCCGCAGGGAACCGCGGGAGAGCCGGGCGCGGACATCGTTGGCGGCGCGGAAGCGCAGGCTGCCGCTTCGCTGCCCGAGGTGCCCGACCGCCAGCACGTCCGCGACGCGGCCGAATCGGTGCGGTCCGCCATCGCGGCCTGCGCGTCCGGCCGCGGCGGTCTCGTCGAGATCCGCTTCGTCATCGGATCCAGTGGCCGCGTCCGCACCGCGACGGTGCTGGGCAGTTTCGCGGGAAGTCCCGAGGGTTCGTGCATGGCGCGCGCGGCGCGCGAGGCGCGCTTCCCCGCGTTTTCCGCGGAGTCGTTCACCGTGAGCTACCCGTACGCACTTTGAGCGTCGCGCATCGATGCCTCCATCGGGGACTTGGACTCGGCCTCGGTCTCGGACTCGGGCACGCGCTCGGGCTCGGAATCGGAAACGGACTCGGAGTCGGGCTCGGGCTCGGACTTGGACTCGGGGTCGGTCCAGGGCTCGGAGTCGCAGCTTCGGTCCGCACCACCGACCAACCCGTTGGCGCTGTCACGATGGTCGCCGCGCTCTGGTCGGCCCTGTGCTGACACGTAGGCGGCGAATCGAGGCGGCCAGCCATGCGCGGTTCTCCTTGACAGACGCGGGCTCGTTTCCATAGTAGCGCGCTCGGTCGAGCGCCCCGTGGCTCTCGAGCCCGATCGTGGCATGGCGCACTTCTCGATCGACCTGCTCGAACTGTCGCCCGTCGCGCGACCGTACGCGTTCGACGTGGGATCGGCCTACCTGCTCGAAGCGCTCGAGGGCACCGGGCTGCAGCCGTCGCCCGGCGCGCCGGGTTCGCTCGACCTGGAGGCCCAGCGCAGGGGCTCGGAGGTGCTCGTGCGCGGGCGTCTGGCCGTGGACGTGCTCGCCGAGTGCGCTCGCTGCCTCGAGCCCGCGCGGGTCGCGGTGCGCACGGACCTGATCGCGCTCTTCGTTCCCGCGGGCGCCGATCGCGCGGTACGCGACGACGACGACATCGACGTGGAGACGTATCGCGGCGAGCAGATCGGCCTCGACGCGCTCGTGCGCGAGCACATCTTGGTCGAGATTCCCATGCAACCGCTCTGTCGGCCCGATTGTCCCGGCATCGAGATGCCCGCGCACGTGCGGGCTCCGGGCCTTCGCGACGTCGACGAGCGCATCGGCGTGTCCGCGGCGTCATCCGCCGTGCCGGATCCCCGCGTGACGAGGAAGGAGAGCTGAGTGGCGGTCCCCAAGCGCAAGACGTCGCGGGCCAACACCCGCAAGCGTCGTTCCGAGCACGACAAGGTCGTCGCGCCCGCGCTCGTGGCCTGTCCCGCGTGCGGCGAGATGATGGTGCCCCACCGAGCGTGCCCCGCGTGCGGGAAGTACCGCGGGCGGCAGGTGACGTCGGGCGAGCAGGGCGAGGGCTGAAGGCGCGTGAGCGCGTCGCGGCCAGTCATGAGCCGCATCGCGGGCACCGGGCGTTACCTGCCGGCGCGCGTGCTGACCAACCACGACCTCGAGCGGATGGTGGACACCTCCGACGCGTGGATCGTGGAGCGGACGGGCATCCGCGAGCGGCGCATCGCGGCCGATGGCGAGCACACGAGCGACATGGCCGCGGCCGCGGCGCGCGAGGCGCTGGCCAGCGCGGGGCTGTCGGCGCGCGACCTGGACCTCATTCTCGTTGCGACCGTCACGCCGGACATGCCGCTGCCGGCTACGGCGATGTTCGTGCAGCAGAAGATCGGCGCCCGCAACGACTGTCCGGGCTTCGACCTGTCCGCCGCGTGCGCGGGTTTCATCTACGGGCTGGCCGTCGCCGACCAGTTTGTTCGCGGCGGGGCGGCCCGGCACGTGCTCGTCGTCGGCGTCGAGCTGCTTTCGCGCGTGCTCGACTGGACCGACCGGTCGACGTGCGTGCTGTTCGGGGACGGAGCCGGAGCGGTCGTCGTCTCGCCCGCGCTGGGCGATGGCCGCGGCATTCTGTCGACGACGCTGTACGCCGACGGATCGCTCGCTCCGGCGCTCTGCATCCCCGCCGGCGGGTCGGTCGAGCCTGCGACCGCGGCCACGGTCGCGGCACGGCGCCACTTCGTGCGCATGGAGGGGAGCCAGATTTTCAAGTTCGCGGTGCGCGCGCTCGCGCAGGCGACGCGCACGGCCATCGAACGCGCGGGGGTCACGCCCGAAGAGATCGAGCACGTGGTTCCGCATCAAGCCAACCTGCGGATCCTGGCGGCCGTCGCCGAACGCTGCGGGATCCCCTGGGAGCGCTTCCATCTCAACATCGACCGGTACGGCAACACGTCGAGCGCGTCGGTGCCCATCGCGCTCGACGAGGCGATGCGGGAGGGCCGGATCCGACCGGGCGCGCTCGTCGCGATGTGCGCGCTCGGTGGGGGCATCGCGTGGGGCGGTGCCGTCGTGCGGATGTGAGGGGGTCAACGGAGGCGGCATGTTCTCCATGGACGGCAAGGTCGCCCTGGTGACCGGTGGCTCGCGGGGCATTGGGCGCGCGGTCTGCGAGGCTCTGGCGGCGCGCGGCGCCCACGTCGTCGTCAACTACGTTTCCGACGAGCGAGCCGCGACGGAAACCGTCGAACGGATCGCCTCGGGTGGGGGTCGGGCCGAGCCCATGCGCTTCGACGTCGGCGATCCGGACGCGGTCGAGGAGGCCGTCACGCGGCTGCATCAACGGCTCGGCCGTCTCGACGTGCTCGTGAACAACGCGGGCATCGCGCGCGACGCGTTGTTGTTGCGCGTGCGCCCCGAGGACGTCGCGGCCACATGGCGAATCAACGTGCAGGGCGCGCTGTGGTGCTGCAAGGCCGCGATCCGGCTCATGATTCGCGCGCGCCGCGGGCGCGTCGTCAACGTCTCCAGCGTCGTGGGCGAGACGGGCAACGTGGGCCAGTCGGTCTACGCCGCGAGCAAGGCGGCGCTCATCGGCTTGACGAAGGCGCTGGCACGGGAGTACGCATCGCGCGGCATCACGGTCAACTGCGTCGCGCCCGGGCTGATCGAGACGGACATGACCGCGGCGCTTCCGGAGGAGGCAAAAGGGGCCATGATCGCACAGACGCCGCTCGGACGGGCGGGCAAGCCGGAGGAGGTGGCGGCGGCGGTGCTGTTCCTGGCGAGCGACGAGGCGGGGTACGTCACCGGACAGGTGCTCCGGGTCAACGGGGGGATGTACGTCTGAAGCCGACGGGGCTGGAGCGGGCCGCGCGCGGCGCCGGGTCCGTTCCTCAGGTCGAGGACACCGAGAGGTGCGTCGCGCGAAGCAAGTGCGGGGCGTCGGCCGTCGCGGTCAAGGGTCGGTGGCCTCTCGGAAGCGGTCAACGGCACGATCATCAAGGAGCCAACGATGGACATCGCGGAGAAGGTCAAGGACATCATCGCGCAGCAACTGGACGTCAAGAAGGACGAAATCCAGGAAAGCAGCCGGTTCATCGAGGACCTGAACGCGGACTCGCTCGCCATCGTCGAGATGGTGCTCGCCTTCGAGGAACAGTTCGAGATCGACGTGCCGGACGAGGACACCGAGAAGATCCGCACGGTCGGCGACGCCATCGCCTACATCCGCGCCAAGAAGGGCAGCTGAGTCGGCCTGCGCCGTGCGTCGGGTGGTCGTCACGGGAGTCGGCGCCGTCAGCCCGTGCGGGCTGACGGCCGACGAGAGCTGGCGCGCCGCGGTGGCCGGCCGCAGCGGCATCGCGACCATCACGCGCTTCGACGCGGCGAGCTTTCCGTGCCGCATCGCGGGCGAGGTGCGCGGTTTCGATCCGGAGCGCTGGATCGAGCGCAGGCGCGTGCGCGAGATGGATCGGTTCATCCATCTTGCGATCGCCGCGGCCGACGAGGCCATTCGCGTGGCGGGTTTCGATCCCCCCGAGGCGGCCCGCACGCGCGTCGCGACGATCGTCGGGGTCGGGATGTGCGGCCTGGAGGGCCTCGAGCAGCAGGTGCGCACCCTGCACGAGCGCGGTCCGCGTCGCGTCTCTCCGTACTTCATCCCCTCGGTCATCGCGAACCTCGCCCCCGGCCAGATCTCGATGCGATGGGGGCTGCGGGGGCCCAGCTACACGATCACGAGCGCGTGCGCATCGGGCGCGCACGCCATCGGCGAGGCGCTGCACGCGATTCGAGCGGGTGTGTACGACGCGGCCGTCGTGGGTGGAGCCGAGGCGGCCGTCACGCCGGTGGGAGTGGCCGGCTTCTGCGCGATGCGGGCGCTGTCGACGCGCAACGAGGAGCCGGAGCGCGCCAGCCGTCCGTTCGACGTCGACCGCGACGGGTTCGTGATGGGCGAGGGGGCGGGCATGCTGGTCCTCGAGACGGAAGAGGCGGCCCGCGCGCGGGGCGCGCCCATCCTGGCCGAGGTGTTGGGCTACGGGGCCTCCGCCGACGCGCACCATCTGACGCAGCCCGCGCCCGAGGGCGAGGGGGCACAGCGGGCGATGCGCGCCGCCCTCGAGGACGGTCGCACCCGGCCGGACGAGGTCGAGTACATCAACGCGCACGGAACGTCGACGCCTGCGGGCGACGTGCAGGAGATCGAGGCGATTCGACACGTCTTCGGCGAGCACGCGACGCGTGCGCTGTGGGTGTCGAGTACCAAGGGCGTCACCGGGCACCTGCTCGGAGCCGCCGGGGGCCTGGAAGCTGTTTTGTCGGTGCTCGCGCTGCGCGACGGAATCGTTCCGCCGACCGTGAACCTCGACCGGCCCGACCCGGCCACTGCCGGCGTCGACCTCGTTCCGCACGAGGCGCGCCGGCGTCCGCTGCGACGCGTGATGAGCAACTCGTTCGGCTTCGGCGGCACCAACGTCGCGCTCTTGTTCGGCCGCTACGAGGGTGGATGAGCGAGGGGGCCGTCCGACGCGTCGCGTTCGGTTGCGATCACGCGGGATTCGCGCTGCGACAGACCGTGGTCGAGTACCTGAGGGGGCGTGGCTTCGAAGTGCTCGACTTCGGGACCGACCGGCCCGATCCGTGTGACTATCCCGACATTGCGCACGCTGTGGCGCGTGCCCTTGCGGAGGGACGGGCCGACCGGGCGGTGCTCGTCTGCGGCTCGGGGGTAGGCATGTCGATGGCTGCCAATCGGCACCGCGGCGTGCGGGCCGTGCTGTGCAGCGAGCCGCTCAGCGCGAGGCTGGGGCGGGCCCACAACGACGCCAACGCGCTCTGCTTCGGTGCGCGCATCGTCGGCCCGGCGATGGCGGTGGCGCTCCTGGACGCGTTCTTCGACTCGGAGCACGAGGGAGGACGGCACGCGCGGCGGGCCGCCCGCATCGACCCGGAGTCGGGTTGAGGAGGGTGGGGGCGAGTCGATCCCGGTCTCCCACAGGGACTCTGACTCGGTAGCGGACTCCGACGCGGACTCAGGCACGGCCTCGGGCTCGGACTCGGACTCCGACTCGGTCTCGGAGATCACCTCGATCCATCCGACCGCCGTCCCACGTTCCGGTCAGCGCGACACGCGCGCGCCGCACGCGATGCGGAGCGCCTCGGCATAACGCGCGGCCGCTTCGCGCGGATCGGTAGCCTCCGCGATCCCTCGCAGTACCGCGATGCCGGCGGCGCCCGTGCCGAGTACTTCGGCGACGTGCTCGGGCCCGATGCCGCCCAGGGCCAGCACCGGCAGCGTCGCGCCGGCGACGAGACGAGCGAGCCGCCCGAGGCCGAGCGGCGGGCCTTTGCCAGGTACCTCGAAGATGGGCGCGAGCACCGCGAAACGGGCGCCGATGGCGGCCGCGCGTTCGAGCCCCGCAGGGTCGTGCACGGACATCGCGAGCGGAACGTCGCGGGCCGCCGTCGTTCCCAATGCCGTTCGGTCCGGAAGGTGCGCTCCGTCGGCCCCAGCCTGTCGCGCGAGCGCCGGATCGGCCGCGAGCCAGACCTCGACGCTTCGAGGGCGTGCGACGGACGCAGCAGCGCGCAGCAGATCGATTTGTTCGTGCGCCGCGGCCCCGCGCCGACGGACGCACAGGGCGAGCCGAATCGTGCCGGCGCCTTCGACGACGGCATTTGCGAGCGCGGCGGCGTGCTCCGGGTTTCTAGGCTCGAGCAACACGTACAGTGCTGGAACCGCGGGCGCGCCCGACGCTCCGGTCGTGCTTTCGGAGCGGATGGTCGCCGTGGCCGCACGCATGCTCAACGTGAGGGCGGGGGGGCCGCGCCGCCGCCACCGACCGACTCGGTGTGCCCCGGGGGGAGCGCCTCGAGCTCCATGCGTGCGCGGGCGGCGAACCGCGACGAGGGGTAACGCTCGACGAGGAACTCGAGCACCGACCGGCGTCCGGATCGGTCGCCGCGCTGCGCGAGCCGCTCGGCGTAGAGCCAGAGGGCTTCGGGCGCGGACTCCTCGCGCGCGCGCGCCGGATCGGGATCGGAGGCGCACTGATAGGGGGCGTGGAGCGAGCAGAGCAACACGCCGGCCACGCCGAGGGCGGACCTCACGGGCCGCGCGGTGCGATGAGCCCGTGAAGCGGGCTCGAAGCGGACGCATACATCCGCGGCGGGATGCGGCCGGCCAGGAACGCGTGCCGGCCGGCCTCGACCGCAAGCCGCATCGCGTGCGCCATGCGGACGGGATCGCGCGCACACGCGATCGCGGTGTTCATCAGGACCCCGTCGCAACCGAGCTCCATCGCGATCGACGCGTCGGACGCGGTGCCGACGCCGGCGTCAACGATGACCGGGACGCGCGACTGCTCGACGATGATGGCGAGGTTGACGGGATTGCGGATGCCGAGCCCGCTCCCGATGGGCGCGGCGAGCGGCATGACGGCCGGGCATCCGAGCTCCTCGAGGCGCTTGCAGGCGACCGGGTCGTCGTTGACGTACGGAAGGACCACGAACCCCTCGGCCAGCAGTACGCGGGCGGCCTCCAGCGTCGCCGATACGTCCGGAAAGAGCGTGCGGTCGTCGCCGATCACCTCGAGCTTGACGAGCGGGGTGCCGAGCAGCTCGCGCGCCAGCCGCGCGGTGCGCACGGCCTCGTCGGCCGTCGTGCAACCCGCCGTGTTGGGCAGGAGCGTCAGCCCCGACTCGCGCAGCCATGCGCCCAGCGATCCTGCGCTCCGGTCCGCGAGATCCACACGGCGCACGGCGACGGTGACCACCTCGGCGCCGCACGCTTCGATCGCCCGGCGGCTCGTCTCGAGGTCGGGAAACTTCCCCGTCCCCACGAACAGTCGCGAGCGGAAGGCGTACGGACCGATCCGCAGCGGCTCGTCCTCGATCGACACGCGGCTATCCCCCGCCCACGAAGTGCACGATCTCGACGCAATCCCCGTCGCGAAGCCAGACCCGCGTGTGGTCCGCACGCGGAACGACCTCGGCGTTGCGCTCGACGGCGACGGGTGTCGCGCCGAGGCCCAGTGACTCGAGCAAGTCCCGAACGGTCATCGGCCCGCGCAGCTCGACCGACTCGCCGTTGACCGTGACGCGCACGCGGCGCGCAAGCTAGGGCCGCTCGCCGCTCGAGGCAAGTGACACCCGTTCGGCTGCGCCGGTCTCGCATGGCATCGGAGGCCAGTGGGCGGGCGAGAGGCAAGGCCCCCGCGCGAGACGGGGCGAGCGATGCGCCCACAGTGACGTCGCGCTCGACCGCGGTTCCGGTGTACATCGCGGGCGTGACGCAGCCCGCGACGCATCCCGGCATCGGCGCGGTCCGCAGGGCCACGCGGCTCGTGCTCGCTCCGGCCAACGCCGTGCTCGCCGAAGTGGGGGCCCATGCCTCGCTGCTCATGCAGGCGCTCTATTGGGGCTTGCGCCCGCCCTACCGCGTGCGGTTGTGGATCGAGGCCATGGACTTCGTCGGGACCGGCTCGCTCTTCATCGTCGGGCTGACCGGTACGTTCGTCGGGATGGTGTTCGGGATCCAGCTCGTGGACGGGTTCCGTCAGTTCGGGGCCGAGAATCAGGTCGGGGCGGTGGTCGGGCTCGCGCTCGCCCGCGAGCTGGCACCGGTGTTCGCCGCGCTCATGGTCTCCAGTCGCGCCGGCAGCGCGATGACCACGGAGCTGGGCTCGATGCGCGTGACCGATCAGATCGACGCCTTGACCACGATGGCCGTTCATCCCGTCCAGTATCTCGTCGTGCCCCGGTTGCTGGCGGGGCTCGTGATGACCCCCGTGCTCACGATGCTGTTCAACCTCGTCGGGCTCGCGGGCGCCTGGCTCGTGTGCGTGCAGATGCTCGGGCTCGACCCCGGCGTGTTCCTCGACAAGGTGCGCTGGTACGTGGACGCGGATGATCTCGGCCAGGGTCTGCTCAAGGCCGCCGTCTTCGGATTCACGATCGCGCTCATCGCGTGCCGTCATGGCTTCTGGGCGAGCGGCGGCGCGGCGGGCGTGGGGCGCGCGACCAATCGTGCCGTCGTCCAGAGCGCCGTGGCGATTCTCGTGCTCGACTATGTGGTCACGAGCCTCGTCACTGGCCAGGGAGCTCCCTGACGCATGGGTGTTGTGACGGCCGTGCACGCGGGCCGTCGCCTCGTGCCGGTGCGATCCGCCGCCGTCGCATGGCGAACGTCGCGAATGGCGCGAGGACCGCGAGGGGGCTGAGGCCCGTGCGCTGGCTGCCCGGACGTCCCCCGCCACCCGATCCGGACCCGGACGGTCCCGTGCACGTCGCCGTCCGCGATCTGGTCAAGCGCTACGGCGATCACGAGGTGCTGCGCGGCGTCAGCTTCGACGTGCTGCGCGGCCGCATCAACGTGATCATCGGCGCGTCGGGCTCGGGAAAGACCGTGCTCGTGCGCCAGGTCATCCGCCTCGAACGACCGGACGCGGGTCGGATTGTCGTCGACGGCCGCGACATCGCCGCGCTCGACGAGCGCGCGCTCGGGCCCATTCGCCGCAAGTTCGGCATGGTCTTCCAGATGAGCGCGCTGTTCGATTCGATGACCGTATACGACAACGTCGCCTTCCCGCTCCGGGAGCACACGCGGATGCCGGAGCGGCAGATCCGCGAGCGCGTCCTGGATCGGCTCGCGGCGCTCGGCGTCGAGCAGGCCGTCGCGAAATTGCCGGCGGAGCTTTCCGGCGGCATGCGCAAGCGCGTGGCAGTCGCCCGCGCGCTCGTGCTCGAGCCGCAAATTCTCATCTTCGACGAGCCGACGACCGGCCTCGATCCACTCACTTCGCGATCGGTCGACGAGCTCATCGTGCGGACCGTCGAGCGCTTCGGCGTGACGGCCGTGGTCATCAGTCACGACATGGCCTCCGTGTTCGGGATCGCCGACCACATCCATTACCTTCACCGCGGTCGCATCGAGCTGAGCGGCCCCCCGTCGGTCTTTCTTGAAACCGACAACGAGTCGGCCCTCGCCTTTCTGCGCGCGAGCGGGGTTTCCCCCGAGGCGCTCCGGCGGGCGGCGGGCCGTGCCGCGGGCTGACGGAACGCATGCCTGGGCGTCCCGCGGTTCGCCGCGAGCTCGTTCCCCGAGCGACGGCAGGTGGGTCGATTCGATCGCAAGCCTGAGACCGAGATCCGTCGGGTCAGCTGCGCGGAACGGCGCGGGGGAGGTTCCTGCGGCGGACAGGGCGTGCTATCGGTCGGCTGCCGTCTTGGAGCAAAGGGGGTTGAGATGCACGTCCACGCAAGCTTGCTCGCGCTCGTGCTTGCCGCGGCCTGCGGCGGGAGCCAACAGCAGTCGGGCTTGCAGACGACGCCGATCGAGCACGTGAGCGAGCCACCGGTCGAGACCTCGGTCGAGGCGGATCCCAATCCAGCGCCGGCGAGCGGCCCCGCGCGGCTCACCGTCTCGATCGGTCTGGGCGAGAGCACGCTCGAGGGCGAAGTCGAGGTCGTCGACGGCGCCGGGGCCGTTGCGGCGTCGGGTCGCGCCGGGCAGTCGTTCGAGGTTCCCGCCGGCAACTATGTCGTTCGCGCTCGCGTCTCGGAGGCACCGGGGGTAGTGGGCTCGCTCCGAGGCGAAACGGAGGTGAGCCTCGCTCCCGCCGACGAGCGCTCGGTGCGCGTCGAGATGCAGCCGGCTCGCGTCCGGCTGGTCGTCAAGCGACGCGGCCGGCCCGTGCGCGGTGCGCGCGTCTCGCTCATCCGGCATGGCGAGTCCGATCCGGTGGCCACGTTCACCCCGGGCGATGAGCACATCGTTATCCAGCCAGGACGCTACGAGGCCGACGTGGTGGTCGGACGGCAGACGATCCGCGCGACGGGGTTGACGTTCATGGAGGGGGCGACGCAGGAAGTCCCCATCGAGATCCAGTAACGGCTGGCTCGCGCGTGGTGGGTCGGCGCGGCGCGCGGGTCAGTAGTTGCGGATGACCAGCTCGCTGACGAGGCCGCGCCCGCGCCCGTCGGCGTTGATGGGCCGAGGGGCCGCCACGCGGTCGATCCGATAACCGGCGTACAGCTCTCGGATGAAGAGCACGTCGCTGTTGCTGAGCATGAGCGCACAGCCGCGGCGGTCGAGCGCGCCGAATACGTCGCGAAGACGCCGCTGGGCGTCCCGGTCGAAACCGTCGGCGCAGTACGACGTGAACCGCGCCGTCGGGCTCGTCGGCTCGTACGGCGGATCCAGGTAGACGAAGTCCCCCGGACGCGCCGAATCGAGCAGGTGCTCGAACGAGGCCACGCGAAGCTCGGCGTGTTGGAGCCATGTGCTCGCGGCGCGCAGCGCGGGCTCGTCGACGATGCGCGGTCGCTCGTAACGGCCGACCGGAACGTTGAACTCCCCCCGACGATTGACGCGGTGCAGGCCGTTGAAGCAAGTCCGGTTGAGGTAGAGGAACGCGGCGGCCCGCTCGAGGTCCGATAGGCTCCCGCGCCGCCGGTTGTATCGCTCGCGAACCCGGTAGAAGGCCGTCGCGTCGTGATCGCGAGCCAGTCGTCGCAACGCTTCGAGCAGCGCTTCGAGGCGGTCGCGGACCTGTACGTAGAGGTTGACCAGCTCGGGGTTGACGTCGGAGAGCAGTGCGCGCTCGGGACCGAGCGCGAAGAAGAGTGCGCCGCCGCCGAAAAACGGCTCGACGTGGCGGCGCATCTCGAGGGCGGGTGGAAGCAGCGGAACGAGCTGCGCCAAGAGCCGGCCCTTTCCCCCGGCCCACTTCACGATGGGCGTGGCTCGGGGCACGAGCTCGACGGACTCGCCGACGGCGCTCTGCTTTACGAATGCACCCGTGCGGACGGCCCTCGCGCGCACGGGTAGGATTGACGTCTACCATTGACTACATGTCAAAAAAAGAAATCATTACGAAAGCATATGAGAAGTCCTTGCGCAAGCCGGAACTCGTGATCCGGACGTCGACCGTGGCTCGGTGCTGACTGGGATCGATGGTTTCTCTGCGTCCTGCGACTCCGCGCCCCGGCCCGATTCCGAGCCATTGGCCGATCTCGTGCTCGATGCCGAGGCGCACCCGGAGTCCACGTGCGATTCAGCGTTCACCGCGGACCGACCCGACCGGTTGCGTCGGCGGGCGCCGTGCGACCGCAGCGAGCGCGACGTCCTACGGGGCGATCGCGCGAGCGTGGGTGCGTTCGGAGGCGATGGCCATCACGAGGTACCAGTAGCCTCGTCGGTATTCGAACAGCTCCCGTGGCAAGAAATTCCTCGTGACCCACGGGAGTCCTAGAACCCGGTGCTCGACGGGATGGCCGCGGATGCGGATTCGGCCGGTTTCCCGATCGACCCAGGGCCGCGTGCGACTGTGGACCACGATGACATCCGGGCCACGTGCCGCGAGCCATCCCGGATCGATGCGCTTGTCGAGGTAGCCGCCCGCTGCGCGCGCGACGGATGGCTCGGTCAGTCCGCCGAGGTCGATGATGTCCAGTTCGGGCCGATGCCAGCCCACGATGCCGACGTCGACCAGGGCGACGCGCCGACCGTGCGTGGCGATGCGCTCGGCCAGCAGCGGCCCCCGCTGCGATGCGAGCAGCCCCGCGCGGCGCATCTCGGGGACCTCGTTCCAGGCGTCCAGGCCGGGCAACGCGACCGCGGTGAGTGGCAGCGCGACGACGGCGATGCGACGAGCCATGCGGGGAAGCGCCGAGCGCGACTGCCGCATTTCCGGCCAGGGACGTGCGAGACCGAGCGCGGCGAGCGCCGCGAGCGGAGGCAACACCGGCGCGATCATCCGGTACGTCGGCATCCAGTCTCCGCCCGCGACCAGGATCGCGCCGAGCCCGGCGACCGAAGGTAGCGCGAGACCCCACGGCCGACGATCCCTTCTGCGCAATGCGGGGATAGCCGCGGGTAGCAGCGCAATCGCCCCGGAGAGCACGAGCCCCGACGCGAGATAGGCCACCGCGTGCGAAGGATCGGGCGGCTTGGCGTGGGCGGCGAGCGGCCACGGGTCGCCGAACGCGAGCAGGCGCAGCGCGGCGACGCCGAGAATCGCGCCGCCGGCGACCGCGACCGAGGCGACGGTGAGACGTCGCCGCAGCGCGAGCGCCGCGAGCGCGGCCAGTCCTGCCGCCGTCGCCTCGGGGCGCACCCACGCGAGCGCGCCCGCCAGCAGGCCCACGAGCATGGCGCGCGGCCGGGCGCGAGCCGCTTCGGTCGCAGATCCGGTGACGAGAAGCGTGGCGAGGCCCGTCTCGAGTCCCGCCGCGGCCGAAAGTCCATTGAGGTGCTGCCCGCTCACGAGCATCGCGGCGAGCCAGGCGGCAGTCCGACCACGTGCGCGCCGTGCGACCGACCGCACGCAGATCCACGCGGCGAGCGCGGCACAGGCGATGCCGACGACCTTGGCCACCGCCATCGGGTCGAGGCCAAAGGCGACCGCCGAGGCCGCCAGGAGTCCCCACGGGAGGGACGTGACCGCGTCGACGGGCATCGCCGGATTGATGCCCCAGGTGCCGTGCTCGACCAGCGTGCGACCGACCCGCGCGACGATGTAGGCGTCGTCGACCGTGTAGGGCCACGCCGCCCATCCCCAGCCGATCGTGGCGAGCACCGCCACCATCGGCGCAATCCGGTCGGCTAGCCAGGTCGAGGATTGTGGACGCCGATGCACGATCGCGTGTTCCTCGGTGCTCACCCCGATGTCGAGCGAGAGGTCCGCCGGAGCGTGGCACTCTCGTCGTGGTCGACGAATCCAACGCGATGCGTCCGCAATTCGGAAGTCATTTCGCAGCACGCTTTGGATGCTCTTCCCTTCGGGATCCCCGCGTACCCCGTGTGGCTGACTCGCGCGGAGTCGCGAGAGCGTGGGAACCTCGGGGGCACGGCCGTTGCCTCAAGCGTAGTCGGTAGGAGGGTCGTCATGAGCCTCGGAAGCGCTCTGTTCGGACTGTCGTGCGTGCTGCTGGTCGTTCCTTCGGGACTGCGAGCCCAGCCGAGCCTGGAACCACCGCCCGGGGCTGGTCTGGACGCACTGCGCGCGTTGCCGGAAGAAACGCCACAGCAGACGACGGAGGCCGAGATCGAGCTCGGCCACGAGGAGGCCATGTTCTGTGGCGGCGAGACCGACGGGGAGCTCGGCCGCGCGTACCTTGATATCGAGGACGGTCGCCCACAGGCCGCCGTTCGCAGGCTTCGTCGGGCGTTGTACGCCGGCCGCATCGAGCGTTGGAACCGGCCGGTGGCCTGGACGATGATCGGGGATGCCTACGTCAAGCTCGGCCGACACGCGGCTGCGGTGGCCGCCTATCGCAGAGCGCTGCGCGCGGATCCGGATCTGGCGGCGACACCGGTCGCGCTCGGGCTGTCGGTGGCGCTCGCGGCGTCGGGTCACCGCGAGCAGTCGATGTCGGAGGCGCAGAAGCTGGTGTCGCTCTGCGAGACGGAGCCGGTGGACTACGGCGCGTGCTACGGCGCCTACGCGTTGCTCGGTCGGCTGGAGCAGGATCCCGACGCGATGCTCGTCGCGATGGCGAACGCCTTCGCGCTGCGCCTGGCTCACGCAGAGCCCCTCGCGGCATTCTTCGACGACATCGACGCACAACTCGACGAGGCTCTCGGGGGACGGGTTGCCGTCTGGGGTGACGTCGGAAGCAACCGACCCGCCGACGGTGGCGTTTCGTCGTCGAATGCGACGCGGCTCGACTGAGCCGCACTGGACTCGGACGTGTCGTTTCGCGTAGCAGCTGGTCCGGCGGCCGGGGTCGGGTACCTGGTCATGATCGTCGCGCGTCTGGCGCCGTCGACCGACCGGCTGCGCTGCGTGCGGCCGGAACGCTTCCCCCGATCGGCGGCCGCCGTGCTGGTGGTGGCGCTCATGGGGAAATTGCCGGTCGCAGGCGCGCTTGCGCAGCAAGCCTCGATCGAGCTCGGCCGGCGCGCGCTCGTCGAGCACGGCTGCGTGCTGTGCCACGACGCGCCGGGTATCGCCCGTCCCTCCGTTGCCCAGAGCTGCACGGGCTGCCACCAGGCGCTGCTGCGCCGTCAGCGTCCAGGGCTGGGCTCCCGCCCTCGCGTCCGACACTTCGTCGAGGTTCCGGACCTCGCGCACGCCGCGGCCCGGCTGCGACCCGACTACCTCGCCCGATATCTGGAGCGTCCGCACGACGTTCGCCCGCGGCTCGAGGAGGCGATGCCGCGGCTGCCCGTCACGGCCGAGCGCGCACGGGCCATCGTGGCATATCTGAGGGCGCAGGTGGGCCCACCACGCCTCGAGGCAGCGCCGGCGCCGTCGCCCGCCAACGTCGACGCCGGTCGGGCCGTGTTCGTCCGCGCCTGCGCCAGTTGCCACGCCTTCGGCAACCTGGACCCCGGCTTCCGGCTTCCGGCCGCCGCGATCGCGGCGCTCGGCCCGGCCGCCACGCTCGCGCCCAACCTGCGATTCGTTCGCGATCGCATGGATCCGGGCGTCGCACTTGCGGTCATCGTCGATCCGACCGCGGTCCATCCGGCCGCACGCATGCCGCGCCCGAGCATCTCGCGCCAGGAGGCGATCGCCGTCCGCGACTTCCTCTATCTCGGCGACGCGGGTCGTCCTGCGGCTCCGCCGCAACCCCCACCGGCCTGGACGTCGCTGCCCATGCCCTCCCGTCGCGTGGGATTCGACGACGTGCGGCGCATTTTCCAGCGCTCGTGCGTGCATTGCCACGCGCACTCGACCGACGCCGCGGCCGCGAGCGCCTTCGGGTTCGACGCGACGGCGCTGGACCTGGCGAGCTACGAAGGCGTGCTCGCCGGCGTCCGACTGCCGGACGGTCGCCGGCGGTCGGTGCTCGCGCCAGGACCCGACGGGGTGCCGCCGCTGCTGGCCCGACTGCTTCGGCGACACGAGGAGGCGGTGCGGGACGTCGTGCCCGAAGGCCACGACACTCTCGCGCCGGCCTTCCCTCAGTCGAACGCGGCGAGCGCGGGGGCCATGGCGCCGGGCATGCCACTCGCGCTGCCGCCGCTCCCACTGTCCGACGTGGGGGTCGTGGCGGCCTGGATTCGAGGGGGAACGCCGCGCTGAGGTCCGGGTGGCTGGCCGTCCTGCGCCGGTTCCGCTATGAAAATGGCGCGTGAAGGGCGGCGACAGGTGACCGAGGCGTCGGCACGGGCGGGTGCCGTTCCGCTCTCGTCCCTCGTGAATGATTCCGCGGGGAAGGCGTCGAACCGGGTGGATGGACCGGATGCGGACCGCCTGCTTGTGGACGCCGCGCGGCGAGGCGACGAACGCGCTTTCCGTGCGCTGTTCGAGCGCCACTATCGGCGGGTTTTCACCGTGGCCTGCGGCGTGCTGCGCAACCGTCACGACGCCGAGGACGTGGTGCAGGAAGCATTCGTTCGCATCCACCGACACCTCGATGCGTTCGAGGGGCGGTCGAGCTTCTACACGTGGCTGTACCGGACCGTCATGAACCTCGCGATCGACCACTTGCGCCGGACGCGCCGCACGCGCGAGCTCGACTACGACGACGGGCTCGGAGTCCATCTGGCCGATGCGGAGGGGGCGGTCGTCCCGCTCGCGCCGATCCCCGAGGCCGATCCGCTGCGAACCGTCGAGCGTCGTCGGCTGCGTGAGGCGATCGACGAGGCGCTCGACGAACTGCCGCCGTACCACCGCGCGGTCATCGTCCTGCGCGAGCTGGAAGGGATGAGCTACGAGCAGATCGCGGAGGTGTTGTCGATCCCGAAGGGTACGGTCATGAGCCGGTTGTTCCACGCGCGACGCAAGATGCAGCAGCGACTTCGCGCGTACGTCGAGGTCGAGCTGACGGTCGAGGAGTGAGATGGAGCTGGACGAGCGCACGCTGCAGCGTCTGCACGACGACGACCTGCCCCCGGCGCAGGCGGCCGCGGTGCGCGCGCTGCTCGAGCGCGAACCGGGGCTGCGCCGTCATCGGGAGCGCCTCGAGCGGCTTGGCGCGATGGTTCGGCTCGCGGTCGAGGACCGCGTCGGAGCGGTGGACGTCGAGGCCGCGTTCGAGGGTTTGCGCGCGAGACTGGCGCGCGCGGGCACCGATGGCGGGGTGCGCGAGGCCGTTGCGCCGGAGCTCGGGGCTCGCTCGTCCGGGTCGAGACCCGCGCTCCGCGCGCTGGGCGCCGATGCGGACGTCGGTCGCGACGTCGGGAAGGCGGGGCGTCCGAGCCGGGTCTCGGTGCTGCTCCCGCCCGTGGAGCCGTGGAAGGTCTGGATCCCCGTCGCCTTCGCCGCGGCGGCCGCCGCCATGCTCGCGCTGCTCTGGGCTGGGGCCAGCCGCGCTCCCGGCGGGCGGCACGAGGCGCAAGGGGCCGTGGACGCGCAAGGTCCGCCGCAGACGACGGCGCTGCACATCGAGCCTCCGATGGGCTCGCAGGTCGAGGAGGTCGACTTCGGTCAGAACGCGGGCAGCGTGTTCGAGGTCGAGGGGGACGCCGGCGAGCCCATCGCGGTCGTGTGGATCGTGGACGCTCGCACCATGGACGAGGTGATGCGATGAGCGCGAGGGCATGCGGACTCGTCGCATCGATTGCATCGATCGCGGCCCTTTCGGTGCGTCCGCCGACGGTGGGCGCGCAACCGGCACGCGCGGTCCGCGCGGAGGTACTCATCGTGCTCGCACGCGAGGAGCCGGGTGCCGTCGATCCGCAACTCGCCGGCATCGCGGCGCTCGCGCGGCCGCCGTTCAACGCGTTCCGGCAGATGCAAGTGCTCGCGCGGCCCCGTCTGGAGCTGCGCGCGGCCCAGCCTGCGATGGTCGAGCTGCCCAACGGTCGCCGTCTGCAAATCATCCTGCAGCAGCTGACGCCGGATGGTCGGTACCGCGTTCGCGTTTCGATCAATCGGCCGGGTCAGAACGATTACCTGCCGCTGCTCCAGGTGGTTGCCTCGCCGGGCGATCCGTTCTTCGTGGCGGGCCAGCAGCACGAGGGAGGAACCCTCGTCGTCGGCATCCGGGTCGGCGAGCGTCCCACCGCAGGCGTCGAGCCTGGCGCGGCCAGTCCGTCCGGAGGCTGAACCGCCGTAGCGCGCGCGTGCGTGCCGGAGCTCCGGCTCTGACAGCGCCGGTCAGGTAGGTTGACGTGGCCGAGGGGTTTTGCGAGTCCGAGTCCGCGATCGAGACCGAGTCCGAGACCGAGACCGAGACCGAGTCCGAGGCCGGGACCGAGCCAGAGTCCGAGTCCGAGCCAGAGCCCGAGCCTGAGCCCGAGGCCGAGGCCGAGTCCGAGTCCGAGACCGAGTAGAAGGCGCGATCAACCACGCTGGCCCGGCCGCCGTGACTCCGGCCATCGCGCCGACTCGAGGCGCCGTGGGTCGCCATCGGACGGGCGTCTCCGCGGATCGAGGCCGTCGGGCATGTCGAGCGCTTTCAGATCGAAGGGCTTGGTGGGGGTCGGCGCGCGTCACGGCGCGAATCCGCGGCCCACGTCCCGATCGGATCGTGTAGCCTCTGGGCCGCTTCGATGGTGCTGATCTCGTGCATCGTGACCGCCGCCGTGGTCGTCGCACAGGACGGACCGCCGGTCGAGTCCGTCGACCGAACCCGGCTCGACGTCGAGCGACTGCCGCCGGAGGCGGTCCGGGTGGATCGCGACATGTACGCTCACGGCGTGTACGTCGAAGGGCGCCTCGGCGCGCGCTGGCTGCGCGGGGGTGCCGGGCGCTACCTCGAACCGGGGCCGGGGGCGTCGCTGGGCGTGGGCGTCGAGGCGTTGCGCTGGCTGTGGATCGGAGCGCGTGGGGAGATGTCCATGCACGAGACGCGGGGGCCGAGTCCTCCGTCTCCGACCGCCGTCGAGATCCTTTCGGCGGTGCTCGAGGCGCGTCTGCAGTGGAACCTGGGGTCCCGCCTAGCGCTCTGGGCCGGCGTGGACGGTGGAGTGGCAGCGGCCACGGGTCGCTATCTGCAGTTGTTCGGTATCGACGACGCGGGCTCCGTCGCGCTCGTCGGCGGGGCCAACGCGGGGATCGACTGGCACTTCGTCCATCTTCATTATTCGGCCGGCGTCGCCGGGGGTGCGAGGCTCCTCCCCTCTCTCAGAGGCCCCGACGGCGAGCGAGCCATCGGCGTGGAGCTCGGCGCATACCTCCGCTACGTGCTTTGAGCGCAGCGACCAAGACGCGGCCACGCGCTCGGCCTGCACCGCGGACGCCACGCTCCGGCGGCCTCCGTCGGAGGCGAGCCGCGTGAGAGGACCTTCTGCGTGCGCGCTCGCCGTCAGTTGGCCTCGTCGAACTCGGCGTCGATGACGTCGTCCTTCTTCTTGCCACCGTCGGCGGGACGCTTGCCATTGCCCGACCCACTCGAGGAGCTCGCCGATTCGTACGCGAGGCGCGCCAGCTCGCTCAACTCGCGCTCGAGCGCCTGGGTTCCGGAGCGAATGGCCTCCGCGTCCTGCTTGTCGATCGCCTCGCGCAGCGCACGGATGCGGGACTCGACGCTGGAGACCTTGTCGGCGGGAAGCTTGTCCTTGACCTCGCCGAGCGTTTTCTCGACCGAATAGCAGAGCTGGTCGGCGCGGTTGCGCTCCTCGACCTCCTGGCGTCGGCGTCGGTCTTCGGATTCGTGCTCCTGCGCCTCTTTGACCATGCGCTCGATTTCGTCCTGACTGAGCCCGCTCTTGGCCTCGATGCGCACGTTCTTGTCCTTGCCGGTCGCTTCGTCCTTGGCCGTGACCGACAGGATGCCGTTGGCGTCGATGTCGAACGTGACGCGGATCTTGGGGACCCCGCGAGGCGCCGGCAGCAGCCCCTCGAGGTAGAAGCGTCCCAACGTCCGATTGTGGCGTGCCTCGGCGCGCTCGCCCTGCAGCACGTGGATCTCGACTTTGGTCTGGTTGTCCTCGGCGGTCGAAAAGACCTCCTCGCGCCGCGTGGGGATGGTCGTGTTGCGCGGGATGAGCACCGTCATCACGCCGCCGAGCGTCTCGACGCCCAGCGAGAGCGGCGTGACGTCGAGCAGGACCATGTTCGTGACGTCGCCGGCGAGCACGGCGGCCTGGACCGCGGCGCCCACCGCGACGACCTCATCGGGGTTGACGCCCTTGTGCGGCTCCTTGCCGAAGAACTTGCGCACCCGCTCCTGCACCAGCGGGATGCGCGTGCTGCCGCCGACGAGGACCACCTCGTCGATGTCCGAGGGCGACTTCTTCGCATCGGCCAGAGCGCGCTTGCATGCCTCGAAGGTGCGCTCGACCAGATCCTCGATCATCGATTCGAGCCGCGCCCGCGTCAGGCGGATGTTCATGTGCTTGGGTCCACTGGCGTCGGCCGTCAGGAACGGCAGGTTGATGGTCGTCTCGAGCTTGCTCGACAGCTCGATCTTGGCCTTCTCGGCGGCGTCCTTGAGCCGCTGGATGACCATCTTGTCCTTGCTGACGTCGATGCCGGTGTCCTTGCGGAATTCGGCCACCAGGTAGTCCATGATGCGGTGATCGACGTCGTCACCGCCGAGGTGCGTGTCCCCGTTGGTGCTGATGACCTCGACGACGCCCTCGCCCACTTCGAGGATCGAGATGTCGAAGGTCCCACCCCCGAAGTCGTAGACGGCGATCGTCTCGTCCTTCTTCTTGTCGAGGCCATACGCGAGCGCGGCGGCGGTCGGCTCGTTGACGATGCGCTTGACCTCGAGTCCCGCGATTCGCCCCGCGTCCTTGGTCGCCTGACGCTGGCTGTCGTTGAAGTAAGCGGGAACCGTGATGACGGCCTCGGTGACCGGCTCGCCGAGGTAGGCCTCCGCCGCCTTCTTCAGCTTGCGCAGCACGTGCGCGCTCACTTCGGGCGGAGCGAGCTCCTTGCCCCGGACCACGAAGCCTGCGTCGCCGTTGGCGCGCCGGACGACCTTGTACGGGACGCGCTTGATTTCCTCGCCGACCTCCTCGTAGCGCCGGCCGATGAAGCGCTTGGCCGAGTAAATGGTGCCCTCCGGGTTGGTGATCGCCTGGCGCTTGGCGATCTGGCCGACGAGGATCTCGCCTTGCTCGTCCCAGGCCACGACGGAGGGCGTGAGCCGGTCGCCTTCCTCGTTGACGATGACCTTGGGTTCCTTGCCCTCCATGATGGCGACCACCGAGTTCGTGGTCCCGAGGTCGATTCCGACGATCTTTCCCATGGTTGCCTCGTCCCGCGCTCGCCGACCGCGAGCGACGGCCCGAAGATAACCACCCCGTCCGCGGTCGCAAGGACTGCGTCGGGATCGCTGGCACGGGGCGTGCCGGCCGCAGTACGGGCTCATGGGGCCGCCGTTTCGGTCCGAGGGGGCGCCAGGCTGCCGCGGCGATCGTCATCTTCAGGCTCGGGCGCGGCGATGGACTCGGGTGCGGGCTCGGGCTTGGACTTGGTCTCGGACTCCGACTCCGACTCGGGCTCCGCATCTGTCTCGGACTCGGGCTCTGTCTCGGACTCGGACTCCGGCTCGCTCAGGGGTGGGGTCGGTCGGCTTCCTCGGAAATCGCCCGTGCGGCCACGATCCGCGAAAAGGAGCGCGTGGCGATCTCGTCGGGTGCCAGTCCGACGGCCTGGAGATCCGCGACGTCGATGGCGCCGCAATGGAGCGCGCGCAGAACGTGGTTGAGCAGCCCCTGGCCCGTCGCGGCGTCGTCGAACAGCGCGCCCGTCCGGGTCGCGCGTGCCGCCCGATCGACGAAGTTGCGGAGCCGTTCGAGCAGCGAATCGATGCCCTCGAGGAAGAACGCCTGCACCGCGGCGTGACGCACCGGAAGCTGGGCCGGGTGAAGGTCCCAGCCCTGGTAGATGCCCATGCGGAGCGCGCGCTGGACGTTCGCATACATCCGGCGCCAGGCCGCGTGCACGCTCGCCGCGTTTCGACGTGCACGATCGGGCTCGTCGCCCGACTCGGGCTCCGGCGGCACCGGCAGCTCGGTCGTCGCGCCGTCCGAGAGCCAGACCCCGGTGCCCGAGAGCGCGTTCTTGAGCACGGCGAGCGCGAAGTCGCACAGCGGATGGTCCATCGCCTGGTGCGCGGCCGTCACGTCGCACGCTGCGGTGTAGTCGTAGGTGCCGAAGTGAAGGCCGCGGCAACGCCCCTCGCAGGCGTCGAGCAGGTCGCGCACGACGATGCGACCGTCCGGTCCGAAAAGCGCCTGGGGAAGCTCGATCATCAGCTCGATGGGAATCGTCCGCGGCGGCAGGCCGATGCTGCGCTCGATCCGGTCGAGGAGGCGCGCGAGCGTCCGGGGCTGCGCGGCGCAGCGCACCTTGGGCAACGTGACGACGAACCCGGACGGCAGCGTGCCGAGCGCGGTGCCGACGGGCCGTACGACGCGCTCGAGCGTTCGCACCGCCCTGGCCGCGCTCGTCTCGTCCAGCGCCCGGACGCGGATGCCCACCAACGGCGGAAGCGTCCCGTTCCGGGCGCCTTCGACGAGCTGCTGCGCGACGCGATCGGCGTGCTCGTCCTCTTCGGCGTCGGAGCGCACGCCGAAACCGTCCTCGAAGTCGACCCGCAGATCTTCGACGGGCAACCGTTCGAGGCGGGCGCGGACGCGGGCATGGACGCGTTCGGGCAAGGGGTCGGCGGGGTCGTCGGCGCCGCGCATGCCGATGGCCCGCGCGAAAGCGCGCGCGTCCGGGGCCCAGCGCTCGAGCGCTTCGAGCGCGCGGCGGCCGAGGCGTACCGCCACGTCGGCGCGAAACAGATGGGCGCCGCCGTAGACGGTGTGCAACGGTTGCTGTCCGCCGCAGAGGGTCGCAGGCGCTTGAGGCTGCGCGCGCAGCGCTTCGAACAGGGCCTGCAGCTCGTCGCGAGGCTCGCTCCGCGGCGTCGGGTCGTCGCGGTCCATCGTTCATCCTCCGTGCGATACGCGACCGGTCGCCGGCGCGGCTGGACGGCCGGACCCCGTTTCGGTAGCACCGCGCGTCCGTGACTTCGAGGCTCGCGGAGCTGCACCCGCGGCGCTTCTTCCTCGAGACGTGGCGCCAGATGGACGAGGAGGCGCGCGCGGAGCGGGAACGGCGCCGCCGCGAGGGGGCGGGCTGGGACAGCAGGCCGCTGGTGGCCATGTGCGTCGGGGCCGTCTGCCTGACGGCGATGGAGTACCTCGGCAACAGCGGCGGCGACGGACTCCGGGTGGACACGCTGGGCTGGGTGCTCGAGCGGCTGCACGGCGACCGCGCCGGACCGAGCTTCTGGAGCGAGCTGCGCGACTCGCCGTGGGGGCGGCTCGTGGCTCTGGGCTGGTGGGCCGGCTGGCGCGTGCTCGGCTACTTCCTGCTGCCCGTCGTCGTGCTCAAGCTTCAAGGGCAGCGCCTGGTCGACAACGGATTGCAGACGCGTGGCTGGCTCGAGCACGCCTGGATGTACGTGCTCGCCTATGCCGTCGTGCTCGTCTGCGTGATCGTCGTCAGCTTCACCGAGGAGTTTTCGACGTACTACCCCTTCTACAAGCTCGCGTCGCGAAGCTGGTTCGACCTGATTGTCTGGGAGCTGCTGTACGCCGCGCAGTTCTTTTCGCTCGAGTTCTTTTTCCGCGGGTGGTGGCTCGCGCAGTGCAAGGCGGCCATGGGAAGCCACGCGATCTTCGCGATGGTTGTGCCCTATTGCATGATTCACTACGGCAAGCCCGGGCTCGAGGCGGTGGCGGCCATCGTCGCCGGAGTCGTGCTCGGCACGCTGGCGATGAAAACGCGCTCGATCTGGAGCGGCTTTCTCATCCACGTCAGCGTCGCGGTGAGCATGGACGTCGCCGCGCTGCTCCAGACGACGGGTTTGCCGACGGTCTGGTGGCCGGAGCTCTGATCGACGGCGGGTTTGAATCCCGAGGCTGCGTTCTCGAGCTGACACGGACTCGGACTCGGAATCGGGCTCTGGCTCGGGCTCGGGCTCGGCCACGGGCTCGGTATCGGACTCGGACTCGGACTCGGCCTCGGTCTCGGAGTCGGATTCGGAATCGGTGTCGGACTCGGAATCGGGCTCTGGCTCGGACTCGGGCTCGGGCTCCCGGCCTCGGCTTTCGGATCGGTGGCCCCGTGGCCGGTGCGGGTGCCGGCGTGCTACGAGGGGGCGCATGGAGATCTTCATCGACAGCGCCGACGTCGCCGAGATCCGCGACGTCGCGGCGATGGGCGTCATCGACGGCGTGACGACCAATCCAACGCTCGTCGCGCGGACCGGGCGGTCGTTGCGCGAGGTGATCGTCGAGATCTGCGAGATCGTCGACGGTCCCATCAGCGCCGAGGTGATCTCGACGGACTACGAGGGCATCGTGCGCGAGGGCCGGCAGCTTGCCGCGCTGCACCGCAACGTCGTCGTCAAGGTCCCGCTCATCGCCGAGGGCCTCAAGGCGGTGCGCACGCTTGCCTCGGAGGGCATTCGCACGAACGTGACGCTGTGCTTCAGCGCGCCTCAGGCGTTGCTCGCGGCGAAGGCCGGGGCGACGTATATCAGTCCTTTCATCGGTCGGATCGACGATGCGGCCGGCGACGGGATGGCGCTCGTCGAGCAGATCGTGGGCATCTATCGGAACTACGGGCTGCGCACGAAGGTGCTCGCCGCCTCGATCCGCCATCCGGTGCACGTGGTGCAGGCCGCGCGACTCGGCGCGCACGCGGCCACCGTCCCCCACAAGGTCATCCACCAGCTCCTGTCGCATCCGCTCACGGACGTGGGGCTCGCGCGCTTCCTCGAGGACGCGCGCCGCAGCCCGGGCGGCGGGCGCGGATGAGAGGCAGGCCCCCCCTCGCGCCCGTCGTGGCGTTGCTCGGCGTCGGGCTCCCGACGGCTCCGGCGCGCGCGGACGTGGCGGGTCGCGTCGGTGTCGCTGCGCTGGCCTCGCCCCGTGCCCAGGGTGGAGCGCTGCTCGCGGAGGCCGGATGGGGCCTCGGCGCGCTCGAGCTGGGGCCATCGGTCGGCGTCGCGATGCTGACCGCGGAAGGGGAGGCGGACACCCGTGCGGTGATGCCGCTGGGCGCGGTGCTCGGATGGGAGCACCGCGGCGCGCGGTGGGTGACCGGGGCACGTGCGCGCGCGGGGCTGTGGAGCGGGGCCTTGCACGAAGGGCTGCGGGCGGGTCCGTTCGGGGGCGCCGAGCTGGGCGCGGGACTGCGCGTCGCGGACAAGGCCGCGCTGTCGGTGGGAGCCGGCGCGTGGTGGCTGGGAGGGCCGCGCGCCACGTGGGTCGGCACCCTGTTGCTGTCGGTGGGCTGGTGGCCCGCGCCGGGAGGCTGAGCGAGCCCGTGGAGCGCGTCCGGTCGGTGGGCCCCGTGCCCCTCGTGCGTATCGAGCTCGTCGCGGACGAAACCGAACGGACGCCCTCGCGCGAGGGATTCCTCCGCGTGCGGCGATTGCGACTGCGCACCGTGTGGCCCGACGGATCGGTCAGCCGGGAGTTCCGCTACGACGTGGTCGATCGCCATGCGCTCGACGCGGTGGTGGTCGCGTTGCACGCGCGCGAGGGCGACGAGCGGTTCGTGCTGCTGCGCTCGGCGTTGCGTCCGCCGCTCGCGCTGCAAGGCGAGCGCGCACCGGGAGCCAGTCCCGTGCTGTGGGAGCTTCCCGCAGGGCTCGTCGAGCCCGACGAGCGCATGCGCGGCGAGGAGGGGCTGCGGGCGTGCGCCGAGCGCGAGTGCGCCGAGGAGACGGGGTTGCGCGTCGCGGCCGATGCGTTCGAGCCGGTCGGCCCCCCCTTCTATCTGACGCCGGGGGTGTTCGCCGAGCGCGTGTTCCCGTTCGCGGCCGAGCTCGCCGAGGGTCACGTCGAGACGCCGACGTCGGACGGGAGCGTCGTCGAAGAGGGGGCGCGGTGCGTGCTCGTGCCGTTGCGCGAGGCGCTCGCGGCGTGCGCGGACGGCCGCATCGCCGACGCCAAGACCGAGGTGGTACTGCGGCGGCTCGCCGCACGCTGGGCGCGCGGGGAAGGGTCGTGAAACGTCCGTCGGTGCTCCTCGTCGCCAAGGAGCCGGTCACGCCGTCGACGCGGCGCGGTGACGTCGAGCCCGCCTTGCGCGCCTGGCTCGAACGGCAGCGGCTCGATGCGCTCGAGCACGCCGCGACGCTGCGGCTCGTCCTGACCACGCTGCGCCGGCACCGCGCGCGCGTCTGTGTCGCCACGCTGCGGCGCGTGCCGAGCGGTGCGTTCGACCTCGTCGTGACGGTCGGTGGAGATGGCACGCTGCTCGGCACCTCGCACCACGTCACGGCGGGCACGCCGGTGCTCGCGGTGCGAAGCACGCCGCTCGGCTCGGTGGGCCATTTCTGCGCGGCGGATCGGCGCGAGGCGGCCGACGCCATCTCCGACGCGCTGTCGGGACGCCTGCCCGCGGTGGCGCTGCAGCGGATGCGCGTGAAGCTGGACGGCAGGCGGCTGTCCAATCGCGTGCTCAACGACGTGCTTTTCGCGCATGCTTCGGCGGCCGCGGCCGCGCGCTACGTGCTCTCGGTCGGCGAGCGCTCCGAAGAGCAGCGATCGAGCGGGCTGTGGGTCGGGCCGGCGGCCGGTTCGACGGCCGCGCAGCGCTCGGCGGGTGGCCGTGTGCTCCCGGTGCGGTCGCGCCGGCTGCAGTGGGTCGTGCGAGAGCCGTATCAAGGGCCGGGCGTGTCGGCGCCGGTGCTGCGACGCGGGACGGTGGGTCCCGAGGAGCGCGTACGGGTCGTCAGTCTCATGGACGCGGCGCGGGTCTGGATCGACGGGCCGCACCGGTCTCACCGCGTCGTCTTCGGGGGGCGGCTCGAAATGGAGTTAGGCGACGAGCCATTGACGCTGTTGGGATTGCGTCGGACCTGAGCTCGTTCGAACGCGGCGGTCGTTTCGGACCGTGACGCAATGCGCGATCGGGGCGTCGGAGTCGGAGTCCGTGCGCAAGCTCGAACCCAGGACCAACACCGACGCGGTGGCCGAATTTGCTTCCCGCTTGCTCGAGGGTCCGCATCGCGCAACGACAGCGGTGCGGGCCCGCCCAGGCGCGGGCCAGGAGGCATCCGATGCTGACGGGTCAGGCGTGGATCGTGGATGCGGTGCGCACACCGCGCGGTCGAGGCAAGGCGGGCAAGGGGGCGCTTTCGGGCGTGCATCCGCAGGAGCTCGTCGCGCAGCTGCTTCGGGCGATCGTCGACCGGATGGGTGTTTCCGCCGGCGACGTCGATGACGTGGTGCTGGGCGTCGTCTCGCAGGCTGGCGAGCAGGGCGCCAACCTCGCGCGCAACGCGGTGCTTGCGGCGGGGCTTGCCGAGTCGGTGACGGGCGTGACGCTGAATCGCTTCTGCGGGTCGGGGTTGCAGGCGGTCAATTTCGCTGCCATGGGCGTCGCGAGCGGGGCGCAACGGCTCGTGCTGGCGGGGGGCGTCGAGAGCATGTCCCGCGTGCCCATGGGCAGCGACGGCGGGGGACTCGACGGGAACAATGCGCTGCTGCGCCGCAAGCACTTCCAGGTGCCGCAGGGGATCAGCGCCGACTTGATCGCGACGCTGGAGGGATTCTCGCGCGAGGACGTCGATCGGTTCGCGCTGCGCTCCCAGCAGCGCGCGGAGGCGGCGCAAAAGGAGGGGCGCTTCCAGCGCAGCCTGGTGCCGGTGCGCGATCCGGAGAGCGGCAAGGTGCTGCTCGAGGTCGACGAGCATCCGCGTCACGGCACGACGCTCGAGGCGCTCGCTGCGTTGCAGCCGGCGTTCGAGGCCCTGGGGGCGACGCCGGCCGGGCCGAACGGAGAGAGCCTCGACCAGCTCGCGCTCGCGCGCTACCCGCAGGCGGGGGCCATTCGGCACGTGCACACCGCGGGCAACTCCTCCGGCATCGTCGATGGGGCAGCTGTGGTCGCCCTGGCCTCGGACGCCTACGTCCGGGAACGCGGTCTGCGCCCGCGCGCCCGGATCCGCGCGATGGCCACGGCCGGCGCCGAGCCCGTCATCATGCTCACCGCGCCCGCACCGGCTTCCCGCAAGGCACTCGCGATGGCCGGCATGACCGCACGGGACATCGACCTGTGGGAGATCAACGAGGCGTTCGCCGTCGTGCCCCTGCAGACGATGCGGGCCTTGGAGATCGATCCCGATCGCGTCAACGTAAACGGCGGGGCGATCGCGCTCGGTCACCCGCTCGGCGCGACGGGCGCAATTCTGCTCGGCACCGCGCTCGACGAACTGGAGCGGCGCGGCCTGGGCACGGCACTCGTCACGCTGTGCATCGGCGGAGGCATGGGGATCGCCACGATCATCGAGCGCGTCTGACCGAGAGCCGCGCCCGACCTCGGGTTCGGACTCGGGTTGCGTCTCGGTCTCCGGCTCGGACTCGGATTCGGTCTCGGTCTCGCTCCCGGTCTCGCGCGGCGCGTCGGCGCGCCCGCGAGCGTGGAGTGCCGCGAGCCGCGGACTACGGAGCGGACTCCGGGTCGCCCGCGCCGAGCCACGGCAGCTCCGGTCGGTCGCTCAGACGACGCATCCACTCGAGCTGGGCGAGCAACTGATCGCGCGCGTCGAGGACCGAGAGCGTCTGCACCTCGAGCGCACCCATTCGATCTTCGGGGCCGAAGGCCGTGGCGACCTTCTCCATCGACAGTTTGTCCGGCGCATAGGCCATGCGCGGTGCGCTCGTTTCGATGATGCTGTAGTCGTCACCGCGCCGTAGCTCGACGACGACGCGGCCGGTGACGGGCGACGCCACCCAGCGGCGCAGCGCGTCCTTGACGAGCATCGCCGCCGGATCGAACCAACGGCCCTCATACAGCCAGCGGCCCAGTCGTCGGCCGAGCGTGTGGTACAGCTCGAGCGTGTTCTCGTCGTGGATGGCCGACAGCAGCCGCTCGTAGGCCACGTGCAGCAGCGCCATGCCCGGTGCCTCGTAGATGCCGCGGCTCTTGGCCTCGACGACGCGGTTCTCGATCTGATCGCTCGTGCCGAGCCCGTGCCGGCCCGCGACGCGATTGGCTTCGAGCATCAGCTCCAGGCGCGAGGCGAAGCGGCGGCCGCCGAGGGCGACCGGCACGCCCCGCTCGAACTCGATTTCGACTCGCTCGGGGTCGATGGGCACCTCGGCGCGCCAGAACGGCACCGTCATCAGCGGTTCGACGACGTGCAGTCCGCGGTCGAGCCGCTCCAGGTCCTTGGCTTCATGCGTCGCGCCCAAGCAGTTGGCGTCGGTGCTGTAGGCGCGCTCGGCGCTCGTGCGATGGGGCAAGCCGAGCCGCTCGAGGTACGCGCTCATCTCGGCGCGGCCGCCGAGCTCGGCGACGAAGCGCGGATCGAGCCACGGCTTGTAGATGGTGAGCGCAGGGTTGACGAGCAGGCCGTAGCGGTAGAAGCGCTGGATGTCGTTGCCCTTGTGCGTGCTGCCGTCGCCGAAGCAGTCCACGCCGTCTTCACGCATGGCCTGTACGATGGCCGTCGCGGTCACCGCCCGGCCGAGCGGCGTCGTGTTGAAGTACTTCTTGCCGGCCGTGGCGACGTGGAAGGCACCGCATTGCAGCGCGACGATTCCCTCGCGGACGAGCGCCTCGCGGCAGTCGAGCAGGCGCGCGCGACGTGCGCCGTGGGCGAGCGCGACGGTCGGAATGTCGGCCGGATCCTTTTCGTCGGGTTGGGCGAGATCGGCGGTGTAGGCGTACACCTCGATTCCGTTGCGGCTGAGCCAGGCGACCGCGCAGCGCGTGTCGAGGCCTCCAGAGAAGGCGAGGCCGAGACGGGTGCCGGGTGGAGGCAGGGAACGGTGGATGCGGGCCATGGCGGCGCGGCGCATAGCACGCGGTGCGTCGGCCGGTCAGGGGGCCTGGCGCTTGCGGAGGCGCGAGCGCCCCTCTAAGCCTGGCGCGCCATGCCGAGCCTGCCCGAGCTGCTCACGGACGAGCGACGCAAGCAGACCGTGATCGACGAGTGCGTGCAGCTCGTCGACGACGAAGTGCGCGACAAGACGGGAATCAGCGGGCTCGCCATCAAAGCGGGGTACGCGGCGGTCAAGGGCATCAAGCCGGGGTTCATCCGCAACGTCGTGCGCGATCTGCTGCCGGAGTTCGCCGCGGCGCTCGATCCCATCTATCAAGAAGCGGTCGGTCGCGCCGAGCCCATCGCGGGATACTTCGAGCGCAACGCGGGCCGCGTCGCCGACGCCCTGCTCGCCATCACCGACGAGAAGGCGCGGAGAACGACCAACGGGCTCATTCGGGGCACCTACGACAAGCTCCGCGGCACGGCCAAGCGCAACGTCGAGCAGGCCGTCCCGCGGCTCGGACGCCTCGTCGAACGGCACGCAGGCTGAGCCGGCCGGCGCCCGAGCGGCTGTGGGCTCGCACCCGGTTTCGGACTCGGACTCGGACTCGGTCTCGGTCTCGGTCTCGGTTATGCTGACCGGGTGCGCATGCGTGTCGTCGTGGGCTGCATCGGCACGTGGCTCGTGCTCGCCGGCAATCCCGCGCGCAGTGCGGCTCAATCCGAGCCTTCCGGGGTGCCGTCAGAGGCGGACGCGGAGGCTCGCCGCGCGTTCGTCGAGGGGCGTGACGCGTACGCGGCGGGACGCTACGAGCTCGCCCTCGAGCGATTCCAGCGCGCGTACGAGCTGAGCGGACGGGCGGCACTGTTGTACAACATCGGGCTCGCGCACGACCGGCTGCGCCACGACCGCGAGGCCCTCGAAGCGTATCGACGCTTCTTGGAGGCCGAGCCGGACAGTGCGGTACGCGCGGAGGTCGAGGCACGCGTCCGCGTGCTCGAACGAGAGCTGGAGCGCGAGCAGCGCATCGAGGCCCGATTGCGACAGCAGCCAGCCGCCGTCAGCTCCGAGCCATCATCCCACGGTTTGTTGTCGAGTCCGTGGTTCTGGGCTGCTGTGGGCGTGCTCGTGGCCGGTGGGGCCGTCGCACTCACGGTCGCGTTGACTCGAGATCCCGGACAGGCCGATCCGCGGCCCGGCCCGAGCGGACACATCGTGATGGTGCTTCGCGCGCCGCCGTGACCTCGACGAAGTTGCGCGGCGTGTCGGACAGTGGCGAGGGGAGCACCCAGCCGCATCCCAGGGGTGGGCCGTCGGCGCCTCTGGCCGGTGCCGTCTCACCGCGCAGGCCACGTGGGTTGATCGCGATTCCACTCGGTCTCGGGCTCGGACTCGGACTCGGATTCGGGCTCGGGCACGGACTCGGGCTCGGACTCGGATTCGGGCTCGGGCACGGACTCGGGCTCGGACTCGGATTCGGGCTCGGGCACGGACTCGGTCTCGGACTCGGACTCGGGCTCGGGCTCAGGTTCAGGCTCGGGATCGGTCTCGGGCTCGCAACACTTTCACGGCGATTCCGAATGGGTCGACGTCTTGGTCCTCTTCGAGGAATGGGGGGCCCGGCGCGGGATCGGGTACACCGTCGAAACTTCTCGACTGGCGGGTGCAGTGCGATCCGACGTTCGGCATGGCCCCCGCCGTGCCTGAGCGTTCCGCTCGATTGTTCACCGCGTCGGGTGATCCGATCGTCCGATCGGACCGCTCCCGTCGATTTTCCGGCGAGCTGGACCTCGCCGTCGGCGCAGGTTAGCGTGCGCGCCGGTCGAGGTGGCGAGCGTGCGTGCAGGACGCGTGTTGCGCGGTTGCAGGCATGGCTGGGCGGTGGTCTTTGTGACGACCGCCATGGCCTGCACGGGCGCCGAGGGTGATTCGTGCGAATTGCAGTCGGATTGCTCCGACGGTCTGGTTTGCTGCAAGGCGAGCGTCGCGCTGACCGCGCGCGGCGTCTGCGCGTCGCGCTGCGAGACGAGCGGGACGGATGCCGGAGCTTCCGACGCGGGCACCGACGGCACGATGCGTGACGCTGCGACGGACGACGCGCGTGCAGCCGACGCGGGGACCGACACGGGCGAGGCGAGCTCTCCGGACGCGGCGATGCGTGGAGACGGCGAGACGCGCGAGGACGCCCCGCGCGACGCCGCAGGCACCGACGATGCGATCCCTCCGCCCGCGGACGGCGGCCCGCCGGACGGCGACGGTTCGATCCCCTGATAGCGGCGGTGACGTTGCTTGACGTGGCCGGGGAGTGTTGCGAGACCGAGACCGGGTCCGTGCCCGCGTCCGAGGCCGAGACCGACCCCGAGCCCGAGTAGAAAGCGCGATCAACCCACTGGCCGGCGCTGTCAATCGGCACGGGATCGGTGACGGCGCGGGCTTGCGCCGTGGATCGCGCGCGAGCCCGATCGGAGTCCGAGCCCGATTCCGGGACGGATCCCAAGGGCGAGTCGGAGCCGCGATCGAGCAACCCAACCCTCGCGGTGAGCGCTGCATACGGCTTGCCGACGGAGACGTGGACGCGACCCGAACGAGCCCGCATGCTTCGACCGTGGGAGCGCCGGTGGGCGTCGCGGACCGCCTTCGCCCGTTGGTGGCGACGCTCGCGGCCGTTGCGGGATGCGCGGCGACCCTCACTCGGTCGGCGACGGCCGAAGCGGACTCCGTTCACCTGGAGCCGGCACTCTCGACGGCGTTCGTCGTGCCCGTCTCGACGTCGAGCGTCGGAGCCGAAGGCGCCGTGCGGCTCGGCATCGAGCTGCATCCGAGCTGGGCCATCGACGTCGTGGGGGGTGTCGGCGTGAGCTTCGGAACCCACCCGCGTGGCTGGATCCGTCTGGCGGCGGGACCACGCTGGCAATCACGCCTCGACGGCTGGTGGCCGCACGTCGGCCTGCGCGTGTGGCACATCCACGATGCGTCGCGGCAAAGCTGGATGGAACACTTCGGCGCCAATCTGGTCGGCGATCCCTCGCACGGCCTGATGCACACGTCGTGCATGGCGCTGGCGGCGGGATCGTCGTGGCTCCTGACGCCGCGCTGGGCCGTCTTCGTGGAGCTGGAGGGTGCGCTGGTGGTTCACGCCGGGGGACGCGATCCCGGAGCTCCCCACGGCTGGGTGCTGGCCGGTGCGGGCGTGCGGTGGCTGCAACGACGCTGAGCGCGATCGGCCGACGCAACGAGCACCGATCGGGTCGGGGGGGAGCGGGCCGCTTGTCCTTGGGGCAGCCGGACGGTAGACGAGATTCTCATGCCGAACGCGTACATTTCGGGCACCGGCTACTACGTGCCTCCGCGCGTCGTCACCAACTCCCAGCTGCGTGACGTGTACGGTATCGACACGACCGACGAGTGGATCCGCCAGCGGACCGGGATCGTCGAGCGCCGGTTCGCCGACGAGGGGACGGGACCGGCGGACCTGGCGAAGCCGGCCGCCGAGATGGCGCTGCGCAACGCGGGCCTGACGCTGCGCGACATCGACATGATCGTATTCGCGACGCTCTCGCCGGAGAGCGCGTTCCCGGGTAGCGGCGTCTATCTGCAGCAGAAGATGGGCTTCTGCGACATCGGGCACTTCGTGCCCGCGCTGGACGTGCGAAATCAGTGCTCCGGCTTCGTCTACGGGCTCGCGACCGCCGCCTCGCTCGTGATGAGCGGGCAGCACCGGCACGTGTTGCTCGTCGGCTCCGAGGTGCATTCGGCGGCGCTGGATCTGTCCACGCGAGGCCGTCAGGTCGCCTCGCTCTTCGGCGACGGCGCGGGTGCAGTCGTCGTCAGCGCGACCGACGAGGACCGAGGCGTGCGGGGCTGGGCGCTCGGGGCCGACGGCCGATACGCCGAGACGCTGTGTCAGCGGGTCTGGGACATGCGGCGGCGGCCGTTCATTCCCGTCGACGAGCGCGGCGTCGGTCAGGTCGTCCCGGAGATGATGTGGGCGCACATGGACGGGCGCGCGGTCTTCAAGCACGCCGTCGAACGCATGATCGGGGCGCTGATGCAGGTGTTCGCCGCGCACCGGCTCACCCTGAACGACGTCGATCTGTTCGTGTTCCACCAGGCCAACCTCCGCATCAACGAGTTCATCCGCGAGCAGATCGGCGCGCCCCCCGACAAGTTCGTCAGCAACATCGAGCGATACGGCAACACCACGGCGGCCACGATTCCCATCCTGCTCGCCGAGGCGGTCGAGCAGGGCCGACTGCGGCGCGGCATGAAGGTGGCCGCGGTGGCCTTCGGCAGCGGCTTCACGTGGGGGGCCGCCATCGTGGACTGGTGAGACGTTCGCAGCGCCGGCCGCCCGACGTCCGGCGCGCGCGTGCTACGGCTCACCCATGGCGCGCTGGCGACTCGACGGAACGACGGTCCTGATCACCGGGGCCTCCTCCGGCATCGGCGAGGCCCTCGCACGGCAGCTCGCTTCGCGCGCGGAGGCCCTCGTGCTCGTGGCCCGCCGCGTCCACCGACTCGAGGCGCTCGCCCAGGAGCTTTGCGCGAAGCGACCGGAACTGCGCGTGCACGTGCTACCGGCCGACCTCGCGGATCGCGGCAGCACCGACGCAATGCTCGAGGCGCTGGAGAGGCGAGTCGGAGCCGTCGACGTTCTCGTCAACAACGCGGGCTTCGGCGACTTCGGCCTGTTCGAGCGATGCGACTGGTCGAAGGTCGAGCGGATGATCGCCCTCAACGCGACGGCCGTGGCGTACCTCACGCGGCGGCTGCTGCCGGCCATGGTGGCGCGCGGCCGCGGCGGGTTGCTCTTCGTCTCCAGCGGCTTCGGCCTGCAGTGGCTGCCGGGGTTCGCGGCATACATCGGCACGAAGCACTTCGTCACAGGCTTCGCCGAAGCGCTGGCCGCCGAGCTGCGACCGGCGGGGATCCGCGTCACGCAGATCTGTCCGGGCCCCGTCGATACGGAGTTCGAGTCCCACGTCGGTAACTTCACGGGCCGCCGCCCTCCGCGCGCGCTCGTCATCTCGGCCGAACGGTGCGCGCGCATCGCGATTCGCGCCCTGGAGCGCGGTCGCCCGCTCGTCGTTCCGGGGCTCGCGATGAGGCTGCTGCTGGCTCTGGGTGCGCTGACGCCGCGCGCGGTGCTGCGCCTGCTGTACGCGCCGCTCGCCCGCTGGCTGCGGCGAGCCCAGCCGGTCGAGCCGTGAGCCTGGGCTGCCGCGTCGGACGAAGGACGACGCCTGAACGACGCCCGATTGCGACCGGGAGTCGTTCGAGTCGGAGTCCGAGTCCGAGCCTGAGCCCGAGTCCGAGGCTGAGTCGGAGACCGAGCCCGAGCCCGAGACCGAGTCCGAGTCCGAGCCCGAGGCTGAGTCGGAGCCCGAGCCCGAGTCCGAGCCCGAGTCGGAGCCTGAGCCCGAATCCGCCGTCATGGCGCCGTGATTGCGCGGACGGACCGATGTCGGCACGATTGCCCGCCCGGCGTCATGAGTGAGGTCCGCGTCCGCTTCGCCCCATCTCCCACCGGCTACCTGCACATCGGCGGCGTGCGTACGGCGCTCTTCAACTGGCTGTGGGCGCGACGACACGGCGGCTCGTTCATCCTCCGCATCGAGGACACCGACGTCGATCGGAACCTCCGTGAGTCGACGTCGGTCATCCTCGAATCGATGCGATGGCTCGGCCTCGACTGGGACGAAGGGCCCGAAGTCGGCGGACCGCACGGACCGTATTTCCAGAGCGAGCGGCTCGAGCTGTATCGAGCGTACGCGGAGCGGCTCGTCGCGACGGGCCACGCGTTCCGCTGCTACGCGACGCGCGAGGAAGTCGAGGCGGCCCGTGCCGCCCACGAGGCGCGTGGCGGGCGCGATTTCCGGTTCGTCAGCCCGTGGCGGGACGGTCGTCGGCCTCCACCCCATTCCGATGCCCCGTATGCCATCCGGCTCCGCGCGCCGCGCACGGGCAGCACCGGCTTCGTGGATCTGGTCAAGGGCCGCATCGACGTCCCCAACGAGCAGCAGCAGGACTTCGTGCTGCTGCGTCAGAACGGCCTGCCGCTCTACAACTTCGCGTGCGTCGTCGACGACGTCGAAATGGGCATCACGCTCGTCGCGCGCGGCGACGACCACGTCGTCAACACGCCGCCGCAGCTCCTGCTCTACGAGGCGCTCGGCCGCACTCCGCCGCGGTTTGCGCATTTGCCGATGATCCTCGGGCAAGACGGCAAGAAGCTCAGCAAGCGCGACGGAGCGGTGAGCACGACCGAGTACCGCGACGCGGGCTACCTTCCCGACGCGCTGCTCAACTACCTGGCGCGCCTGGGCTGGTCGCACGGCGACCAGGAAGTGTTCCGCCGAGACGAGCTCGTCGCGCTCTTCGACTGGTCGCGGGTGGGCGCGACCGCCGCGCGCTGGGATCCGAAAAAGCTCGCCTACATCCAGGCCGAGCACCTGCGCGCGCTCTCCGACGCACGCATCGCGGAGCTCGCCATGCCGTTTCTCGAGCGAGCGGGGCTGCGGCCGGATCGGCGCACGCTGGAGGCGGCCGTCGCGACCGTGCGGACGCGCGCCGTCACCCTCGTGGACGTCGCCGACATGGTCGACTTCTACTTCCGTGAGCCGCCGCGGATCGACGAGCAGGCGGCCGCGCGATTCCTCGTCGAATCGACGCGCGCGGCGCGCGAGGAGCTCGCCGCGTTGCTCGAAACGGTCGAGCCGTTCGACGCGGCCACGCTCGAAGCGCGCGTTCACCAGTGGCTTCAACAGACGGGGCGATCGCTCAAGCAGGTCGCACAGCCCGCGCGGGTCGCGCTGACCGGTCGCACCGCGAGCCCCGGCCTGTTCGAGGTCATGGCGGTGCTTGGCAAGGAGCGCACGGTGGCGCGGCTGCGGGCTGCCGACCCCCGCCCGAGTCAACTGACCTCCACGGGCGGTTGAGCGGAGCGCGGGGCCACGGCCCCTCGTGACGAGGGGGCCCGAATGCGAGACCGAGACAGAGTCCGAGCCTGAGTCCGAGCCCGAGCTCGGGCCTGCGGCCTCGCGTGCGGCAAGCTGGCCGCTATAACGCTCGATGGTGTTGCGCAGGGAGCTGTTGCGCGGGGTGGTCGGCGCGATGGCCGGAACGTGGCTCGGAGCGTGCGGGGCGGACGGTCGCTCACCGACGTGGGGCCGTTTTCGGCGCGGAGTCGCGACGGGCGATCCGCGAGCGGATGCAGTGGTCTTCTGGACGCATCTGGCCGAGGCGGTGGGGGACGAGCCGCTGCGGCTGCTCGTTGCGACCGACGAGGCGTTGCGCGACGTGGTGGCGAGTCGCGAGCTGGTCGCGTTCGAGTCGGCGGGTCACACGGTGCGCGCCGAAGTCGATGGGCTGCCCCCGGGCCGCACGCTGTACTACGCGTTCGAGACGGTTCGGGGCGAGCGCTCGGCCGTCGGGCGGACGCGCACGGCGGGGGAGGGCGAGGTGCCGTCCGTTCGGCTCGCGGTGCTGTCGTGCGCGAGCTACGCGCACGGGTTCTTCCACGTCTATCGAAATGTATCTCAGGTTACCAATCTGGACGCCGTGCTGCACCTGGGCGACTTCATCTACGAGGTGGCCGACGGGTTCTACGGCTCGCTGCGCGCCTACGATCCGCCGCACGAATGCCGCTCGCTCGACGATTACCGCCGCCGGCACGCCCACTACCGGCTCGACCCCGACCTGGTGGCGCTGCTCGGCATGCACCCGCTGGTCGCGACGTGGGACGATCACGAGCACGCCAACGACGCCTGGCCCGGCGGCTCGCCGTGGCACGACGAGGCCACCGAAGGACCGTGGGCCGAGCGCCTGCGCGCCTCGACGCGCGCCTACGCGGAGTGGATGCCGCTCGGATCGGTCGAGCCGTTGTGGCGTTCGCTGCGATTCGGGGATCTGGTCGAGCTGTTCGTGCTCGACACGCGCTTGCAGCGCGACCGTCCGCCGGCCGACGAACGCGAGGCGCGCGCGCCGGGCCGCTCGATGCTCGGGGAGGGCCAGCGCCGCTGGCTCTTCGAAGGACTTCGCGCGTCCCGGGCGCGCTGGAAGCTCGTCGCGGGAGCGGTCCAGTTCTCCCCGCACCCGGAGTTCTGGAACCTCGACGCGTGGGACGGGTGGGCGGTGGAGCGCGATGCCTTGCTCGAGCTCGTTGCGTCGGAGCGAATCGAGGGCGTGGTGTTTCTGTGTGGCGATGGCCACAAGAGCTTCGCGCAGGACGTGCCGTTGGATCGCCGCACGTACGACCCGGCGACCGGACGCGGCTCGGTTGCGGTCGAGCTGATGACACCCGCCGTCAGCTCGCCGAATCTCTTCGGCGCCGAGGCGCGCGCGTTCGAAGCCATGGTCCGCGCGGCCAGCCCGGAGACGAAGTTCGTCGACGCCGAGCACCGAGGATGGCTATGGCTCGAGATCACGCCCGAGCGGCTGCTCGCGGAGCATCGGTTCGTCGAGGACGTCGAGCGTCCCGACGGGGGTCGCGAGCGCGTGGCGGCGCGCTTCGAGGTGCGCCACGGCGAGCCGTGGCTCCGCCGGACGGGACCCTGACGGCATCGGGTCGGACTCGGGCTCGGGCCCGGACTCGGACTCGGACTCGGGCTCGGACTCGGACTCGGACTCGGACTCGGACTCCGACTCGGACTCGGACTCGGACTCGGGCTCGGACTCGGACTCGGACTCGGCCTCGGGCTCGGACTCGGACTCGGACTCCGACTCGGACTCCGACTCGGACTCGGACTCGGACTCGGGCTCCGCCTCGGACTCCAACGCGTTCCGCGTTCATGGAGCGCCCCATGGGAGTGGCGAGGGACGCCTCGCGCGTCGTCCTGCGCTACGATGGGCGACGGTGTCACACAATCTCATCGCGCTGCGGCGCGGCCCCGATCGCTTCGACGTACACGGCACCGCGCTTCAGCGGCTCAAGCAGGTCATGGAGGAGCGGCGCGTGATTACCGCCGACGACGTCCGCGCCGTCGCCCGGGCCTGCGGGCAGCCGGAGGCGGCCGTCTGGGGAGTCGCGACGTTCTACGGGGATCTGTCGACCGAGCCTCGCGGACGGCGGCGCGTGCGGGTCTGCCGTGGGAGCGCATGTCACGCCGAGGCGGGCGATGCGCCGGTGCGCTGGCTCGAGCGGGCGCTCGGACTGCGATTGGGACAGACGTCGCCCGACGGATCGGTCTCGCTCGAGCCCGTCTACTGCCTCGGCTTCTGTCACGCGGCGCCGGTCGCCGCGGTCGAGCGGCACGTCGTCGCTCGCCTCGACGAGAAGGCGGCGCAGCGGCTGGCTCGATCGCTCGACGCGCCGGAACTGCCGGACGCGCAGCGCGCGGCCGTGCCGCCGTGCGTCGTGGGCGGAGGCCCGGCCATCGTGCTCGAGCGCCTGCGGCACCAGGGTCTGGACGCGACGCGGCTCGAGGTCGCGCGCGCCCACGGGGTCTTCGAGGGCTTGCGGCGCGCGTTGCAGATGACGCCCGACGAGGTCATCGCCGTGCTCGAAGGCTCCGGGCTGCGCGGACGTGGCGGAGCGGGCTTTCCGACGGGGCGCAAGTGGAGGCTCGCGGCGCCGCACGCGCGCGCGGCCGACGAGGCGTTCGTCGTCGCCAACGGCGACGAGGGCGATCCGGGCTCCTACATCGACAAGGCGCTGATGGAGCGCGATCCGTTCGCGCTGCTCGAGGGCATGGCCATCTGCGCCCGGGCCATCGGCGCGCGGCGCGGCGTGGTCTACGTACGGAGCGAATATCCGCACGCGACGCCCCGGCTGCGCGACGCGGTCGAGCAGGCCCGATCGGCCGGCCTGCTCGGCGAGCGCGTGCTCGGCACGCCGTTCGCGTTCGACGTGGACGTCGTCGAAGGCGCCGGATCGTACGTGTGCGGCGAAGAGACGGCGCTGCTGCGCTCGCTCGAAGGGCTGCGCGGCATGGTGACGGCGCGGCCGCCGTATCCGGCCGAGCGCGGGCTGTTCGAACGGCCCACCGTGGTGCACAACGTCGAGACGCTCGCGAACCTCGGCTGGATTCTGAGGCACGGCGCGGACGCCTACGCCGCGTGGGGCACGGAGCAGAGCCGGGGCACCAAGTGCTTCTGCTTCAACGGTCTGTTCGAGTGGCCGGGCATCTACGAGGTGCCGCTCGGTCTCACGCTGCGCGGGCTCGTCGAGGAGGTGGCCGGGGGGCTGCGCGTCGGGCACCGCATCAAGGCCGTCCAGGTCGGAGGCCCGCTCGGCGGGATCCTCCCCGCGCACGAGCTCGACGTGCGGCTGGGTTTCGAGGAGATGGCCGCGCGCGGGGCGCTGCTCGGTCACGGCAGCGTGGTCGCGTGGGACGAGCGCACGAGCGCGCGCGCCATCGCCGAGCACCTGCTCGAGTTCGCGGCCGACGAGTCGTGCGGCAAGTGCTTCCCGTGCCGCATCGGCACGCACCGCGCCCTCGAGATCGTGCGGCGGCTCGACCCGGCGCGCCCCGCCGCCGAGAGGCGAGCGGATGCGGAGCTGTTGCTCGAGCTGCTCGAGACGATGCGGCTCGGTTCGTTGTGCGCGCACGGTGGGGCGATTCCCGATCCCATTGCGTCGCTCTTCCGCCACTTCGGAGCGGAGCTGCTCGGGGAACCGATGGCAGGGGAGGTCCGCGCATGAGCCCGACGAACGGCAAGACACCCACGTTCGACATCGAGCTCGATGGCAAGACGGTTCGGGCGCGGCCGGGCGAAAGCCTCCTCGAGGTGGCGCGGCGCGCGGGCGTGTACGTTCCGACGCTGTGCTGGCAGCCGAACCTGTCGGCCGTCGGCAGCTGTCGCGTTTGCCTGGTGGGCGTGAAGGGGGCGCGCGGGCCCGTCGCGGCGTGCACGACACCCGCGCAGCCGGGATTGGTCGTGCGGACCGACGACCCGGTCGCGCGCCGCGTCGCGCGCACGGTCGTCGAGCTCGTGCTCTCGGAGGTGCGGCCGCCCGAGCGGGCTGCGGCGGCCGGCGACGCAAACTGCAATCCAGATTACAATGCCGACGAGCTCGACGCCGTCGCGCGTCACTTCGGGCTGCACGGCTCGCGCTTCGACGGACCGCGACGAGCGGCGAGACGCGACGAGCGCCATCCCTACCTCGCGCTCGATTTGGAGCGCTGCATCCTGTGCGGGCGGTGCGTTCGCGCGTGCGACGAGGTGCAGGGGACGTTCGCCCTCACGTATGCGGGGCGCGGCTGGAACGAGGTCATCGCGGCCGGTCCGGGCGTGGGGTTCGAGGCCAGCGCGTGCGTCTCGTGCGGCGCGTGCGCGGCGAGCTGTCCGACGGGCGCCATCGAGGACCGAGGCCTGGGCAAGGGGGCCCCCGTCGATCGCGTCGTGCGGACGACGTGCGCCTATTGCGGCGTCGGCTGCGGGTTCGACGCGGTCGTGCGGGACGGAGCCGTCGTCGCGATGCACCCGGCGCCGGACGGGCCGAGCAACCTCGGGCACGCGTGCCTCAAGGGCCGGTTCGCCTTCCGGTACGCGTTCTCCGAGGCGCGACTGCGCGCGCCGCTGCTGCGCCGCGCGGACGGAACCCTGGGCGAGGCGAGCTGGGAGCAGGCGCTGTCGTTCGTGGCCGAGCGCCTGATCGAGATCCGGGCGCGGTACGGACCGGGTGCCATTGGCTTCGTCTCGAGCAGCCGCTGCACGAACGAGGAGAACTACCTCGTGATGAAGATCGCGCGTGCGGTCGTCGGCACTAACCACGTCGACAACTGCTCGCGCGTCTGCCACTCGCCGACTTCGTTGGGCTTCATCCGCTCGTTCGGGCGCTCGGGGAGCACGGGGAGCTTTTCGGACATCGACGAGGCCGCGGTCCTCTTCGTGACGGGCGCCAACCCGACCGAAGGCCATCCGGTGCTCGGCGCCCGCATCAAGCAGGCGGTGCTGCGCGGCGCCAGGCTCGTCGTCGCCGACCCGCGGCGGATCGAGCTGGTGCGCCTGGCGGACGTGTTCCTCCAGCTTCGGCCGGGTACCAACGTCGCCCTGTACAACGCGCTCGCGCACGTGCTGGTGCGCGACGGGCTGGTCGACCGGGCGTTCTTGACCGCGCGCGTGGACGGATTCGAGTCGCTCGCGGCGCACTTGGAGTCGTGGACGCCGCAGCGCGCCGCTGCGATCACGGGCGTGCCGGCCGCGGACATCGAGCGTGCGGCGCACCTGTACGGCGGCCATCGGCCCGCGCTCATCGCGTACGGGCTCGGCGTGACCGAGCAGGCACAGGGCGTCGACGGGGTGCGGTGTCTGGCCAACCTCGCGCTGCTGACGGGCAACGTGGGCCGGCGCGGCGGCGGGGTGCATCCGCTGCGCGGTCAGAACAACGTGCAGGGCTCGAGCGACGTCGGCGCGTTGCCCACGTATCTGACGATGTATCGGCCGCTCGCCGACCCGGCGACGCGAGCGCCGTTCGAGGCGCGCTGGGGCGTGAAGCTCCCCGAGGAGCCGGGCATGACCCTACCCAAAATGCTCGAGGCGGCGCGCGACGGTCGGCTGCGCGCCCTGTACGTGCAGGGCTACGACATCGCGCAGAGCGAGCCGGAGGTCGACAAGGTCGAACAGGCCCTTCGCGCGCTCGAGCTGCTCGTCGTGCACGACCTGTTCGAGTGCCGCACGGCGCAGTTCGCGCACGTGGTGCTGCCCGGGGCCAGTTTCCTCGAGAAAACCGGCACGTTCACCAACGCCGAGCGGCGGATCCAGCTCGTGCGGCGCGTCGTCGAGCCTCCGGGCGCCGTGCGCGAGGAGATCGACGTGCTGCTCGAGCTCGCCGCGCGCCTGGGTCGTCCGCTGCCGCATCGCGACGCGGCGGACATCATGGATGAAATCGCGGCGCTCACGCCGGAGCTGCGCGGCGTCTCCCACGCGCGGCTGGGGACCCAGGGACTGCAGTGGCCGGTCTTCGACGCGGAGCATCCGGGAACGCCCATCCTGTACGAGGAGCGATTCGACACCCCCTCGGGGCGCGCGGCGCTGCACTGCGCGCAATGGACGCCCTCGCGCCAGCAGACTTCGGAGCGGTATCCGTTCCTTCTCGTCACCGGGCGGCAGCTCGCGCACTACAACGCGGGCACCCAGACGCGCCGGACGCCGAACCTCGCGCTGCAGGGCACCGACATGCTCGAGCTGCATCCCGACGACGGCGCGCGGCTCGGGATCGCCGACGGCGCGCGCTGCGAGGTCGAGAGCGAGCAGGGGCGCGTGCAGGTCTGGGCACGCTGGTCGCGTCGGGTCGCGCCCGGGCAGTTGTTCCTGGCGTTCCACTTCCCGGAGCTGCGGACGAACGTGCTGACGGGACCCGGGAGGGATCCGCTCACGGGGTGCCCGGAATTCAAGGTGACGGCCGTCGCGATCCGGCCGCTTCCGGGTCCCCATCCCGCTCCTCCGCACATCGCACGCGGGTTCATCCAAGACGCGGCGGACTGAGGGCCCGTGAGTCGGGTCACGCGCCTTCGAACGCACGAGCGAGTCCGAAATCGAGTCCGAGACAGAGTCCGAGACCAAGCCTGAGCGCGAGTCTGGGGCCGAGCCCGAGTCCCGGCCCGACCGCGTATCAGGCGGTGGGAAGGAGCGTGGTGCGCAGAAGCCAGGCGGCGGCCTCCGGCACGTTGTCGAAGGCGCGGACCGGACGACGCTTCGCGAGAGCCGTCATGTTGACCCGAGCGACGGCGAGCGGATCGGGAAGCACGTACGCGACTTTTTGGAACGCGGCCGGCGAGCCCAGCCAGCGCCACATCTCGCGCACGAGATCCGGACGGCTGGCGCCCGGTTCCTCGCCGCGCGCGTCGATGATGGCACGGCGCAGACCGGTGCGGGCGATGCAGTCCTCGAGCGTCCGCAGATACGCGCGAAGCTCGTCGAGCGATTCGAGGCGCCCGCTCTCGACGACGTGGAGGTAGCCTGGCCTCGCCTCGATCTCGACGCACGCACGGCCCCACGAGAATCGTTCGTGCATCGCGCATCGCCCCGATCGATCGACGCGGCTGCGTCAAGGCGCAATCGCGTCAGCCCTCCTCGCGCCGTGCGCGCAGCACGTTGCGGATCTTCTGATCGAGCTCCCCGAAATCGAAGGGCTTGTCGAGGTGTTCGTCCGCGCCGTACAGCGGCGAGGTCATCTCGTTGAGTCGCTCGCCGATGCCGGTGAGCATGATAACGCCGGTGCGCGCGAGCGACTCGTCGTCGCGGATCGCGCGACAGACCTCCCACCCGCTCATGCCCGGCATCATCACGTCGAGGATCACGAGATCCGGGCGGTGCCGCCGCACGGCACGCAAGGCCTCCTCCCCGTCGCTCGCCTCGACGACTTCGGCGTCCATGCGCACCAGATGTCGCTTGAGGAGCGCGAGAATCTCGAGGTCGTCGTCGGCCACGACGATGCGGGGGCGTCCGGCCATCGCGCGCATCGTCGGGCGGCCCCCGCGGGGCTGTCAATCCCTTCCGCGACCGTCCATCTGTGTCCGCCGACGACGGTACCACGCGGGGACGGACGCCACTGTGGGCTGACAGCGGCGGTCACATGGGTTGAGCTGACCGAGGGGAGTTCCGAATCCGAGCACGAGCCGGAGTCCGAGCCCGAATCCGAGGCCGCGTGCGGCTGATGCGGTGGTCCCGATCAGGCCGCTGCCGGAACCTCGTCGGATCCCGCGAGCAAGATGCGCAGTTGCGCGACGCTCTCAGCGAGGACCTGGCAGACGCGGCTCTCCGTGATCCCGAGGAGCCGTCCGATTTCGGCCTGCGTGCGCTGCTCGGCGTAGTAGAGGACGAGAATACGTCGTTGGCGTTCGGGCAGCGTCGCGATCACGGCGGTGAGCTTGCTCCGAAGGTACGCACGGTCGAACGGCTCCAGGTCCTCGTGTGCGGGGTCCGCGATGCTGTCCGGATCGACCTCCCCGGAGCACGCAAGGGCGGGGGCGCGTGAAAGGTCGTCGCAGACCCGGTGATACCGTTCGATGTCGATGCCGAGAGCCTCCGCGACGGCATCGTCGTCCGGCGGCCGCCCGAGATGGGACTCGAGCGCGCGGATCGTGCGCCCGATCTGCGCCATCCGTCGCCGACCGTGACGGGTGACCGGGTCGAACCGCCGCAACTCGTCGAACATCGCCCCCCGGATGCGCATCTCCGCGTAGGCCTCGAAGGCGGCGTCGCGCGCCGCATCGTAGCTCGCGATGGCGCGCAGCAGTCCCTCGCAGCCGGCTCCGACGAGGTCTCCGACGTCGACGCACGGGGGCAGTCTCCGCGCGAGCCGGAACGCGATCCGTCGCACCAGCGGCAATCCCCGGCGGAGCAGGTCGTCGCGACGGGATGCCGACGCGGCCGGATTCGTACTGCGGGGGCATGGGCTCGGAGCGACTCCATACGCGCGGGCGCGCAGCGGCGCGGGTGAGGGCCCGACGACGTCGAACGCAACTCGACGAGGAAAGTGGCTCGACGACTCGCGGCGAGTAGTCCGCGCGCGGGGCGATGTGTGATGGGGTGCGTCGGGCGGCGGCAACGGACGCGACGTGTCCGCCGTGGGACGGCGCACCGCCTCGGCGGTGGCGGAGAGGAGTCGAGGCGTGTCGAGCAGAGGGCAAGAAACGAGCGCGCACGGATCAGACGAGTCGAAGAGGCTCACGGTTCGCCACGACAGCAGTGAGCGTGCCAAAGACGCGACCGCGTGGAAGCCGATGGATCTCGTCGTCTGGAGTTGGCGGATCGTCGGAAAGCCGACAGCGAGCGTCAGAGCAACGGCGCCGGGTGGTGGCGCGGCGGACGAAGAGGTTCCGTCTGGCCTGGGGGGACGACGAGGGCCCGGCGCGGTTGGCCGTTCGAGGTTCGAAGCGTACCCCGGTTCGGGCCCAAGCCCCGGCGCGAGCTCGAGACGGGGCCCGAGATCGCGAACGAGCCGGAGCCTGAGTTCGAGTCGGAGTCGGGGCCCGAGACCGCGCGCGAGCGTGAGTCCGCAACCACCAGCCTCTGGTTTCCCTCGCTCGACGGCGATGCGGAACGAACCGGACGCCTGGTGTACGCTCGATCCGTGGCCCGCGTCTTGGTTCGTGCCCTCGCCGTGCTGTTCCAAGTCGGCTGCGGTTCCGAGGCCGCGCCATCCGGCCCGCCCGTCGCCAGGCCAGAGCCCGGCCGTCCCGTCCGGCCGACGGCAGACGAGGGCGTGCCGCCCCTCGACCCCTCCGACCCGCTGGACGCGGAGATGCTGCGTCGGGTTGCGCTCTTCGCCCCGAACATGATCGCGGCCACTCCGATGCAGCGCGGGCGACTCTCGACGGGTGAGAGTCAGGACTTCCAGGCGGTGCTGCAGGCGGGTCACTGCTTCCGCATCGTGGCCGTGGGCGGACAGGGCGTGACCGATCTGGACCTGTTCTTGTTCGATCCGGCCGGCGTGCAGGTCCAGCAGGACACCGCGGTCGACGCCTATCCCGTGCTCGGTTTGAACGCGCCGATCTGCCCCGAGCGTGCCGGCGCCTATCGCGTTCAGGTTCGCATGTTCGCTGGCGCCGGGGAGTTCGGCGTCCAAGTGTACCGGACGCCGGGCTGAAGTCGCCCGCGGCCTCGAGGCGTTGTCCGCACCGGGGCTTTCTGCTAGGTGGCGGCGCGCGCGACCGTGTGGGTCGCGGGGAGGAATCGCCATGCGACGGGGCGCAACGACCCTCGGGCTCCTATTGGTGCTCGCTGCGGGGTGCAAGGATCGGTCCGCCGAGTCGGGGTCGGCAGGGGCGTCGACGACCGCGCCGGGCGCCGGAGCGACGGGGGACATCGTGATCGGCGCGTACCTGTCGATGACCGGATCGACGGCCACGTTCGGTCAGGAGACGCAGCGGGGCGCGCAGTTGGCCATCGACGAGACGAATGCCGCGGGGGGCATCCGCGGGCGGCAGGTGCGACTCGTGACCATCGACGATCGCGGTCAGGCGGATGAGGCGGGCAACGCGGTAAGCCGGCTCATCGACGTGGAGAAGGCGGTGGCCCTGCTGGGCGAGGTGCAGTCGAGTCTTTCCCTGGTCGGCGGAAGGATTGCGCAGCGGCGGCGCGTGCCGATGGTCTCGCCGTCTTCGACGAACACGCAGGTCACCGAGATCGGTGACTTCGTCTTCCGTGTTTGCTTCATCGACCCGTTCCAGGGCACCGTGATGGCGCGTTTCGCGCGCGAGAACCTGCGTCTTTCCCGCGTGGCCATCCTGCGCGACGTGCGCAGTGACTATTCCATCGGCCTGGCGCGGGCGTTCACCGAGGCCTTCACGGCGGGCGGCGGGACGATCGTCGCCGACCAGAGCTACAACGCGGGCGACACGGACTTCAGCGCGCAGCTGACCGCGATCAAGTCCGCGGGGCCCGACGGGCTGTTCATCCCCGGCTACTACACCGAGGTGGGCAACATCGCGCGGCAGGCGCGACGGCTCGGGCTGACGGTGCCGCTGCTCGGCGGCGACGGCTGGGACAGCCCGGAGTTGCGGACAATCGGCGGACCCGACATCGTCGGGAGCTACTACAGCAATCACTTCGCGCCCGATCGCGTCGACGACCGGACGCGCGGGTTCATCGAGCGCTACCGCGCGCGACACGGCGAGACGCCCAGTGGGCTCGCCGCCCTGGGCTACGACGCCGCGCTCGTCCTCCTCGACGCGATGCGCCGCGCGAGGGAACTGACGCCCGTCGCCATCCGGGATGCGCTCGTTACGGCGAACGTCGAGGGGGTGACGGGACGCATCACGTTCGACGAGAAGCGCAATCCCATCAAGCCGGCCGTCGTGCTCCGCGTCACGGCCGAGGGGGATCGCTTCGAGGCGCAGATCGATCCGCCGACGCAGCCGGCAACGACCGGCGGCGCGGGGACCGGCACGGGTAGCTCGCCGACGACGGTTCCACCGCCTTCGGGGGCGTCCACGACGGGCGCCGCTGCCCCCGCCGAACGACCGGGTTCCGGCGGCGGCGAGCGCGTTCCCGAGGCGCGGGATCCGGCTGCCGCTCCGCGAAGCTGACGCCGCTTGGTCACCTTCCTCCAACAACTCGTCAACGGCCTGACCGTCGGGGCGATCTACGCGCTCATCGCCCTCGGCTACACGATGGTCTACGGGGTGCTGGGCCTCATCAACTTCGCCCACGGCGAGGTGTTCATGGTCGGTACCTACGTTGGCATCTACGCGGCGCTGGCGCTGGGCTATGAGGCGATGCGTCCTGAGGCGTTCGGGCCGCACCAGGCGCTCGTCGTGATGCTCGCGGCGATGGCGGGGGCCGCGATGTTGGGGCTGACCATCGAGCGGCTGGCCTATCGGCCGGTGCGCGGTGCTCCCCGGCTGACGGCGCTCATCACCGCTATCGGCGTCTCGTTGTTGTTGCAGAACCTCGGCATGCTCGTCTTCGGCGCCGACCCGGAGAGCTTCCCGCGCATCGTCGTCGAGCGCGTCTACGACGTCGGCGGGGTGGTCGTCACCAACGTCAAGCTGCTCATCGTGGCCATCGCGATCGTGCTCGTCGTGGCCCTCGAGCTGCTCGTGCACCGGACCTGGACCGGCAAGGCCATGCGGGCGCTGAGCTTCAACATGGGCGCCGCGCGGCTGATGGGGATCGCGGTCGACCGCGTCATCGCGCAGACGTTCGCCATCGGCTCGGCGCTCGCCGCCGCGGGCGGGATCCTCTTCGGCCTCGACCAGAGCAAGTGCGACCCGCAGATGGGCGTGCTCGTCGGATTGAAGGCCTTCGTCGCGGCCGTCGTCGGCGGCATCGGCAACATCCGCGGCGCCGCGCTCGGCGGGCTGCTCATCGGCGTCGCCGAGCAGATGACCGCGGGATACCTTTCCGCCGACTACCGCGACGCGATCACGTTCGTGCTGCTCATCGGGGTGCTGCTGCTGCGACCCGCGGGCCTGCTCGGCACCGTGCGCCAGGAGAAGGTATGAGCCGCTGGTTGCGCCGCGGCGCCATCGCGTTGCTCGTCGTCGCCCTCTGTTGGGGTCTCGATCGGCTCTTCGAGGCGTTCCTCGTCGAGTATGCGGTGCGGATCGTCATCTTCTGCGGCCTGAACGCGATCCTCGCCGTCGGCCTCAACCTCATCAACGGAACGACGGGCCAGTTCTCGATCGGTCACGCGGGGTTCATGGCCGTGGGCGCGTACGGGGGCGCGTACACGGTGGTGCAGCTCGAAACGTGGCTCGGTCCCTCGCTGACCGCGCTGCCGACGTTCGCCCAACAGGCGGTGGCGTTGACGAGCGGCGTGCTCGTCGGCGCCACGGTGGCCGCAATCGCCGGGTTCCTCGTCGGCGTGCCGAGTCTGCGGTTGCGGGGCGATTACCTCGCGATCGTCACGCTGGGCTTCGGCGAAATCATCCGGCTGCTGTTCAACAACAGCGAGACGTTCGGCGGCGCCACGGGATACAGCGGCGGCCGTCCCCTCGGCCTGACCACGTACACGAGCTTTTTCTGGGTCGCCCTGTGGGCCGTGATCGTCGTGACGGTCGTCGCGCACCTGACGCGCAGCTCCTACGGGCGCGCGCTGCGCGCGATCCGCGAGGACGAGATCGCTGCCGAGGCCGTGGGTTTGCCGACGACGCGCCTGAAGGTGATGGCCTTCGTCGTGTCGGCCGCGGCGGCGGGGATTGCGGGCGCGCTGTTCGCACACCTGCAGAGCGCCGTGCGCCCCGACGACTTCAAGCTCGACCGTTCGGTCGACATGATCGTGATGATCATCGTCGGGGGCCTGGGCAGCGTGACCGGCGCGGTGCTCGGCGGCATCTTCGTGGCCGTCACGCTGGAGCTGTTCCGGCAGTGGGCCGAGTACCGGCTGGTCGCGTATGCGCTGTTGCTGGTCGTGCTCATGATCGTGCGGCCGCAGGGCCTTCTTGGAACGCGCGAGCTCGATCTCGCGGCGGTTGGGCGGTGGTGGCGCGCCCGGCGTACGGGAGGGGCCTCGTGAGCGGTGGGCGGCCGCTGCTCGAGCTGCGCGAGGTACACAAGGTCTTCGGGGGCCTGCGGGCCATTTCGGGCGTTTCGCTGCGGATCGAGGCCGGGCAGATTTTCGGGCTCATCGGCCCCAATGGCGCGGGCAAGACGACGCTGTTCAATGTGATCACCGGGATCTACCGCCCCGACGGCGGGGAAGTGCTCTTCGACGGCCGTCCGATCGGGGGGCTGCCGCCGGCGCGCATCGCGCTGATGGGCATCGCGCGGACGTTCCAGAACATCCGGCTCATCGGCGAGATGACGGTGCGGGAGAACGTGATGGTGGCGGGACACCATCGACGCGGAGTCGGGCTTCTCGGCACGGTTCTGCGCACCCGACGCTGGTCGGACGGCGAGCGGGCGCTGCGGCGCAAGGCCGACGAGCTGCTCGAGGTGCTGGGGCTGTCCGCGCTCGCGGACGAGCAGGCGCGCAATCTGCCGTACGGGTCGCAACGACGGGTCGAGATCGCACGCGCGCTGATGCTCGAGCCGCGCCTGGTGCTGCTCGACGAGCCGGCCGCGGGCCTCAACAGCAAGGAAGCCGACGTGCTCAAGGAGCAGATCCGCTGGCTGCGGGACACGTTCCGGCTCACGGTGGTGCTCGTCGAGCACAACATGCACGTGGTGATGGGCGTTTGCGAGCACGTGCACTGCGTCGACCACGGCGAGACCATCGCGTCGGGCACGCCGGACGAGGTACGCAACCATCCGGCGGTGCTCGCGGCGTATCTGGGCGAGCCATCGGTCGCCGGATCGGGGGCCGGCTCGTGAGCGCGGCGCTCCTGGTCGAGGACCTGCACGTCGCGTACGGCGGGATCCGCGCCGTGCGCGGGGTCAGCCTGCGCGTCGAACCGGGCGAGATCGTGGCGCTGATCGGGGCCAATGGGGCCGGCAAGTCGAGCACGCTGCGGGCGATCGTGCGCCTGGTGCGGGGGCGCGGCTCGGTGGCGGTCTTCGGTCACGACGTGGGCAATCTTCCGACGCACCGGATCGTGGCGCTCGGGGTCTCGCTCGTGCCCGAGGGCCGAGCCATCTTCGGCAATCTGACGGTGCGTGAGAACCTCGAGCTCGGCGGCTACGTGCGTCGCGAGCCGGCCGCGCTGCGCAGGCGCATGGACGAGGTCGTGGCGCTCTTTCCGCGGCTGGGAGAGCGAATGAAGCAGCTGGGGGGCACGCTGTCG
>JANWZI010000079.1 GCA_025054695.1 Myxococcota bacterium | reverse complement strand
GCCGATCATGCCGATGCGCATCGCGCCGCTCACCTACCAGCGGTGTCCAGACTCCGCAACGCGCTGCGGGCGGCGTCGGGACGGACGCGCGAGCCGAGGCCGGGTCCCGGAGACCGGGGCGGAGCTCGAGTCCGAGCCCGAGCCCGAGTCCGAGCCCGAGTCCGAGCCCGAGCCTGAGTCCGAGCCCGAGTCCGAGTCCGAGTCCGAGCCCGAGCCCGAGCCCGAGCCCGAGTCCGAGACCGAGCTCGAGTTCGAGCCCGAGCCCGAGGCAGGGTGCAACGTCGGGCCGGAGAAGCGCCCACTCGAGGATGGCCTTCAGCCGCCGTCGGGATCGGAGCTGCCCGGATCCTCGGTCGCGGCATCCTCGCCGCCCATGTCTGCGTCCTCGGAGCCCGCGTCCATCGGGCCGCCGTCGCGGCCTGCATCCGGGCGGGCGACGTCGCTCGGCGAGTCGGCCGCGGCGTCCGTACCGGGCCGCGCATCCACCGCAGGGACGTCGTCGGGCGCGCCGTCCGTCTCGGCGTCCGGGTCGGCATCCGGCTCGCCGTCCCGATCGACCGCGTCACGCATGCCCGTGTCGATGGGCGGAAGCACGCCCGCTTCGGCGAGTGGGCCGAGGTCGCTCGAGCATCGTCCGCGTACGCACGCCAGTCCGCGGGCGCACTGACTCGTGCGGACGCACGTCGCGCCCTCCGCAAGGCCGCTCGACGGCCCCTCGCATGCGCACAGGCCGAGCAGCATGGTGACCGCCGAACTCGTCAGGACGATCCTCACCACGACGGAAGCTACGACGAGCCATCGCGGATCGCCACCCCGCTCTCGCGGCGGGGGTCACGTTCCTCGACGTCGGCGAGGGGTGTTGCGAGCCCGAGTGCGAGCGCGCGTCGGAGTCCGAAACCGAGCCCGAGCCCGCCACCGGGACCGACACCGAGTCCGAGTCGGAGTCCGAACCTTTGTCGGAGTCCGCTCCCGAGCCGCAGTCCGATTCCGTTCCCGTACCCGAGCCCGAGCCGCGATCAACCACCCTCTCCGATGTTTTCAGGCGTCGGCGATGCTCCGGAGTGCGCGGGATCGGATGGACCACGCAGTGGCCGATGGCGTGGTGCGGCAAAAAAGGAGGCCATCGCGACGCTCACAGACGACAGCGTCATGGCAGCCGCTGCGAGCATGGGACCGCCCAGCTCTTCCAGCAGGCCGGTGGCGGCCAGCGGGACCATCGCGACGTTATACGCGAACGCCCAGAAGAGGTTGATACGAACCGTTCGCATCGCACGTCGGCACAACGTCAGGACTTCGGCGATCACGCGCAGGTCGGTTCGCAGCAAGCTCATCGGAGCCGCGCGCACGGCCGGTGCAACGCCCGTCGCCATCGCGATGCCGACCGACGCCGCGGCGAGTGCCGGCGCATCGTTGATGCCGTCGCCCACGAATGCGACGGGTCCGGCTGCGGCACGCCCGCGCACGACACGAACCTTGTCGGTGGGGGAGCAGCTCGCGACGATTTCCTCGGGCAAGAGCCCGACCGCTCGCCCGAGGGCGCGGGCAGGAGCCTCATGGTCACCGGAGACCATGCCGACCGCGATGCCCATCGCGCGGAGCTTCGCGATGGCCTCGGCGGCCTGTTCGCGGGGGACGTCGGCGAAGCCGAGGACGGCCCACGGACGGCCGTCGCGCAGCACGAGGGCCGCCGTTCGCCCCTCCGCCCGGATGGACGCGAGCGCACGGGCCGGCGCGTCGTCGAGCGGTGCCTCGAGCAGCGCCTCGGAACCCACCGCGATCCAGCGTCCATCGACGCATCCGCGCACGCCGGCGCCCGGCACGGACTCGACCCGTTCCGCTCCGGGAGGCGGACCGCCGGCGGCGCGCAGCAGTGCCCCGGCCAGTGGGTGTGGACTCGCCACTTCGAGCGCGGCAGCGGCTCGAACGACCTCGCGTGGGGACGCATCGTCGAGGACGACCACGTCGACGAGCTCTGGGCGTCCGCGGCTCAACGTCCCCGTCTTGTCGAAGAGCACCGTACGGACGGTCGCGGCGCGCTCGATGGCTGCGGCTTCGCGCACGATCACGCCGCGGCGCAAGAGCGCGCCGTTGGCCACGTGCAGGGCGAGCGGCGTCGCCAGCCCCAGCGCGCACGGGCAGGCGACGACGAGCACGCTCGTCGCGATCATGGCGGCGCGGCCGAAATCGGCGCCGAGCGGCCCGGCCCACAGGGCGAACGTGCCGAGCGCAACGAGGACGACGGCCGGCACGAACCGCGCGCTGACGCGGTCGGCGAGGCGCTGGATGGCCGGACGGTCGAGCTGCGCGGCGGCGACGAGCGATGCGATCTGGGCGATCGTCGTCTGCGTGCCCACGCGAACCGCCTCGAGGATCAGCGGCGAGCCGCCGTTGATGGCGCCGGCCGGGACCTCGTCTCCCGGCCCCCGTGGCACCGGCGCGCTTTCACCGTTCACGGCGGACAGGTCCACCTCGCCGCGTCCCTCGACGACCCGCCCGTCGACGGGCACGCGCTCGTGAGCCCGGACGTGCACCCGCTCGCCCACGCGCACCTGGTGCGCGTAGACTTCGACGGGGCCCGCATCGCGAAGCACCGTGGCGCGCGGGGGGCGCGCGTACAGCAGTTCGTAAAGCGCGGCGGTGGCTCGGTCGCGTGCCCGCCCCTCGAGCGCCCGCCCCACGACGAGCAGCGCGACGAGCACGCCCGCCGTCTCGAACCACCGGGGCCGGGAATCGTCTCGCGCATCGACGAGCGCGGGTGCCGAGAGCCCGAGCGCGGCCAGGGCTCCCAGCGTCACGAGCACGTCGGCATTGGCCGTGCCGGCGCGTACGGCTCGAGCAGCCCCTCGGAGCACGGGTAGGCCGGGCCCGAGCATGATGCAGATCGCGAGCAGGGCCTCGAGCCACGGGCCGCCGAGCGCACGCAGCGACGGCACCATGGCGAACGCGACGAGCGCCCCTGCGAGCAGCACGGCATCCAGCGCGCGTCGCGGCCCGACGGCACGCACCGGGTCGATGGCCGGCGGTCCCGGCGCGATGGGGCGCATCGAATAGCCGGAGCGCGTGATGGCCGCTCCGAGGTCGACGTCGAGCACGGATTCGTCGGCACGCACGCGCGCGCGACCGCAGACCGGATCGACCGACGCGTCGAGCACGCCCGGAACGCGTTGCAGCGCCCGCTCGACGCGCCGGGCGCACGCCGCGCACGTCATTCCCTCGACGACGAATTGGCGCTCGTGCGGCAAGCCACCGACATTGTGCGCCCCCACGTCTCGGGCGTCGACGAGCCGCGCGGGGTCAGCCGACGCCGATGACCTTGAGCAACACGCAGGTGATGTTGTCGGGCCCCCCGTTCTCGTTGGCGCGCGCGATGAGCTTCTCGAGGGCGTTGCGCAGGTCGCTCGCGCCCTCGAGCGTCGCCCGGATCTCCTCGTCGCTGACGGGCCCCGACAGGCCGTCGGTGCACAGGACGTAGACGTCGCCCGTGTGGGGCTGATCGAGCAACGTGTCGACCTTCACGTGGTCCTTCATGCCGAGGGCCCGCACGATGACGTTCTTGTGCGGAAAGTTGCGGATCTCTTCCTCGGACAGCTTCTTCATCTTGATGTAGTCGTTGAGCAGCGAATGGTCTTCGGTGAGCTGCTCGAGCTTGCCGTCGCGCAGGCGGTAGACGCGCGAGTCGCCCACGTGCCCGATGAGCACGCCCTCGTCCACCACGAGGGCCGCGACGATCGTCGTGCCCATGCCACGCAGTTTCGGGTCGCGTTGCTGGGCCTCGTAGATGCGGAGGTTAGCGAGCTTGATCCCCGTGATGAGGCGGTTCTCCTCGTAGCCGCGGCTCTTGTCCATCTTGTACGGCCACGTCGCCTCGGGATCGTTGGCCGTGGCCGCGAAGAAGTCCCGCAGGGTCTCGATGGCCATGCGGCTGGCCACTTCCCCCGAGGCATGGCCGCCCATGCCGTCGGCCACCACGTAGAGGTGGTGGCTGTCCATCACGCCGAAACTGTCCTCGTTGTGCGACCGCTTCATGCCGACGTTGGTCTCGCCGGCTGCGAATACGCGTGCTGCCAAGGGGGACGTCCTCCCGAGCACCAGGAGGATAACGACCGTGCTTCCACGGCGTCAACGCACTCGGGCGACTTACTCACGTCGCGGTGCTTCGAGCCCGAGACCGAGTTCGGGTCCGAGCCCGAGTCCGAGCCGCAGTCCGTGCGCGTGTCCGAGATCCATGCACCGAGGCATGACCCACGCCTAGGCGCTCCGATCGACGCCTCCGTTGCGCGGGGCGTTCGAGGCGTCCGCGGACTCGACGAGGCTCCCGCTTCGTGCCCCTTGGTGCGTGCTACAACCCCACCTGGCGAAGGGAAGGGGGGCGGCGGGGCGCCGCCCCCAGTCTGCACGGATCGGGCGGACGTCGACGGACGCGATGAGCCGGAGCGACGAGTTGGATCGGCACGAGCTCGGAGCGCTGCTCCATGCGTGGCTGCGCTGGGACTCGTATCTCGGCGGGCGCGGCATTCCGGATCTCGCCTCGACAGAGCCACGCCGTGGACGACGCACCGCGTCGGCGGCCGAGACGGTCGCACCCCAGCGCGATCCCGCGCTGGGTGTGGTCGCGTCGGTGGCGGAGCGAGGCTCCTTCGATCCCAGCATCACGCACGCCGCCGCTTCGGAGGCTCCGGCCGGCGCGGCTCCGTGGTTGCCAGGGCTCGACGAAGTGCCTCAGGCGGAGCGGCCGGCTCGCGAGCCCCTCCCCGAGCGTCCACGTGGGCTGCCCATGGCGGAGCGGCTCGTCCGGCTCCAGGAGCTGGCCGAGCAATCGGCACGGTGCGAGCGGTGCCGGCTGGCGGCCGGCCGCACGCGGCCGGTGTTCGCGCGCGGCTCGCCTGCGGCTCGCCTGGTGTTCGTCGGCGAGGGGCCGGGCTACCACGAGGACCAGCAAGGAGAGCCATTCGTGGGTCCCGCCGGTCAGCTGCTCGACAAGATGATCGCGGCGATGGGACTCACGCGGGACGAGGTGTACATCTGCAACGTGGTCAAGTGCCGACCGCCGAAGAATCGGACGCCCCTGCCCGACGAAGTGGCGTCGTGTTCCCCGTGGTTGGTCGGGCAGCTCGAGGCCATCGGACCCGAGTGGATCGTCGCGCTCGGCAAGTCGGCCGCGCTTGCGCTGGGGTGCGCGCCGCCGGGTTCCGGCCCCTGGCGAGGCCGATGGGGGAACTGGCGAGGCATCCCGGTGATGCCTACGTTCCACCCGGCATTCCTGCTGCGTTCGCCGGAGCACAAGAAAACGGTGTGGGGCGACCTGAAGGAAGTGATGGCGCGCATGAAACAGTCGCAGGCGCCGGGAACGGGGTCGTCGTGAGGCCGCCGCTCCACGACGACGAGGTGGACCTGCCCCCCCTCGACGGGGATTGCGACGAGCCGACCGCGCCCGTCTTCGACACCGACGTCGAGGAAATCGACGCGACCGAGGAACGGCTCGAGCTCGAGGACGCGGCGAGCGAGATCGACGCGTCCGACGAGCTTGAGCCGTGGGCGTCCGAGGAGCGGCGCTGGACGGACGGTTCGGAGGAATCGGGGGACGCAGTCGACATGTCGGGCGGCGACCCGGAAGCCGAAGACGGGCACGAAAACGGCTGGCTCGAGGACAGCGGTCCATACGGCGACGACGGCGGCACGGAATCCGACGCCGTGGAGGAAGAGGAGGGATCCGGGCCCGAGCCCGATTCGGGTGCCGAAGGGACGTTCGAGGACGAAGGGGACCAGGACCGCACCGGCGACGACGTCTCGCTCCCGCCGCTCGACGAGGCGGGCTATGACGGAGACGGTGAGGCCGACGAAGGCCCTGCCGAGGCCGACGAGGACGAGGCGCCGGGTCGCGAGGACGAGGACGAAGCGCCCAAAGAGGAGACCGGCTCGCGCGCGCTGGCTCGTGCGCCGATGCGCGAGGAGTCTCCGGGCGAACGGCTACCGTGGTGTCGATCGACGTCACCGGACGCTCGCGAGCCAGACTCGTGATCGGGGAGACGCGGCGTCTGCTTACGCTCGGTCTTGGTGCGGCGGGCTCGCAGCAACTCGCGCAAGCGGGGCTGCCTCCGGATCTCGAGGATCGGATCGCCGCTCGTCGGCTCGTGGAACGGGAGGCGGCGGTTGCCGCGTCGCTCCAAGCCGTGGTGGAGCACGAGGCGCCGCAGGATGGGTCTGCGTCGGCCGAAGCGCACCTCGCGTCGCAGGCGGCGGCCACGGCCGACGGTTCCCTGCTCGGTCGGCTCGGCGTGGCCGGCGCACGGGGACTCGACACGGTCACCGACGTCAGGACGCTCGCGGCGCTGGCGCGCGCCGGCTCGCTCGTGCAGCGGCGGGCAGCCATCGAGCGGCTCCGGAGGCTGCTCGAGGCGCCGCCGCGCGGTCTCGACGTCGAGGTGCTCCGGGCGGAGGCGGACGCGCTCTCGTCGAGCGACGACGTCGAGGTCGCCTTCGAGCTCGAGGCCCTGCGGATCGCGCTGGGGGGGCCGCAGGGGCGTGTGGCGCGCGCCGAGCGGGACGCGTTCGTGCGGCTCGCCATGCGACTGGTCGAGGCTGTCGGCCGGTACTGGGACGGCCAGCTCGCCGACGAGCCCGTGGGTGCTCTCGGCGCGAGCGAGCGGGCAGCCCTGCTGTTGCGCGCTCGCGATCTGCCCGACGCCGTGGTCGATCACGTCGCCGCACTGGTCGAAGGCGCCGACCCCGCCGTCGGCCCGGCGCGCCGATACGAGCTGGTCGCCGCACTGCGCGACGCGGGCGAGCCGCGCCTCGTTCCGGCGTTGCTCTGGGCGTTGGCCTCCGCGGATCGGGAGCTGGTCATGGCGGCGGCGCGTGCGCTTTCCTCGATCGACGATCCGCGGGTCGCTCCCGCCCTAAGCGTGGCGCTCGAGCGGACCGCGTCGGTGCTCGAGCGCGTGGTCGTGGCCGGCGCACTCGCGCGGGCCGGCGATGGTCGCGGCCTCGCCCACGCACGCTCCGCGCTCGACTCCACAGACGCATCCGAGCGGCTCGCCGCGCTCGAGGCACTAGGGGCAGCGGGGCGCAGCGAGGACACGGACGCCGTGGCCGCGCATGCGCTCGCCGAGGACGTGCGCGAAGCTAGGGCCGCGTTGCGCGCCCTGGGCCGCCTGGGGGACGCACGCGCGGTCCCGGTGATCGAGCGCGTCCGAGCGTCCGGCCGACGCGCCGACCTCGTCGCCGAGGCCGAGGCGGCGCTCGCCGCCATCCGCGCGCGTCTGGAGCTGCGCGGCGAATCGGTGGCATGGCACCTGGCGAGCGCCGTGCCGAGCGAACCTCGCGTGCCGCTGGATCTTCCCCCGCTCGCCGCACGCCTTGCGTCCGCGGCTCACTTCGTCATCGGATGGCTCTGGATGATCGGTGGGGCCGTCGAGCGCGCGGTCGCGCGCTTCGAGCGAGCGGCGAGCCGACGTCCCGGGTGGCTACTTCCCCTCGTTCGCATCGCGATGACGCTCGAGCGCGCCGGTCAGACGTCGCGGGCGCTATCCGCCTTCCGACGCGCGCTCGAGACCGACCGGGCGGGCTGCGAGGGCAACCCGATCGTGATCCGCTCCCTCGTCCGCGCGTTTCTCGGTCGTGCCGAGCAGCTCCAGCGGGAGGGGCGCTCGGAGGTCGCCTGGGGGCTGCTCGAGGAGGTGCTCGCGCTCGACCTGCGACGGGCACCGGCTGCCCTGCGGGTCGAGCTCGAACGGCGCCGCGATGCATGCGCGGCGGCGCGCTCGTGACGGCCGGGGGGGCGGACGGCCCGCCGACGTCGGGCGGGTCGGGAGCGCTGATGCGTCCCGTGGGTCGCGTGCTGCGCGTGATCGTCGAGATCGAGCTGGGGGGGCGTCGCGAGCGCATCGAGTGGGTGCCCTGCGCACACGACGGGGGCGAGACGGCCGATGCAGGGCTCGAAGGCTCCAACCAGGTCACGGCGACGGGATCGGCGCGGGCCTCGTCGCCTGGCTTGGCTGCACCGTCGTGGCCTCCTCCCGGCGCAATCGAGCCACTCTCGGCGGCTCGCTCAAGCCGCACGCTCGTCTCGTTCGCGCCTCCCGCGCCCGGCCCGATCGATCGCGACGAGCTCGCCCTCGCGCTGGACGACCTCGTCACGGCCGTGGTGCGCGTGGGCACGAGCACCGCGTGGGGCGCTCCGTCGGTCGAGGCGGCGAGGAATCGAATCGTCCGGGCGCTCGGCGAGCCCGTCGCGCCGGCGGCGTCGCGTTTTCTCGGCCGACTCGACGCCGCGTTGCAAGCCGGCGATGTCCGGCAATGCGCGCTGCTTCTTTCGACGGCGGCACGCCTGAGCGACGCGCTCGGAGCGGGGAGCGAGACGGTGCTCGTCGAGGCCTGGCTCGGGCCCTTCGCCGACGGCGTTGCGCAGGTGCCAATCGTCGACCGGCGTCTGATCGAGGTCGCGCGAGAGAGGTTGCCGGCCGCGACTCTCTCGCTGGTCGAGCAACGGCTGCTCGTCTGCCCGCAGAGCGCGGAGCGCTTCGTGGAATGGCGTGTCTCGGACGCCGAGGCCTCGGCGGGGCCCTGCCCGCGTGCCGTGCACGTCTCGCTCGCGCGTGCCGAATCGCTGCCCGGGCCGCGGGCGCTACGCCTCGAGCAGTACGCGGTGCAGTTTCCCCCGGGCGCTTCCGACTGGGAGATGCTCGAAGCCGTCGCGGTCCGGCGCTTCGACGCGTTGGAGGACGAGTGGGCGGCAACCATCGAACGCACCGGGCACGTTCGGGAGCCATGGGTTCTCGTCGGCCCCGCCGAGGCGGAGCTCGACGATCGAGTGGTTCTCCGCGACGTGGCGGGCCGGCGGCTGTTTCTCGCGCCGGGCGACGGCACGACTGAGGCGCTCGCCGCGCTCGCGCGCACGTCGACGCTGCGTTGGGTGGCCGGGCGCCTCGTCGACCGTGACGGTCGACTGGAGCTCGCCGTCTCGAGCGCCGCCGTCCGCGATGGCCGTGCCATGCGGTTGCGGCGCCTCGCGCGCTAGCGCGCGACGTTCACGCGGCGCGGGGCAACGTCCCGCCGTCGGTCGCACGCACCTCGACGCCCGTGTGGGTGAGCAGCTCGCGGAGCGTGATGGCCAACGCGTGGATACCGTGGCGGTCGGCGGGGCTCGACACCAGCTCGACCGTTCCGCCTCCCGCGCGCGCCATCGCTGCCGCGACCGTGCGCACGACCGTGGATCGGACGCCGGTCTCTTCACGTCCGACGCGCCCGGCGCCGACGTAGATGGCGTGGGCCGGAGGACTGCCCGTCGATTCGAGATTCGTGACGGCGGCGCGTGCCCGTGACGCGAACGACGCGATGGGCTCGCGCCGAGCCTGGACCACGAGCCGCACGCAGTGACCGCGCGCGATCAGGCGCCGCGCGGCCTCCACCCAGTCCGAGCCCCACTCGGCCACGATAAGTGCCGGGGTCTGTACCGCCTCGGCCATGGCTCGAACGCATATAGCAAGCACGTGTCGTGCCAAAGGATGAATCGCAAAAATGTTCTGTGATCACAGGAGATACACCAGACAACGGCGCGCGTTTCGCGCCACGGAATCCAGGGTCGCCGTTCACGCCCGACTGGCGTACGTGTCAGGGTCGGTGGTCACGGCAGACGCCGGCTTGCCGTTACCAGGGAAGCTGGGGTCATGGCGACCCACACGGCGCGCAACCCGGAGCTGCTTCGAGGCGGATTCCGCGTAACTGATCGAAGTCCGATCCCGACCGGCGCCGGGTCTGAGCCGCAGCGCGATTTCGAGACCGAACTCCGAGTTCGAGACCGAGACGGAGACCGAGATCCGAGCCCGAGGCCGATCCCGAGTCCAAGCGCGAAACCGAAACCGAGACTGAGTCCGAGCCCGAGTCCGAGCCCAAGTCAGAGTCCGAATCCGAGCCCGAGCCCGAGCGCGAGTCCCGGCCTCGCGTCGAAAACGACGCTACCCGCTCAAGCGCGCGAGGGCGGCGCGCAGCTCGGTTCTGCGCGCGTCCAGCTCGACGCGGCGGGCACGTTGCGCTTCGACGACTTCCGCAGGGGCGCGAGCGACGAAGTCCGGACTGGCGAGCCTTCGTTCGAGCCCCTCGAGCTCCTTGCCGAGGCGTGCGAGCTCGCGTTCGAGGCGCGAACGCTCCCGTGCCGGATCGACCGTCTCCAGCAGGTGGAACGTGCCGCAGCGCGTCGCGACCACGGCGGTCGTCGTCGCCGCGGGTGGAGCGTTCCCAGGCGGATGGACTTCGATTCGGCCGTTGCACAACGCGCCCGCGAGCGTCGCCATCCCTTTCCAGCGCGCTGCCGACGTCTCGTCCGAGGGCCACATGGAAACGTCGATGCGGCGCCCCGGGTGCACGTCGGCGTCGGCTCGCGCCGCGCGAATCGCGACGGTGGCCTCGACGACGGCCGCGATGGCGGTGTCGGCCTCGACGTCGGGGCGTCCGTCGCGCGTCGCGCTCGGATAGGGGGCGAGCATGACCGTGGGGCCACCGTCGGCGCGCGGGATGCGCTGCCAGATCTCCTCAGTGACGAACGGCATCATCGGGTGCAGGGCGCGCACGGCCACATCGAGGACGTGGGCGAGCGTGCGGCGCGTCTCGTCGGCGACGGGGTCCCCGGACCGAAGCAGGGTCTTGGACATCTCGAGGTACCAGTCGCACAGCTCGTCCCAGACGAACCGGTACAAGGACCGGCTCGCTTCGTCGAGACGGTACTCCTCGAGGCCCCGTTCGGCCTCGTCCAGCGCGACGGCGAGGCGCGACAGGATCCACCGGTTGGGCAGTTCGGCGACGGGATCGGGCCGCCCCGCTGCGTGCACCCCGCTGCCCTCGAGGGCCCCGAGGGTGTAGCGAGCCGCGTTCCACAGCTTGTTGGCGAAGTGACGGTAGCCTTCGACACGCTTGAGCGAGAGGGCGATCTTGCGCGACTGCGGCGCGTACGAGAGCAAGGTCATCCGCAGCGCGTCCGCCCCGAATGCGGCGAAGCCCTGCGGATACGTCTTGCGAATGTACTCGAGCCCCTCGGCGCTGGCGCCGCCCGCACGCGCCTTGTCGAGTAACTGCTCGAGGCTCGCCCCGTCGATCACGTCGAGGGGATCGACGACGTTTCCGCGTACCTTGCTCATCTTCTCGCCGCGCTCGTCGGTTACCAGGCCGCCGAGAAGCACGCGGCGGAAGGGAACGTCGCCCATGAAGTGCAGGCCCATCATGATCATCCGCGCGACCCAGAAGAACAGGATGTCGAATCCCGTCTCCATGTCGTCGGTCGGGTAATAGCGGCGCAAATCAACCGTCGTGTCCGGCCAACCGAGCGTCGAGAACGGCCAAAGCGCGCTCGAAAACCAGGTGTCGAGCACGTCGGGGTCGGCTTGCAGCGGTGCGCCGTCACAGTGCGCGCAGCGGGCCGGGTCGGCGCGTGCGACCGTCACGTGGCCCTGTTCGCAGTACCAGGCCGGGATGGGATGGCCCCACCACAGCTGCCGCGAGACGCACCAGTCCTGGATGTTGCGCATCCAGTGGAAATAGGTCTTCGTCCACTCCTCGGGCAGGATGCGAATGCGCCCCGATTCGACCGCCTCGATCGCGGGGGCGGCCAGCGGCTGCATGCGCACGAACCACTGCACGCTGAGCAGCGGTTCGATGACCGAGCGACAGCGCTGACAGCGCGGCAGCGTCATGCGGTGCGCGCGTCGCCCGCGGGCCAGGCCCAGCTCCTCCAGGCGCCGTTCCACGGCGCGACGCGCTTCGAACCGCTCGAGCCCGGCGAACGGACCGGCGTGGGCGCCCATGCGACCGTCGGGCTCGATGACGCTGATTTCCTCGAGTCCGTGGCGCTTGCCGGCCGCGAAGTCGTTCGGGTCGTGCGCAGGAGTGAGCTTGACGGCGCCCGTGCCGAGCGTGGGGTCCACCAGTTCGGCGTCGGCGACGATGGGCAGGCGCCGCTCGACGAACGGGTGCCGGGCGTGACGGCCGATCAGGTGTCGATGGCGCGGGTCGTCGGGATGCACGGCGATGCCGGTGTCGCCGAGCATCGTTTCCGGGCGCGTGGTCGAGACGACGATCTCCCCGGAGCCGTCCTCGAGTGGGTAGGCGAAGTCGAACAGGGTGCCCTCCACGTTCTCTTCGGCCTCCACTTCGAGGTCGCTGAGCGCCGTGCGGCAGTCGACGCACCAGTGGATGAGCCGGTGCGCGCGGTAGACGAGGCCCTGCTCGTAGAGCCGCACGAACGCCTCGCGCACCGCGCGCGACAGGCCCTCGTCCATCGTGAAGCGCTCGCGCGACCAGTCACACGAGGCGCCCAGTCGGCGCAGTTGCCGCAGGATCGTGCCGCCGCTCTCCGCCTTCCAGCGCCAGACGCGCTCGACGAACGCCTGGCGTCCGAGATCGTGGCGGCTGAGACCCTCGCGCCGCAGTTGCCGCTCGACGACGAGCTGGGTCGCGATCCCCGCGTGGTCGGTGCCCGGGATCCACAGCGCGTCTCGCCCGCACATGCGTCGGTGGCGGATGAGGACGTCTTCATATGTCGTGCGGCAGGCGTGGCCCATGTGCAGCGAGCCGGTGACGTTGGGCGGCGGAATCGCGATCGTGTACGGGCGCCGTGGGTCGTCGAGACGTCCGCTCGCGCGGAAAAAGCCGCTGCGCTCCCAGAACTCGTACCAGCGCGTCTCGCAGGCTGCCGGCTCGTACGCCTTCGGCATCTCGCTCATCGGACCGTTGATGTAGCACGAGGCGTCCCAGGCCCCGTCGCGACCGGCGCGGCGGGGCTCCGATGCGCCGCGGACGCACCCGTTCGCGCCGCTGGCCTCGGTGGCGTCAGGACGTCAGCCGCCGGATCTCCTCGCGAATGATGGCCTCGGCGAGATCCGGCACGACCTCCCAGACGACCCGCTCGATCACGTCGCGGCTGAGCGCGAGCACGGCCTCGACCTGCACCGGCGTCAGCCCCAGGCCGGCGAGTCGTTCGGGCAAGCCTTCCGTGGAGACGGCCGCGGCCGGAGCGTGAGCGGCCGGGCTCGTCTGAGGCGTCGCGGTCGCCGGTGCGGCCGGGCGCGCTGGGGGTGCACCGCCCGTCGCCGGTGCGGGAGCAGCGCTTGCGGCGGGTCGCCCGACCGCGTCGCTCCGCGTCGCGCCGACCGCGGGAGCGGACGCAGCGGCAGCGGGAGATGGTCCCGCCGTCGGGCTCGCGGGCACGGCCGGCGCGCCGAGCTGAACCACGGGCGCTGCGGGTCGCGGTGCATGGGCCGCCGGAGATGGACTCGCCGACGCGGTCGACGCAACGACGGGACGCGGCGCGGCGGGAGCGGACCCCGCTGGCCCCGCTGGAGCTGGTCCTGCCGCCGGCGTCGCCGCGGGAGCCGCGCCCGGCTTGGGTGGAGGTCCGAACGCCACGGTCGTCTTGAGCGGCGAGGGCGTGCGTGCCGCCACGGGTCCCGGTCCGACGGTCGAAGGCGGGGAAACGACGGCGGACGGCGGGGGCCCTGGCGTCACGGCGGCCATGGTTGCGGTTGCCGAAGGCACGGCGGGAGCGGGGGCAGTGGCCGCAACCGGGGCACGTGGACGGGCGAGAAGCTGCGCGACCCGGTCGATGAGATGCTGCGTCTCGAAGGGCTTGACGACGTGGTCGTCGATGCCGCTCGAACGGCCCCGTTCGGCATCGTAGGGGTTTTGCGCGCTCGCGAGCGCCACCACGACCACCGACGACGTCGCGGGGTTCGCCTTGAGTGCCCGAGCGACGTCATACGCGTTGACAGGCATGCTGACGTCGGCGAGCACCACGTCGGGGCGCCACGACTCGGCGCGTTCGATGGCCGCCTGACCGCCGTCGACGGCGATGACCTCGGCATCCTCTCCCGCGAAGGTCATCTGGACGACCTTTCGCATCGTCGCGCTGTCGTCGGCGACCAGGATTCGGACGGGCACGGCAGCCTCCCGGCTCCGCGTCGCACGGAGCCATCACTGGCTCCGTCTCCTACACGTGAGCGCGCGCAGGGGTCAAGATTGACCGCCTTCGGGGGGCCGTTCCCCTCGTGACTCCCGCCGGGTCCATCCCTCCGAACGGGTGTCATCGGTCGAGCCGCTGCTCTGCGCGCCTGGTTCCCGCCGCTCGAACGCGGCCCCTCGATCGTGCGCGGCGGACGGAGACGGCGCCGCTTTCGCGCTGCGCCACGCGAGCCAGGCCGCGACGAGGACCGTGGCCGCCGAGGCGAGCGCCCCGAGTAGCGCGAGCCGACGGCTGGCGTGGGAGCCGGCCTCGACGAGCGCGACCGGCGTCTGCACGACGGCGCGCCAGCGCGTCCCCTCGACGCCGAGCACGGTGGCGATGCGCAGCTTCCCTTCGGTATCCCGCGTCTCGATCATCCGGACCGAGTCGGCGCCAGCCGGTGCGCCGGCGACGGCGCCCTCCGCACGCAAGTCGGCCAGCGGCTCGTCGAGCCCGTCGCCGGCGAGCAGCCGCCCCTGTTCGTCGACGAGGAACATGGACCGTAGGGTCCCGCCGAAGTGCATCCGTACGCGACGGGCGACCAGATCGCTCAAGGGGCGCAGCGGAACCAGCGCGAGCCCGAACGTATCGGTCGCCAGGTGCACGACGAGCGTCGCGCGCGCCTCGTCGAGGCCCGCGCGCGCCGGCCCGACGGCGCGCCCGTGATGGCGCGCGGCGGCCAGCAATTCGCGCTCGATGCGCTCGTCGGGGGCGACCCACGGCACCGTGTCGCGCTCGCGCACCACGCGCCACAGCTGCCCCGTCGCATCGACGAGCGCGACGTGGTCGAGCTCGGGGGAGGATTCGAGCACGCGCAAGGCCGCCCGTTCGCGCTGCTCCTCGCTACCGGTCGTCTCGAGCAGGGCGCGGGCGGCGGCTTCGAGGACGAGTGCGGAGCGATGCAGATGCGCGTGCGCGCTCGAGGCCAGCTCCTCGGCCAGCGCCACCTGCAGTTGCCGTGTCGCGGCACGGGCCTCGCGATCGCGCGCCGCCGCGAGCGTTCCGCCGAACAGCGCGAGCGGGACGAGCGCGGCGGCCGCCGCCAGCACGACCAGACGCACCGAGCTCATCGACCGCACGGCATCACGACCCGACGGAATGGTAGCGAATGGGGCCGAATCGGGACAGCGCGAAACGAATGCGCGCGCGAAGGGCGAATATACGCCACCTTCACTGTATTGTAGCCATCAGGACGGAGTGGGGATCCGGGTTCGGGGCGATTCGACCGCGTGCGCGCGCGGCTCCGAGACCGAGCCGGAGCCCGAGTCCGAGACCGAGCGCCGCGTCGGAGACCGAGCCGGACTCCAAGACCGAGACCGGGTCCGAGTGCGAGTCCGAGCCGGAGCCCGAGCCCGAGACCGAGCCGGAGCCCGGGTCCGAGCCCGCGTCCGAGCCCGAGCCCGAGACCGAGACCGAGACCGAGACCGAGCCCGCGTCCGAGCCCGATACGGCGGCGGACCATGCGCGTGCGCGTCGACCTTCGATTCGCTTGCGCTCGGTCCATCCGACCGCTTGAGCGCTCGGCCGACGTCCTTTATAAGGGGCGCCGCTCCGCCGGGGTCCCGCGGCAGCGAGCCGTCCACGAGATGCAGATTTTCCCGCGAACGCTGAATTTGCTGCCGCTCGTCGGTGCCTTGGTGGCGGCCGGAGGTGGCGCGGCCACCGTCTTCGCCTTCTGGTACTGGGCGAGCCCGAAGCACCAGCAGGTCGGCTACGCGCCCGAGCAGCCCATTGCGTTCAGCCATCGGCTGCACGCGGGCGAGCTGGGCATCGACTGCCGCTACTGCCACGCCAACGTGGAGCGGTCGGCCGAGGCGATGGTGCCCTCCACCCAGACGTGCATGGGTTGTCACGCCGTCGTGAAGGCCGACTCTCCGTTGCTCGAGCCGCTACGGCGCAGCTGGCAGACGGGCGAGCCCGTCCGGTGGGTCCGCGTGCACAAGCTGACCGATACGGTGTTCTTCGATCACAGCGCCCACCTCGCGGTGGGCATCGGCTGCGAGAGCTGCCACGGGCGCGTCGATCACATGGAGGTCGTCCGCGTGGTCGAGCCCATCGCGATGCAGTGGTGCCTGCAGTGCCATCGCGATCCGGCTCCGGCGCTGCGTCCCCGCGACGCGGTCACGCGGATGGGATACGTTCGCACCGAGGCCGACGCGCCCCGGATCGCGGACGCTTCGCGGCTTCAGCCTCCTCAGCACTGCTCGGGGTGTCACCGATGAGCAAGCGCGCGCCGTACGAGCCCGTGCCGCGCCGGTACGCACGGCCGGCGTGGACGAGCGTCGAGGATTTGCGCGACCCGGAGCGCTCGCGCGAGCGCGCGACCGTCGAGCCCGGTATGCTCCTCGACCAGCCGGTTCGCATCGGTCGCCGCGGATTCATGTCGCTGTCGGCGGCCGCGGCCGCGGTCACGAGCCTCGGCGGTTGTCTGCGACGCCCCGTCGAGCACATCGTGCCGTTCAGCCAGGCACCCGAGCACGTGCTGCCCGGCATTCCGCTGCACTTCGCGACCGTGCTCGAGCGTCGAGGCGAACCGATCGGCGTGCTCGTCACGAGCCACGAGGGACGCCCGACGAAGATCGAGGGAAACGCGGAGCACCCCGGGAGCCGCGGGGCGCTCGACGCCATCGGACAGGCGCAGATCCTCGACCTGTACGACCCCGATCGCAGCAAGTCGGCCGCGCGCGTCGAAGGTGGCTCGTTCCGCGCCGCGCCGCTCGCCGAGCTCGACAAGGCGGTCACCGAAGCGGCCGCGGAGGCCGAGCGCGACGGGGGAGCCGGACTGCGCGTTCTGATGCCCTCTTCCTCGTCACCATCGGTGCATCGGCTGCGTCAGGCCATCCGCGCGCGCTTGCCGCGCGCGCGGTTGCACGTGTGGGATTCGGTCCACGAGGGCGAGGTGTACGCGGGCTCGCGCATCGCGTTCGGCCAGCCGTACCGCATGCGAGGGGATTTCGCGCGCGCGCGCGTGATCGTCGCCGCCGACGCCGACTTTCTCGGCACCGAACCCGGGGCGATCGCAGCAAGTCACGGCTTCGCCTCCGGTCGCCGCCTCGAGTCGTCGAGCGGCAGCATGAACCGCCTGTACGTGGTCGAGCCCTCGTACACGGTGACGGGGGCGGCGGCCGATCATCGTCTGCGGCTGCCCGCCACGCAGATCGGGCGCTGGCTGCTGGCGGTCGCGCGGCGCCTCGCCGAGGCGCATGGCGTCGCCGTGGGGCCCGTCGGGGCGGCGCTGCGCGAGGTCTCCATCGAGGGCGTCGACCGCCGGTGGATCGACGTCGTGGCGGCCGAGCTCGCTCAGGCGCGTGCGCTCGGGCTGCTCGTGGTCGGCACCCGGCAGCCGGCCTGGGTGCACGCGCTGGCGGCGGCGATCCAGTCCGCTCTCGGACAGACGGGCAGCACGGCGCGCTGGTACGCGCCGGCCGATCCGGAGGGTGTCGATCCCGTCGGGAGCCTGCGCGAGCTGGTCGACGACATGAAGGGCGGGCGCGTTCGGACGCTCTTCGTGATCGGTGCCAATCCCGTCTACGACGCGCCGGCCGATCTCGGATTCGGCGAGGCCCTCGGCCGCGTGCAGACCGTGTTCCACTACGGCACGCACGAGGACGAGACGGCCGCCCGGGCCCACTGGCACGGGCCGCTCGCGCATCCGCTCGAGGCGTGGGGCGATGCGCGTTCGAGCGACGGCGCGCTGTCGGTGCAGCAGCCGCTCATCGCGCCGCTGTGGGGCGCGCGCTCGGCCATCGAGGTGCTCGCGCAGCTCGCAGGCGTCCCGCGCTGGCGCGGTTACGACGTCGTGCGCGAGACGATGCGTCGGTACGCCGCGGACGACGGATTCGAGCGATTCTGGCGCCGCACGTTGCACGCCGGGCTGGTGCCGGGAACCGGCGGGGATCAGGGCGCGATTCCCACGCTGGAGGCCGAATCGGTCGCGCGCGCGGTGGCGGCCGCGGTCCGCGCATTGCCTCCCGCTCCGTCGGCGCAGGCGCTCGAGGTGGATCTGGCGCCGTGCTCGAAGCTGCACGACGGACGGCACGCGAACAATCCGTGGCTGCTCGAGCTGCCCGAGCCGATGACGAAGGTGAGCTGGGACAACGCGGCGCTCCTGTCTCCGGCGACTGCGCGCGCCCTCGGCGTTCGAACCGGCGACGTCGTGCGGCTGGAGCGGGACGGAGCGGCGATCGAGACACCGGTCTTCGTGCAGCCCGGACAGGCCGACCACTGTGTTTCGCTCGCGCTCGGCTGGGGCCGGATGCGCGCGGGCCGATACGGCAACGGCTGTGGAGTCGACGTGCACCCGCTGCGCACGACGGGCGCGATGGCGTTGCTGACGGGTGTGCGGCTGACGCCGACCGGGCGCCGCGCCCACATTTCGCAGACCCAGGAGCACCCGGCGATGGAGGGCCGCCCGCTCGTGATCGACGCCACGCTCGAGCAGTATCGCGAGCGGCCCGATTTCCCCGCGTGGCTCGCCGTCGAGCCGGACGCAGCGCACGGGCAGCGCCAGCTCTGGGACGACCCACTGCCGTACGACGGACACAAGTGGGGGATGGTCGTCGACTTGACGGTCTGCACCGGGTGCCAGGCCTGCGTCGTCGCCTGCCAGGCGGAGAACAACATCCCGTCGGTGGGCAAGCGACAGGTCGCGCGCGGGCGCGAGATGTACTGGATGCGGATCGATCGCTATTTCGTCGGCGAGGGCCCCGAGGAGCCGCAGGTCGCGCTGCAACCGGTCGCCTGTCAGCACTGCGAGAACGCGCCGTGTGAGAACGTCTGCCCGGTCAACGCGACGACGCACTCGCCCGAGGGCCTCAACGACATGGCCTACAACCGCTGCATCGGCACGCGGTACTGCATGAACAACTGCCCGTACAAGGTGCGGCGGTTCAACTTCCGCAGCTGGCACCACTTCCTGGACGATCCGCACGGAAGCTACGACACGCACATCCCCGAGACGCGCAAGATGCAGTTCAATCCGAACGTGACGGTGCGGATGCGGGGCGTGGTCGAGAAGTGCACCTATTGCGTGCAGCGCATCGAAGCGGCGCGCATCGCGGCGCGGCGCGAGGAGCGCACGATTCGCGACGGGGATGTCGTGACGGCCTGCCAGCAGACCTGTCCGACCGGCGCGATCGTCTTTGGCGACCTCAACGATCGCGGCAGCCGCGTCGCGCTGCTCGCGGGCATGGACCGCCGCTATCGGCTCCTCGTCGAGCTGGGCACGCGGCCGCGGACGACGTACCTGGCCCGGATCCGCAACCCGCACCCGGAGATGCCCGCATGAGCCAGCCCGGTGCGCCTATCGAAGCCATCGGCGAGCGTCGGCTCGTCGCCGAGGGCACCACGTTC
>JANWZI010000078.1 GCA_025054695.1 Myxococcota bacterium | reverse complement strand
CCCCGCACCCCAACGCCCTCCAGCCCGGGACGCTCTATCTGGTGGCCACGCCGATTGGCAACCTGGAGGACATCTCCCTGCGCGCGTTGCGCGTGTTGCGCGAGTGCGACGTGATCGCCGCCGAGGACACGCGCCGCACGCGCATCCTGCTCATGCGGCACGGCATCGCCGTTCCGCTCCGACGGCTCGACGCGCACCGCGAGCGAGACTCCATCGGTCGACTCGTCGACGAGATGCGTCGCGGGCGGCGCTTCGCGCTCGTCTCCGATGCGGGCACCCCGCTCGTGAGCGACCCGGGGGGACGTCTCGTCGCCGCCGCCCGAGACGCCGCGGTACCCGTCGAGGTGGTGCCCGGACCGAGCGCGGTGATCGCCGCGCTGGTTGCAGCCGCGCTTCCGTTTCACGCGTTTCGTTTCGTCGGATTCTTGCCACGCGCGGGCGCACGTCGGCGCCGTACCCTCGAACGCATCGCGCGCAGCGACGAGGCGACCGTGTTCTTCGAGTCGCCGCGGCGCATCGCCGAAACACTGCGTGCGCTCGCCATGCTCCTACCGGCCGACCGTCGCGTCGCCGTCTGCCGCGAGCTGACGAAGGTGCACGAGCAGGTCCTCGTCGGCGACGCGCAGCGGCTCGCCGAGCGCCTCGCCCACGGCTGCCGAGGTGAGCTCACCGTGGTCGTCGAAGGCGGTCGCTCCGACTCGGAGTCGGTCTCGGACTCCGACTCGGACTCGGGCTCGGACTCGGACTCCGACTCGGACTCGGACTCGGGCTCGGACTCGAACTCCGACTCCGACTCGGACTCGGGCTCGGTTTCCCACTCGCGCCCCGGTACGTGATGCGAGTCCGCCGCCGCTCCGTCTGCTTGCCGCGGGGGCGCGCGCGCGTTATCCAGCGCGCTCCCGAGGCGAGCGATGCCCCGCGACCTGTTCCACCTGCGTTGCGAGAAGTGCGGACGCGACAACTACGTCACGTCCAAAAACAAGCGGACCATGACGGAGAAGTTCCGGATCCGGAAGTTCTGCGCCGCCTGCCGCACGCACGTGATGCACAAGGAGCAGAAGATCTCCAAGGGCTGATCTCGCTCCGAGCGGCTGTCCGGTCTTGCACGAGCGCCGACTCGGCGCCCGAAGGCGGCCGCGCGGTCTCGCGACGCGCGCCCTTTTCGGCTGCAGGCGGTAGTCCGACTCGCGCTCGGGCTCTTGCTCGGGCTCGGAGTCGGACCCCGACAACGCTCGATCCCGGCCCGCACTCGAGCGCCGACGCGAAGCTCGTTGCATCGCCCCCCCACCGAAGCGGATCGGTCCGTTCAAAACGAGCCGCTCAGCGCCAGGCCGCCCGCCCGTCCGTTCCGGTCGACCCAGGGCGACCAGGAGAGCTCGACGTCTCGGTGTGCAGCACCACGCTGCTCCGACGAGCTGGGCTGTCGAAGCGGCTTGTCGAGCACGTGCCACGTGAGCAGCAGCCCGCCCAACTGGCCGGTGCCCATGCCCACACTGACCACCTCCGGGCCCCCACCCGCCACGAGGCCGACGCCCAGCCCCAGGAGCGCTCCGGCGACCTGGCCCAGATTCATCAACATGACCCCTGCGGTTCCCAGGTCGTACGGCTCGTTCAGCAGGTGCCCCGCCACCAGGCCCCCAGCGCCGCCGGCGAGCAGCGTCGCAGAGACCACACGCGCATCGTCGGCGCTCGCTGCGATGAGCAATCCTCCGGTGAACAGGACACCCGCCACGCCCATCGACCAGACGAAATGCACGTCGGCCCACGTCGGGCGCGCCGCGGCGTCGTAAAGGTGACCCAAGCCGATGCCGGCCAACCCGCCGAGCTGCGCGAGCCCGACCACCGTGCGGGGGCTCGTATCGTACAGATCGGGATGCACCAGCCCCGTCAGAGCGAGTGTGGCCCCGATGGTCACATCGTGACCGCTCGAGGTGGCGGCCGCATGCGCCCGTGAAAGTCCCAGCTCCGATGCCAGTGCGTAGCTTCCCGCGTAGCCCAGAAGGCTGAAGGCACCCTGCATGATCCAGGTGCGGCGCGGTTCCCATTCGCCGTGCATCACGTAGTCGAGGGCGAGACCGTGCCCAATCCCCCGGATCCCGAAGTCCACGGCGTACTGCACCGGCCCCCACTCCAGCTCCACGTTGAGCGTGGCCAGAAATGGAACGAAGAACGCGGCGCTGGCCGTGAGCAGGTACATGCCCACGGCCCGGGCGCCGCCCTCATCGGGGTCGTCGTCGATCACGAGCATCGCCGCCGCAATGCCCCAGCTCGTGAGCCCGAGCGCGAGACTCGACCCGAGCAAGACGGTCCGGGGGCTGACGATGTCCACGAGCTGTGCGATTGGGTGGCTCGCGGCTACGTCCACCTGCGCGGTCGGCGCGGAGTCGGGTTGCGGCGCTCTCTGAGGTTGCTGCTGGGGACGAGGCGGCTCGGTCAGTTGCGTCGCGGGCGTCTCGCCGGAGGGCTGGGAGACGGCACTGGCATGTCGAGCACGTGCCTGAGCGGCCAGATCGAGGGCCGCCGCCCGCCGTTGCGCATCGTTGGTGGCGCGCGCAACCGCATCGAACAGCGTCGCCGCGCGTTCGTACTCGCCTCGCGCGAAAGCGTCGAGGGCCTCGCGGTAGACGCCATCGGTCGGGTCCGTCGACTCGCCCGGTTGCGGTGACTGGGGCTGCGCGCGAGCGGCCGAAGCCGCGACGGACGCGCTGCTCGCGAGCAGGAACAACGTCACCGCAGTGACGCATCGGGACCGACCTCGAGCGGGCGTGGGCACCCAGAACCACTCCGCACTGTCTCGCGTCATCGAAGCGCCTAGCTGACCCTGCTGCCTCCTCGCCCTCCGCATGTCCCTCTCCTTTTTCCGCGGCGCTCCTCGTGCCGCACTCGTGATGCTTGGTCCCGGAGCGAACCGAAACCTGCCACACGCCGTCGTATCTTCGCATTGTCCCGACCGAGGCCGACATCACGTTCTTGACTTTTCCGGTCGGAAAAGTAATGTTAACAGGGAAGGCTCCTCGGCTCCCATCCATCCACGCTTATTACCCGATCCACCCCGCAATGGCGTCCAGCAGCGAGATCTCGTCCGCACGGCCCATGGGCGGCCGCGCCTCGACGACCGACGCGCCCGACGAAACCGAGCCGCTTCGGCTCGGAATCGACGGCTTTGCGTTCGCCGACCTGTTCGTTCCGGCTCGCCTCGCGGAGCTCGACGAGTTGTTTCGTCGATGGCTGCGCGCGCAGGACGAGGCTGCGGCCGAGCTGCTCGAGCGGTGCCGACAACTCGGCGAGGGCTGCCCGACGGACTTGCTCTCGGACATGCTCGTCCGGTGTGCGCCGTGGCTCGGCCGGTTCGTCGCGCGTCTATTCCGCATCGAGGACGAGGTCGCGCGTCGCTCGGCGGCGCTGCTCGAGGACGAGCCGCTATTCGAGTTCCAGCGGCAGTTCGCCCGGCGACGGCTCTCGGTGCCCACGGCCGGGCAGGCGTGGACGGGGGGTGCCGAACAGGCCGAGGCGGTTGCGCGGGTGGTCTTCGGAATCATCGACGATCCCGACGAAGAGCGACGCGTGGCGCGTGCGACGCTCACGGTGCTCGAAGTGGACGAGGTCGCACGCAAGATCGCGCGTGCGGGCGGAGCAAGCTGGACGGCCACGCTGACCGAGCGGATGCAGCGGTTGCGCGTCGCGCTCGCCTCGGATCCAGTCGCGGCGGCTGCCCTCGCGGACGTGCTCGCGACGAACGCACCCGAGCCGACCGTCGCGGAACAGGGCGCGCTGGCCGCGCGACTGCTGGACGCCGTCGAGGCGTACCTGGCGCGGCGGCGAGCCGACCCGCACGACCCCGTCCGGCACTGGGTCTCGTTGCGCGTCCCACACAAACTCCGATACGAGGCGCTCGTCCCCATCCGCCGTCACCGGCAGGCCGAGCTCGACTGGCTGGAGGGCCCGCCGGAGCACCGGCGCGAACGCGTCGAGCCGTTCGCGCTCACCGATCCGCGGGGCAGCGCGCGCGCGATCGCCGCGGAAGTCGACTACTGCCTCTACTGCCACGACCGCGACAAGGACAGCTGCAGCAAGGGTTTGCGCGACAAGTCGGGGGCGATCCGCGCCAATCCGCTGGGCGTGCCCCTGCCCGGCTGCCCGTTGCACGAGAAGATCGGCGAGATGCAGCTCGTGCGCAAGCGTGGGGAGATCATCGGCGCCCTCGCGATCGTCGCCGTCGACAACCCGATGGCGCCCGGCACCGGTCATCGCATCTGCAACGACTGCATGAAGGCGTGCGTCTACCAGACGCAGCAGCCCGTCAACATCCCCGAGGTCGAGACGCGCGTGCTCACCGACGTGCTCGACCTGCCCTGGGGATTCGAGATCTGGTCGCTGCTGACGCGCTGGAACCCGCTCAACCCGCGCCGTCCGTACGCGCTGCCCTACAACGGCAAGAACGTGCTCGTCGTCGGCCTCGGTCCCGCCGGCTATACGCTCGCGCACCATCTCGTCAACGAGGGGTTCGGGGTCATCGGCATCGACGGGCTCAAGCTCGAGCCGGTCGAACGCGCCTGGATCGGCACGGCCGATCTGCCGCCGCAACCGGTGCGGGACTGGCGGGCGCTGCGCGAGCCGCTCGAGAGCCGCCGCACGCTCGGATTCGGCGGCGTCAGCGAGTACGGCATCACCGTGCGGTGGGACAAGAACTTCCTCAAGCTCATCTACCTCAATCTGCTGCGGCGTCCGGGCTTCCGCGGGTACGGCGGGGTCCGCTTCGGCGGCACGATCACCCTGGAAGACGCCTGGGCGCTCGGCTTCGACCACGTCGCGTTGTGCGCGGGCGCCGGCAAACCCACCACGATCGCGATGACCAACAACCTCGCGCGCGGCGTGCGCAAGGCCAGCGACTTCCTGATGAGCCTGCAGATGACGGGGGCCTACAAGCGCGACTCGCTCGCCAATCTCCAGGTGCGTCTGCCGGCGGTCGTCATCGGGGGCGGGCTGACGGCCATCGACACGGCCACCGAGCTGCTCGCCTATTACGTGGTCCAGGCCGAACGGACGTACGAGCGCTACGAGGCGCTGGCGGCCGAGCTCGGAGAGCCCGTGCTGCGCGCGCGGTTCGACGCCGAAGAGCTCGAAGTGCTCGACGAAGTGCGGGAGCACGGACGACGGCTGCGTGAGGAGCGCGCACGCGCGCGCGAGCAGGGCCGCACACCCGCCCTCGGCGCGCTGCTGCAGTCGTGGGGCGGCGCGACGATCGTCTACCGCAGGGGGCTGGTCGAGTCACCCGCCTACCGGCTCAACCACGAGGAGGTCGCCAAGTCCCTCGAGGAGGGCGTGCGCTACGTCGAGCAGCTCGGTCCGGTCGAGTGCGAGCTGGACGCGCGAGGCGCCGTCCAGGCCGTCTGGTTCGAGGGGCGGCTGCCGGACGGTTCGGCGCGGCGGGTACGATGGCCCGCGCGCACCGTCTGCGTCGCTGCCGGAACGAGCCCGAACACCGCGTACGAGGCCGAGTACCCCGGCACGTTCCAGATCGACGCCCGCGGCTATTACGCCAATCACCGCGTCGAGCGGGACGAGCACGGCGACTGGCGTCTGGTGCCCACCACCGACGGACGCGGTTTTTTCACGAGCTACTACAAGGACGGCCGGTTCGTCACGTACTACGGCGACAATCACCCGCACTACGCGGGATCCGTCGTCAAGGCGATGGCGAGCGCACGGGACGGCCACCGCCACGTGGTCGCGCTGTTCGAGCGGGAGATCGCGCGTCTCGACCCCGCCGATCAGCCGGCCCGCGACGCCGCGTGGCGTGCCTTCGGGCGTCGCATGAACGCCGAGCTCGTGGCACGCGTCGAGCGGGTCGAACGGCTCGCGCCGGGAATCGTCGAGGTGGTCGTCCGCGCGCCGATGGCCGCGCGCAAGTTCCGGCCCGGGCAGTTCTACCGGCTGCAGAACTACGACGCGTACGCCCCACGGGTGGATGGGATCCCCATGCTCATGGAGGGGATCGCGCTGACGGGAGCTTGGGTCGAGCCGGAGGCGGGCCGGCTGGCGACCATCGCGCTCGAGATGGGCACCTCGTCGCGCATGCTGGCGATGTTGCGGCCCGGCGAGCCGGTGGTGCTGATGGGTCCGACGGGCATGCCCACCGAAATCCCCTCGGGCCAGACCGTGATGCTGGTGGGCGGCGGCCTGGGCAACGCCGTGCTGTTCTCGATCGCGCGCGCGCTGCGAGAAGCGGGCTCGCGCGTGCTGTACTTCGCCGGCTATCGGAGGGCCGAGACGGTCTTCAAGCGAGAAGCCATCGAGCGCTCGACCGATCAGGTCGTCTGGTCGGTCGACGACGGTCCCCTCGTCGAGCCGCATCGGCCGCAAGACCGCTCGACGCGCGGCAACATCGTCGAGGCGATGCACGCCTACGCACGGGGAGAACTCGGCGTGCGCAAGGTGCCCCTCGAAGCGTGTTCGCGCGTGATCGTCATCGGGTCCGACCGCATGATGGCCGCCGTGCGCCGTGCGCGCGAGGGCGTGCTACGGCCCCACTTGCGTTCCGAGCTTTGCGCCATCGCGAGCATCAATGCGCCGATGCAGTGCATGCTCAAGGCCGTGTGCGCGCAGTGCTTGCTGCGGACGCACGACCGCCACACGGGACAAGAACGCCTCGTGTACGTCTGCTCCAACCAGGACCTGTACCTCGACGAGGTCGACTTCGACCATCTCGCAGCGCGCCTGCGCCAGAACAGCGTCGAGGAGAAGCTCGCCAACTTCTGGCTCGACCGCGCGCTCGCGCGCGATCCGGTCGCGCGCATCTGACGGCTGTCACCGAGCGGCGCAAACAGCCCCCCGGTCGTCAGGGGCCGAGTCCGACTCCGAGACCGAGCCTGAGTCCGAGTCCGAGTCCGAATCCGAGACCGAGATCGACTTCCGAGGCGACCTCGCCTCGCGCGGTCACGCTGGACGCGGAGCCGTCCTCGACGCTCGACGCGCGAGGGCTATGGTGCGGCGCTCCGCCGATGGCTCCCGAGGTGCCCCTTCCGACGGCCGACGAGCGACGGACCGCGCTGGAGGTCGTTCGCACGCACCCGGCGCGCGAGGCGCTCGGCGCACTCGTCTTCGACGCCGTCCGCCGCCAGGCGGAGGGCCGCACGCTGTACGGCGGCCGTGCGTTCGTCGAGGCGCTGCTCGCCGAGCACGGCCTGCGGCGCGAGCAAACTGCGACTCCTCTGGGCGACGTCGCCGAGATGCTCGAGTCGGGTCCGAAGGACGGCCGCGGCTGGGCCCTGCTCGCCGCGCTCGCCGTTGTCGGGCTCGACCGTGCGCTCGACGGATCCGATTCCGCGGAACGCGACGCGTCGATCGTGCGATTCGCCCATCATTGCGATTGGCTGGAGCTCGCGACGCCCCTCGTCCCGTCTGCGTTCGTCGACGAGCTGCTCGCGCCGGACGCCGTCCGACGTCTCGTGCGCGCCTGGACGCAAGGCGTCCTCGAAACGGCCGACGAGTCCGACGGCCCTCACACGCTCGCGCGAAACGCGGCTCGGCTGGCACGCCTCGCCGCTTCGCGCTCGACCGCGGCGCAAGACGCGCTCGACGAAGTGGCCGCGACGGCCCAATCACCCGCGAACGCCGCGCTGGCACGCGCGCTCGGCGGACGGGACGCAGCGCGATCCGAGTCGTTCGTCGGGCGCCCGGGTCGCGCTCCACCCACGGGCTGGCGCCGCGTCGTGAGCTGGGCGTCCGGCTGGACGCTGTTGCGCGCGGTCGGTCGCCTGCTCGGCTGGTTGACCGGGCTGCGCCGAGATGCCCGCGTCGCGATCGAAGGACGACGCATCCGCTGGACGACGCGCGTGTCGTGGCTCGGCCGAACGGTGCGCGAGTCGACGCGGGTGCTCGAACCGGACGCGGTCCGGCTCGTCAGCTGCGAGCGGCGCTGGCCGCTGTCGCACGCGGTGATCGGGGCGCTCGGCCTGTGCGCGGGCGTCCTCGTCGGTGGTTTGCTCGCCGCCGACGCCGTGCGAACCGGCGAGACGTGGCTGCTCGTCGCGGCCGCTGCCTGGGTCGCGGGCGGCGCACTGCTCGACGTCTTGCTCGATACGCGCCGTCTTCGATCCCGAGCGCGCGCCTCGGTGGAGCTCGTTCTTTCCGACGCGTCGCGCTTGCGTCTCGACGGGCTCGCCGACGAGCAGGCCGCGCGACTGCATGCCGCACTGCTCTCGATCTCCCGTCACGCACGCTGACGCCCGCGTGCGGAGCGCGCACGAACGCCGGCCGGACTCCGTTGCAGAACCGGTCTCGGTCTCGGACTCGGTCTCGGACTCGGGCTCGGACTCAGACTCGGGCTCAGGCTCGGTCTCGGACTCGGCCTCGGACGCCGGTGGCCACCGACGCACGTCAACGCGTCCTGCCGCGTTGCGGCGGCCATGTGCGGTCCGTAGCCTCTACCGGCTTGCATGAGCCGCACGTCGCGCCCCGCGGAGCTGCGCCCACGCGTGACGCTCGGCGACGTACGGCCGAGGCGTCGCCCCGGCGCGCTGCGCCGGTGGCTGTGGCGCCTGCTCAAGTTCGCCCTGCTGACCGTTCTGGTCGGCACGGGCGCCCTGGTCGGGCTGTTTTGGTACCACGGGCGCGACCTGCCGAGCGTGGACCGACTTCGTCACTACCGGCCGCCGCAGACGACGCGCGTGCTCGACCGACACGGCCGTCCCATCGGCGAGATCTTCACCGAGCGGCGCACGGTCGTCCCCATGGAGCGCATTCCGCGCATCATGGTGCTCTGTGTCCTCGCCGCGGAGGACGCCGACTTCTACAACCACGAGGGGCTCGATTACCCGGGCATCCTCCGTGCCCTGTTGATCGACGCGCCGCGCGGCCGCATCACCGGAGCGAGCACGATCACCCAGCAGGTCGTCAAGCTCCTGCTGCTCTCTCCCGAACGCACGCTCTCGCGCAAGTTGCGCGAGCTGATCCTCGCGCGCCGGCTCGAGCAGGAGCTCACCAAGGACCAGATCCTGCACCTGTACTTGAACCACGTGAACTTCGGGCACGGTCGCCACGGCGTGCAGGAGGCGGCGCGGTTCTACTTCGGCAAGGACGTCGAGCAGCTCACGCTCGCCGAAGCGTCGATGCTCGCCGGCATCCCACAGGCCCCCGCGCGTCTGTCGCCGCGGACGCACCCCGAGGCGGCGCGGCGGCGGCAACGCTACGTGCTCGATCAGCTCGCGCAGCGACGAGAGGAGTACTGGCCGGACGTGCCGCCGTCCGCCATCGAGGAAGCGCGCCGGAACCCTCCCGCACTCGTCCCGCTCGAGAGTCGCGAGGAGACGGCGCCGGAGCTCATGGCCATCGTCCGCGAACTGCTGCGGGAGCGGCTGGGCGAGCAGGCGTTGCGCGACGGGGGCTACGTGGTGCACACGACGATCGACCTCGATCTGCAGCGGCTCGCGCGCCGCACGCTGCGCGAGGGACTCGAGCAGATCGATGCGCGCAACGGGTACCGCGGCCCGCTGCGTCGCCCGCGCGGCAAGCGTCCTGCGCCGCCGCCACCGCAGCAGGCGCGCCTGAGCACCGGTCGGACCTACGAAGCAACCGTGAGCGGCACCGACGACGACGCCGGACTGATCGGTCTCGACGTCGGCGGGCACCGCGCCTTCGTCTCGCTCGCCGAACTGGGCCGCTACAACCCGGAGGGGCTACCCGCCTCGCGCTTCGCCGAAATCGGAGCCCGCGTCCGCGTTTCCATCGAGCGGCTCGCCGACCCGGACGAAGGGGCGAGCGCGTCGGCGCAGGCGCGTCTGGAGCTCGGCCCCCAGGGCGCGCTCGTGGCCATCGACCCACGGACGCGGCACGTGCTGGCCCTGGTTGGCGGTTACGAGGCCGAGCCCGGCTTCGACCGGGCCACCCAGGCGCTGCGGCAGCCCGGCAGCGCCTTCAAGCCGATCGTGTACGCGGCGGCCCTGCGCGCTCGGCGCATCACGCCGGCCTCGCTCCTGCTCGATGCGCCCGCGGTCTACGACCGCTGGCGCCCGGACAACTACGAGCCGTGGCGCCACGAGGGTCCGGTGCGCGTCCGCCACGCGCTCGCCCACTCGCTCAACGTCGTCGCGGTGCGCTTGCTCGAGGATCTGGGGCCGCCGGCCGCCGTCGAGCTCGCCCAGGCTCTCGGCCTGTCGGGCCCGTTCGAGCCCTCGCTCGCCCTCGCGCTCGGCGCGAGCGAGGTCCGACCCATCGAGCTCGTCAACGCGTACGCGTCGTTCGCGGCCGGAGGCCGCTGGGAGCCCTGGCGCCTGGTCGTGCGCATCGACGGCCCGGACGGCACACGCATCGCGCTCCCTGCCGAACCGCCCGCACGCGAGCCCCTGACCGCCGCCGAGGCCTACCTCGTGACGAGCCTGCTGCGCAGCGTCGTGACGGAAGGGACGGCTCGCGAGGCCGAAACCCTTCGACGTCCGGTCGCGGGCAAGACCGGCACGAGCAACGAGGCGCGCGACGCATGGTTCGTCGGCTACAGCACCGACGTGGTCGCGGGCGTCTGGATCGGTTTCGACGACCGCCGCCCACTGGGCCGACGCGAGAGCGGCGCGCGCAGCGCGCTTCCCATCTGGATCGCGTGGATGCAGGGCGCGCACAACGGTCGACCGGTGACCGATTTTCCGGTTCCTGCCGGCATCCAGGTTGCTCGCGTCGATCCATCTTCCGGTCTGCTCGCTCCCGTCGGAGCTCCCGGTTCCATCGAGGAAGTCTTCCTCGAGGGAACGGCGCCGACGGCGACTTCGACCCGGCCCGACGTCACCGACGCGGCGGCGTTCCTCGCGGAACAGATGGGCGCGGCCGCAAGCCCGCCGTGAGCCTGCGACGGCGGCTGTGGGCCGCGACGTTCGCGTGTGCCCTGCTGCCGCTGCTCGCCTTCGGCGCGACGGCAAGCTGGCTGCTGCTGCGGCGCGCCGAGCAGGCTCGCGCGCAGCGCCTCGAGGCGGCCCGCGCCGTCGTCGTCGAAGAGACCGCAAGAGCGAGCGCCGCGCTGCGCCGCGCTCTCGACGCGGCATGTGCGCGCGATGGACCCGTGGCGCGCTGGCTCTCGTCGAACGCCGTCCGCATCGAACCCCTCGTCGTCGTGGTCCAGCCCCCACAGGGGCGAAGGCAGACCGCTACCGCGGCGGAGCCCTCGGCCGAGGCGTCGCGGCTGTCGATGGGCGCAGGCCTCGAGACTCTGGCACGCCGCGAGGCGCTCGCGATGCTCGCCGTGCTGGAGGGGACCGGTTCGCCTCCGATCGGGACATGGCGCGCGGACGTCGATCCGACGCAAGCCCGTCGTGCACTCGAACACGCCGGGACCGAACCGTTCGTTCTCGACGCACCCCGCACCGGGCCGCTGATCGCCGCGGGCTGCACGGTCCGCTCGGGCGCGCTCGAAGCACGCCTGCTCGGTGCCGCGGCCCTGTCCGATCGAGTCGCCTCCACGAGGTTGCCCCACGCGGTGCAGGCGGAACTGCGCGATGCTCGCCAGCGCCTCGAGCCGAACGAAGTCGTCGCCGTCGTGCTGCGCGACGCGACGTCGGCGCCCCGGATGCGCGTCGTGCTGCGGGATCGGGGTCCCGACCCGCTCGATTCGCTCGCGCCGCTCGCGCCCGCCGCCCTGCTCGCGTTCGCGGTGGCCGTGCTCGCTGCGCTGCTGGCCGTGCCATCGCTCGCGCGTGCCGTACGCGGCCAGCTCCGCGAGCTCGCCGAGGCTGCGCGCCGGCTCGCCGCTGGGGATCTCGACGTGACGCTTGGCGAGGGGGCCGCCCCACCGCGACAGGTTGGCGGCGCCCAGCAGACGCTCGACGCGATGCGAGGCGAGCTGCGGGCGGTCCGCGAGCGGCTGCGACGCGCCGAGCGACTCGGGGCGTGGAGCGACATCGCGCGCCGCATGGCGCACGAGATCAAGAATCCGCTGACGCCGATCCAGGTCTCCATCGAGACCATGCGCAAGCTCCATCGCAGCCGAAGCGCGGAATTCGACGAGGTCTTCGAGGAGTCCACCTCCGCCATCCTCGAGGAAGTGCGCCGATTGCGGGATCTGGTCGATTCGTTCGGGCGTTTCGCGCGCCTGCCGCGACCCCAGCCCGTCGAGGTCGACCCCGTCGAGCTCGCCTCCCAGTGCGTCGCGCTCCACCACGACGACTGCGTGCGCCTCAGCCTCGAGACGCGCGGCAGTCCCGGGACCGTGCGCGCCGACCGGAACCAGATCGCACAGGTGTTGGGCAACCTCGTGCGCAATGCCATCGAGGCGTCGCGGGAGCGGCACCCGGAGGGCGTGGGTCACGTCGTCGTGCTCGTGGAGCCATCCGACGGGCCCGCGGGCGTACGCCTCTCCGTGCTCGACGATGGGCCTGGAATCGCGCCCGAGCGGCGCGCCGAGATCTTCGAGCCGTACGTCACGACGAAGCCCACCGGAAGCGGCCTCGGACTCGCCATCGTGCATCGCATCGTGACCGAGCACGGAGGCACCATCGACGTCGGAGATTCGCCGCTCGGAGGCGCACGGTTCACGGTGACGCTGCCGGCCGACGGTCCGCCGCCGTCGGCTGATTCGAGTCGGAGCGCGTGACTGCGATTCGGGGTCGACCTGGTTGCGGCCTCAGACTCGGACTCGGGCTCGGGCCTGGAGTCCGCAGTCGGCCTCGGTCTCGGGCTCCGCCTCGGAATCGCAGTCGGTCTCGGAATCTCTGTCGCACTCCCACCCGGACGCGGGGTCGAGCGCTGTCTCCGGCAGTGCGTCCGCCAGCCCACTGAATGTCCCGGAGCCTCCGTTCGTCCACCCGACCGCGTCGCGCGCATTGACGCCCCTCGGCCCGGTCGACCACCCTGCGCCTCGCGGAGCGCACCATGAACGCTCGAAATCCATTTCTCGTGCTCGCCCTCGCTGCATTCCCGTTCGCCGCAGACCCGGCGGGCGCACAGCCATCGCGTCCCGTCATCGAACGGCTCGAGCCGACTGCTGGTCCGCCAGGCAGCCTCGTCGACGTGATCGGACGCGGAATTCCCCCCAACAGCCAGCTCCTGCTCTCGGGGGTGCCCTGCGAGATCGTCCGCGCACTGCCCAATCGCTGGACGATCCGTATCCCCCAGAACGCGACGAGCGGCGCCCTCGTCGTGCGCACGCCTGCGGGCGATTTCCTCGGACCCGAATTTCGCGTCACGAGCCCGCGCCCTGCTCCCACCGTCCTGCGCGTCGAGCCGCCCGCCGCGCCCCCGGGCGCCGAGGTCGTGCTGCACGGTACCAACTTCTCGCCGAACGTCTCCGAAAATCAGGTCGCGCTCGGTGCGCAACCCGTCATCGTACGCCTGGCCACGCCCACCACCCTGACGGTGGTGGTGCCAGCCGGGGCGCAAAGCGGCCCGTTCACCGTGACGGTCATCGGCGCCGGTCAGACGCAAAGCCCACCGTTCACCGTGACGGCCGCGACAGCCATCACGAGCCTCGAGCCGCGCATCGGTCCGCCAGGCACGCGCGTCACGATCCGGGGCACGGGCTTCTCCCCGACGGTGGCCGCCAACCGCGTGTTCATGAACGGCGTACCGGTGCGCGTCGAGCGTGCGAGCCCGACGGAACTGCTCGTCAGCATTCCACGAACCACCACGGGCCGCCTCGTCGTCGACGTGCGGGGTGCCGGCAGGGCGGAGAGCGCCGAGCCGTTCGTCGTCGCGCATCCGCCCACGATCTCGCGATTCGAGCCGCCCGCGGGTCCGCCGGGGCGTCTGGTCACGCTGCACGGCGCGAACTTCGGCGCGGACGTCCGAAACGTCACGGTCACACTCTCCGGCACGTCGTTGCCCGTGCGCGCGATCTCGCCCACCGAGCTGACCGTCGAAATCGTCGCGGGCGCGCGCAGCGGGCCGTTCCAGCTCACCGTGTCGGGCTTCCCGCCCGTCAACTCGGCCGCCTCGTTCCAGGTTCTCACCCCTCTGGTCATCCGCGAGCTGCAGCCGACCCACGGTCCGGTCGGCTCCGAGCTCGTGATCCGTGGCGAGGGGTTTTCGCCGAACGCACGCGAGAACACGGTGCGCCTGTCCGGCGCCGAGGCGCCCATTCTATCGGCGAGTCCGACCGAGCTGCGAGTCCGCGTCCCGTCGGCGCCGAGCGGCCCGGTGGAGGTGACCGTCCTGCACAACGGCACGACGCGGAGTCCCATGCCCTTCGTGGTCACGCAGCCACCCTTCGTCGCGGGCTTCGAGCCGCAACAAGGGCCGGTCGGCACCGAGGTCACGATCCGCGGCACGAATTTCGGCACGAGCGTCGATCTCGTCGAAGTCAAGCTCGGCGCGGTGCCGATGATCGTCCGCTCGGTCTCGCCGGAGCGGATCGTGGCGGTGGTACCGCAACACGCGACCAGCGGACGCATCGAGGTGTCCGTCCGGCTCCAGGGCAGCTCGACGAGCGCCGCGTCGTTCACCGTGTTGCCCACGGTGCGCGTCGGCTCGTTCGAGCCGGTGCGCGGCTGGCCCGGCACCGAGGTGGTCGTTCGGGGGGAAGGCTTCGCACCGGGCGCCACGGTCGCGTTCGCCAACGGCCCCCCCGTGCGCGCACACGCCGTGCCGGCACCCGGAGAGCTGCGCGTGCGCGTGCCCGACGGCGCGAGCAGCGGGCCGCTGACGGTCCAGCTTCCCGACGGGCGGTCCGCCACGTCGGCGACCGCGTTCGAGGTCATTGCCGTGCCCGCAGGCGTCGGCATCGTCGCCATCGAGGCCAGTTGCACCCGTCCCGGATGCCGCGCGGTGCTCCGTGGTCACGGCTTCTCCAGCCGCGTCAGTGCCAACCGCGTTCGCTTCGGAACGACGCCCGTGCGCGTCGAGCGCGCTTCGCCGACGGCCCTCGACATCTGGCTGCCGCGCGCGTCGGGGACACACCCCTTCGAAGTCGACGTGCGGGGCGCCGGTCGCGCTTCGAGCCCGCCGTTCACGATCACGCCCTGAGGCCAGACGGCGTGGCGCGCGTGGAGGTGCGCCCGCGACGCGGCACGCCACGATCTTCCCCACGAACGGCGTGGCGCACCCGAAGGGAGGCTCGGATCGGGCGCTCCACGCGAGGCGCCGTGCGCGGCCGCGAACCGGAGACGGAGGCCGCCTGCGAGGCAGCTGCAGAGCCCGAGGCGCGAGCCTCGCCACCTGCCGGCGCTCAGGACGTGACGGACTCGAGCTCTCGAAGCCGAGCATGCACCCCGTCGCGGCTGGCCTCGTCGGGCGCCAGCGCGACCGCCCGCTCGAGCATGCGTCGCGCCTCGTCGCGCAACCCGAGCCCGGCGAGCAGCCGACCCGCCTCGAGGTGCGCCCGGAAATGAACCGACGGGTCCCTTCCCCGCGCGAGCGTACTCCACAAGCCCGCAGCCCGCGCCAGACCGCCCACCCGTTCGTGCAGCTCCGCCAGGGGAATCACCGCTTCGGGCGGCATGCCGGCCACATCGGCACGCGTGACGAAATCGTGCACCACGCGCTCGAGCGTACGGAGCGCCTCGTCGGTGTGGCCTGCATCGCGCAGGGCGAGTCCGAGCTCGACGAGGAGCCGCCAGTCGGGGCGTGCCTCGTCCATCGCGACGAGCGCGCCGCGCAGGACCTCGCACGCCTCGTCGAAGTGACCCCGCTGCCGCAAGTATCGGCCGAGTGCGAGGTGGGCGTGCGGATGGTCGGGCATCGTTTCGGTGAGTGCCTCGAGCTGAGCGAGCGCCCCGTCCTCGTCCCCGCGCTCGTCGCACAGGCGTGCGAGCTCTACGCGCGCCTCGAGCCGGGCCTGGTCTCCTTCGTCCTCCGGCAACCGTTCGAGGAACGCACGCAGGGCGTTCTCGCCGCCGTCGGTGTCGCCACAGGCGAGCCGCACCTTGCCGAGCTCGTACAGGAGGTAGAGCGGAGGCTCGGGCCCCGCCGCGGCGACGATCGCTTCGAGGCGCTCGCGCGCAGACTCGAAACGCTCGTGGAGCACGTCGAGCATCGCCGCGCGGAACGGTTCGCCGAGGGCCGCATACTGCTCCGCCTGGCGTTCCTCCCAGCCTCCCGCCAGCGCCTCGAAGCGCTCCTCGTCCGTCGGCTCGCGTGCCCGTTCGGCCCGGAACGCGAGCGCCTCGCGCACGTCGAGCGCCAGGCCGGCGTGCTCGATACGCTCGCGCAACGTGGGATCGTCGGCGATCTGGAGCGCATGGCCCAACGCCTCGCGCGCCTCCTCGAGCCGACCGGCATCCGACGCGCGCCGTGCCTGTTCGAGGTAGCCGTCGACCAGCGCCTCCGTACAGGCGCGCGCCCGAGACCGTGCCTGCTCGCGCTGCGCGTCGGTGGCATCCGCCGCGCGCGCCGCCTCCTCGAAGGCATCGCGCGCCTCGACCCATCGCGACTCCCGCGCGAGTGCCTCGCCACGTTCCAGGCACTGCGCGACCGAGGCGCGGCGCCACAACCTGCTCCACCAGGACACGCCGCGTCAGCCTCCGCCCTTCTGACGTGCCGCGAGGCGCTGGGCAGCGGCCGTCTTGAGCGGGCCGGGAACGTTGCGGCTGCGCGACAGGTCCCGCAGGTCCGACGGATGCATGTGCGAAAGAAGCGAGAGAGCCGTCCCGAGCGGTGTTTTCGGATTGAACAGCAAAGCGCGTTTCAGTTCGTAGTTGCGCAGCCACTCGCGCCGCCCGGCGACGTAGCGGATGACGTCCTCGGACACCTCCTTGCTCCGCGCGACCGCCACGGCCTCCACGTCCGTCACGCCGGGGGCCGCGATAGCCGCCCGCGCCACCTGGGGATTGCGGTCGCGCACGAGCAGCGCCCGCGCCGCGGCGTTTCCCGTCACCGCCAGCCGCAGCTTCTCCTTGAGGCCCATGCGCTGGATGCGCTGATGCAGAGGCACGAACCGCTTCTTGACCGCTTCGCTGCCATCGGCGGCATCGACGTCGACCGCGTCCTCGTCCTCGTCCTCGGAGGCGGCAGCGCGCCAGTCGGCGTCCATCGGATGTTCCTCGCCGGGCTCCGGTTCCGGGATGAGTTCCGTGCGAAGCGCGGCGACGTAGGCGTCGAACTGCGGAATGCCGTCGAGACGGATGCCCTCGCGAACCGCGAGCTCGACGAGCCGGTCGACGGTCGACATGCGCACGTTGCGATTCCGGTACAGCGCCTCGATGACCGCCGGAACGCGCAGCAGCCGCGCCTGATCGAGCGCGATGAGCTCCCCGAGCCGTTCGCTGGCCCCACGCGCCAGTCGCACGAGCGTCTCGTCGTCGCACCCCGTGTTGCGGACGAGCCGCTCGAGCACGTCGTCCCGTCCGGGAAAGGCATCGGCGAGCGCGGCGACGACGGGAGCCGGCAGGGAAGCCTCACACGCCGGCAACAGCACCTCGTCCGGCAGGCCGCGCAAGCTGCGCGACGCCGTTTCGGAAACCGCCGCATCCGGATCCGCGGAAAGCTGACAGAGCAAGAGCACGAGTTCCGCGCCCCGGACCGGCACCAGGCCGCGCGCCGCCATCTGCCGCGCCGGGCCTGGCGCCGAGGGGTCGGCGAATCGGCGCAGCGACGCGGGCAGCGCGTCGAGCGGCAGCGGAAGTCCCGCGACGGGCACGCGGTTCGTCTAGGCCCCCCTCGCCGGCGGCGTCAACCCCATCCCGAGCCTTCCGTCCTCGGATTCGTCCCTCTCTGGCCGCAGGCGAACGGACGGCGCCGATCGCGTTGGTTGATGGCACGGACCGACGCTGCGAGTCCGAGTCCGACACGGAGCCAGAGCCCGAGTCCGAGCCCCATCCCGAGCCCGAGTCACCGATCGACGCAGCCGCCGCAGCTCGGCCGTCAGTCCCCGTCGATGCAGTGGTGGAACTCCAGATGGATCTCGAGCCTCTCCGTGCCGTCGCTCCCCCGCGAGCCGTGGAGCATCGTCGGTCGACAGATCCCCGCAAGTCGTATCCAGCGCAAGGGTCGTCCGTTGTAGCCGATCTCGTCGTCAGTACCGACTTCGACGCGCACGTCCGCGTAGCCGGAGTCGGGATCCGACCGCTCACACGACCAGGTTGCGTACCGCTCCAGCACCGCGATGCGGTCGCCCGGCGGGTCGGTCGTGCTCAGCCGATAGCGGAATTCGACGAAATCCGTCGCGGCTCCCGAAAGGGGATCCGGACCGAGGTGCGCCTCGACGTAAGGGTACGTGTCGTGTACCCGACACCAACCCGTCAAAGGCGACTCACCCGTGCCGAGCTCGACCGGTCCATCGATTCTGAGGCCAAGCGCTCCGCCGACGACGTTGAGCGTCACCGTCCCCTGCACGGTGACTCGCTGGACCTCGTCGTCGCCGCATCCGGAGACCACGATCCACGCCAGCCACAGCATCCGATTCACGACCGCTCCTCCACGGAGCATGGCACGCATCGTTCGTGCCACGCGTGCGACCGGCGGGATTCCCGACGTTCCGCACCGGGCGCGTCGCAAACGAACGTTCACCATCGTGAACGCACACGGCGCCGTCGTGACTGCCCGCAGGCCATCGCGCCCCATCGTCGCGGCTCGACGGTGCAAGCCACGTCCCACTGCGTCCATCCGGATGCTCGCGGACGACGATGGCGCCGTCGAGCTCGAACCCGGGCATGCCCCCGACCCCCCTGCCCGACACCGGTTACGTGCGCGAGGGTGCTGCGGATCCAATGAGGCCGGCACCGTCAGAGCCAGCCGTGCGCGCGATACCACTCCACGCTCAGTCGTGCGCCCTCCTCGAGCTGGACGCGTGCGTTCCAGCCGAGCTCTTCTCGGATCGCGTCGGCCGCGTAGACGAGTTGTTCGACGCGCAGCTCGTTCACCTTGTCGCGCGTGAGCATCACCGCGCGCCCTGCGAGCGCCCCCCCGAGCTCGCTGAGCCAGGCCGCCATCGAGACGACGCTGACCGGCACCGTGATCGCGCGGTAGCGGACACCGAGCGCCGCCGCGATGGCGTCGACGAATTGCCGCTGGCTGTACGCCCGCCCATCCTCGACCGAATAGATACGGCCGGATGGATGTTCGACGCGCAGCGCGCGCACGACGGCGTCCGCCGCGTCCGGCCCGTAGATGAGCGACATGCGGTTCTCGGGGTTACCGATGAACGGCACGATTCCCGTCCGCACTATCTTGAAGAACGCGAACATCTCGCGATCGCGCGGCCCGTAGATCGCGGGTGGCCGGATCACGGTGACCGGAAACCGATCGGCCCGCGCGAGCGTCGCGCGCTCGGCGGCGAGCTTGCTTCGCCCGTAGTGCGTGACGGGCGCCGGCTCCGCATCGGGTGACCGCGGCCCACCCTCGGCGAACCCATGCGCCGCGAGCGAGGAGACGAGGACGAATCGGCGCACTCCGGGCGCCGCGCGCTCGACGGCCTCGAGCAGCCGTTCGGTGCCTCCGGCGTTGACCTCGTGAAACTCCTCCGGCCGCCGCGCCTTGACGAGCGCCGCCGCGTGCACGACGGCGTCGACCCCGCGCACGGCCTCCTCGAGCCCCTCGCCTCGCTCCAGCACGGCGTACGCAATCTCGCAGCCCATCGCGCGCAGCGGCTCCACGTGGCTGGTGCGCCGCGCGAGCACGCGCACTTCGTGCCCCGAGCCTCGCAATTGCTCGGCGATGTGGCTTCCCAGAAACCCCGTCCCGCCCGTCAGCAGCACCCGCATTCAGGCGCCCTCCGGAGCCGCGCTCGCGCCC
>JANWZI010000077.1 GCA_025054695.1 Myxococcota bacterium | reverse complement strand
GGGCGGTTCATCGTGTCCCCTAGGCCGAGCTGGCCGTTGCTGTTGCCTCCCCAGCACCACAGCGAGCCGTCGGTGCGAACCGCGCAGGTATGATACCCGCCGGCCTCGACGAGCTGCCAGTTGGCGTCGGCCCCCACCCGCGTCGGGCTCGGGCCAGACGGCGAGCGTACCGGTCGAGCCGCGCCGGCACAGATCGACGAGCACGTGGGCGAGAGGCGTCCCCGACAGATGGCCCTCGGCCACCGGCTCGGGCACCGCGGCGGTCATCGCGCGACGATCATGACACGAGGCGGCGTCGAACCGCGAACGGCCCGTCGGCCGTGATACAGGGGCGGCGTGGCCGGCGTCCGCGCTCCGATCGCCGTCGTCGTCAACCCGCGGTCCGGGCGGCATCGAGCCGACCCGGCGCTCACCGGCAGGCTGCGCGCGCTGCTCGACACGCGTGATCTGTTCGCCGCGGTCGAAGACCACGCCGCGTTGCGCGACGTCGCGGTCGAGGCGCGCGCGCGTGGCAGCGCGATCGTCGCGGTCAGCGGGGGCGACGGCACCCTCGGCCTGGCCGTGGGAGCGCTCGAGCAGGCGTGGGCTGGGGAGCCGCTTCCGCCGCTCGTGCCGCTCCGCGGCGGCACGATGAACACGATCGCCCATGCGACGGGGGTACCGCGAGGCCGTCCCGAAGCGCTTCTCGCCGCGCTCGTCCGCGCGCTCGAGCGGGGCCAGCCGCTGCGCACGACGCGGCGTCGCACGATGGACGTGGCTGGGCGTCGGTGTTTTCTGTTCGGAATGGGCATCGGTCGCGCCTTCCTCGAGGAGTACTACGGCCGCGGTCGCGCCAGACCGTCCCCGCTCGTGGCGGCGCGCACGCTCGCGGCGATCGCGGGCAGCGCGCTCGTGCGCGGTCCCCTCATCGCGTCGCTCGCGCGGCGCGTCGACCTCACGGTGTACGTGGACGGCGCACGGTGGGTCGCGGCACCACTGCTCACGTTGCTCGCAGGCACCATCGACCAGATCGGGCTGGGATTCCGGCCGTTTTTTCGGGCGGGCGACGGGATCGACGCCTTTCACGTCGTCGCCGTGCATGGCTCTCCCGCCGCGGTCGTCGCCGGATTGCCGCGCGTCCGGCTCGGCCTGCCGCTGCCGCCGACGGTCGCGTCCGAGACGCTCGCGCGATCGGTGCTCGTGGAGCTCGCTGCGAGCGACCTCGCGGAATACTTCGCCGATGGCGACCTCGAGCGAGCCGATGCGCCGTTGCACATCGCGCTCGGTCCCACCGTGCGCATCGGCTCGCCACCGGACGTGGATTGACCCCCGTCAGCGCGGCGCAGGTGGCGGTGCGGGGATCGGCACGCGCTCGAGGCGGTCGGCGGCGTCCAGGCGGAAACGCACGACGCGTTCGGACGCCGTCAGACGGATCGGCTCGGAGAACACGCGTTCGCGGTCGCTGCCGGGAGCGACGAAGAGCCACAGCTCGCCCTCGAGCGGCCGCGGGGAGTCGCGATCGGCGCGCCGCACCTCGAAGAGGTAGTCGCCGGCCTCGCGCTCGCGCGCGAGCGCCGCCATTACGCCCGAGCGCGTTCCATCGAGTGAGGCGGCGTCGAATCCGATCTCGGGGGGTGTGCTCGGTTCGCGCATCCACAACGTCGGCCGGTCGTCCGGATGCTCCCAGACGAGCACGGCGAGCAAGTCGGGCGGCTCGCGCAGCACGCCCGCTTGACGGCGTCGGCGCGCGATGCGCGCGCGTTCGGCCTCGTCGCGCGCCTCGCGGTGCAGCCTCGCCAGACGCACGAGCGACCAGAGCCGCGCGTGCGTCGCGACGTCGTCGTCCACGTCCGCATCCGTGCTCTCGCTGAGCCGCTCCTCGAGCCGCAGCGCTTCGTCGATCCGGCCCGCGCCCGCGGCGGCGCGCGCGAGCAGCAGCCACGCCTCCATGTCGGCCGAGCGAAGCCGCGCATACGTCTCGTACTCGCGGTGCGCCTCGTCGTGCCAGCCGTGCGCGCGATACAAGTCCCCGAGCCGTCGCCGCGCCCACGGGTCGAGCGGCGCGCGCTCGACGATCTCGCTCAAGACGCGCCGCGCCCGCTCCCGATCGCCCAGGCGCAGCCAAAACTCAGCCACCTCGGCGCGCACCTTCGCGTCGGCGAGCGCATCGGCGACGAGCTCCCGCGCCACCCGGCGCGCCTCGGCAAGCGCTCCCGTGCGCTCGAGCAACCCGAGCAACCGGACGCGCAGATCGAGGTCGTCGGGGACGACTTCGAGCCAGCGCCGCACGAGCTGCAAGCGGCGCTCGGGCGAGGGGTCGGCCTCCCACAGGCGCGCGAACAGAGCCCAGTCCACGGGCACGTCGAGCTCGAGCCCGGCGCGCACGGCGGCGACCTCGGCCGGTGTGCGCACTGACCGGAGAATGGCCTCGCGCAGGTACGCCGCGATGGCGGCATCGCCGGCGAAGGCCCGGTACAACGCGATGCGCTCCTCGATTCCGCCCATGGCGCGCAAGGCCAGATCGAGCAGCGCGCGTCGCGAGGCCCAATCCGGCAGCTCGCACTGCTCCATCGCGATCCGCCACACGTCACGCGCCCCCCGTGGCCCGCGGTTGGCCTCGAGCCGCTCTCGCCACAACGCCACGCGCACCTCGAGGCTTTGACGCGATGCGTCACTGCAGTGCCGCCGCGTCGAGACGGGCCGCGAGGGAAGCTCGAACCAGAAGGTGTGCGTGAGGGTGATCGGCGCGCGGGCGCCCGTGCCCGGCAGTCGGAGTCCCTCGAGCTCCGCGCGCACGCACGCCACGAGCTCGTCGTCCGGGCCGCGATCGCGCGGCTCGACGCGCACGACGCCACCGGTGCCGTCGACGGTCAGCGCCGCGGTCCACGAGCCCGACAGATCGGGGCGCTGCGAGAGCCGTCGCTCGTAACAAACCTGCGGACCGCGCAGTCCTTCGCGCAGCGCGCGTCGCAGGGCGGCTCGCGCAAGCCCGCCGTCGTCGTCGGCCCCCTGCGCGCGCGGGCTCGCCGCGAGCGTCGACAGATCGCGCGCCGACCACGTCGACTCCGGCACCACGTCCGTCTCGGCCGGCGCGGCCCCGCCGGGTGTCCTGCGCCGCCAGCCCGACGCCCCCTGGAGGCCCGTGCGCTCGAGCGAGGGGCCGCGACCCCCGAGGCTCCAGGCCGGCTCGTACGGATCGCGGTCGAAGCCACGCACGAGCGCGACCGCGGGCAGCGCCGACGCGTTCGCGAGGTGACGGTAGACCGGCGTGGGGTAGCTGCCGGCGGTCGCGTCGAGCGCCGTCCACGGCGTCAGCAGCCCGAAGCGGACGCCGAGATCGACGAGCGCTTCGCGTCCCGCGTCCTCGTCGAGCAATTCCTCGAGCCGCCGCATGGCCCAGGCCCGGCGCAACGCGCCCCCGTCGTCCACGTTCGCCCGCGTCACCGCGAGCCGCCGCTCGAAGGGCCGACCGTCGCGCACGCCGCGCACGGTCACGCTCGAGGGAAGCTCGCCCGCGAGACGGCCCACCCAGCGCACCGACTCCCCGACGGCCACCGTCTGCGGCGTCCGCGGATAGAGGCGCTCGACGCCCTGGCCGAGATCGACGCGCACCGCACGCAGCGTCGGCCGCGCCGCTTCCGCGAGCACGCGGAGCACGGTGCGTACGAGCCCCGTGCGGTCCGCGACGGCGAACGCGCCGGCGCCCGCGATCGCGCGCAACAGATCGACGTTGGCCCGCGGGCCCACCGCGAGCGCGAACCACCGCGGAGGCGCTTCGATGCGTGCGAGCTGCGCGGCGAGGGCGCCCGCGTCGAGCGCGCCCGTCGTGGGGAGCCCGTCGCCGACGTAGAGCACCGCGCCGCGCGGACGGCCAGCGACCAGCGCCGCCGCGTCGTGCAGACACGCGCCCAGGTCCGTCGCTCCGCCTCGCTCGACCGCCGAGAGCGCACCGAGCCACGCCTCGCGGTGCGCGTCGTTCGGCTCGGCGAGCCCTTCCGGCCCCGCACCGACGGCTCGCGCGCGGACGTCGCACGTGCGCAGGGCGATGCGATCGGTCGGCGCGAGGTGCTGCAGGGCGACCTCGACCGCGGCCCGTGCGAGCTCCAGCGCTTCGGGCGCGATGCTGGCCGAGACGTCGACGAGCAGCACGAGCTCGAGCGGCCGTGCAGTCGCCTCGTCCGACTCGTCCGGATCCACGAGCGCGTCGCCCGCGACGTCGAGCAGCACGTAGCCCTCGCGGTCGTTCTCGTCCTCGGCGGGGCGTGCCGCGGCGACGTACAGTCGGGCCTGGGGCGGCTCCGCGTCCGGCCGATCGACGAGATCGAGCGCGAAATCCGCGCGCGGACGCGCGTCGCTCGCGCGCAGCACGACCTTGCCACCTTCGACGGCCGCCCCCATGCCGGCCCGCAGCGCGCCGGCTCCGGCCGCGGTCGTGTCGACCTCGAGCGACAGTTCTCCGACGAGGGGCGCCGGCCCCTGGGGCGCCATCGGGTAGACCCAGCTCCGCATCCGGCCGCGGCGCGACAGCCACTCGGCGTACTCGAGCACGATCCGCACTGTGGCTCCGGGCGGGATGGGATGGAGCCGCGCGCGATAGCGGTCGGGGCCGTCGTAGAGCAGACGCGCGGTCGGCGTCTGCGCGTCGAGCCAGGTGGCATGCCGATCCGGGCCGATGCCGATCGGGACGACGTGCGCGGGCCGCAGGCCGTCGCCGAGATCGACGGCGAACGACATCACGACGGAGCCGCCGGGCAGCCGCACGCGCCATTCGCCTTCGAGCTCGTCGCTGCGCGCGTTGAAGAACGTCTGCGTCACGGTGGTGCGCACGAGGTCGCCCTGCACGACGGCCCGCACCTCGTGGCCGCGGATGGGCAGTGCCGTTCGCGCGTGTCCGATCTCGTCGAGCCGCCGCCCCGCGAGCACGCCGATCGGCTCCGAGGCACCTTCGAGTCGCGTGACCGGGTCGGCAAAGCCGCCGGTCCAGTCCTCCCAGAGCGTTTCGGCGGCCGTGCGCGCGCCCTCCGCGGCGAGCACGAGCGATTCGCCGCGCGCGATACGGCCGTCGCCGCCGCTCGCGCCTCGAAACGTCAGCTCGCCCATGGCGCAATGCACGCGGGTCGCGTCGGCCGCGAGCTCGACGGCGAAGCGGGCTCCGTGACCCGCGATCTCTCCGTGCGCCGTGCGGACGGTCGTGCGCTCCGCATCGGTCGCATCGACGAACGCTCGCCCACGCGTCAGCTCGAGGGCGTCGACCGCGGGCGCCACGCTCGATTCGCGGTCGAGCAGCACGAGCGCGCCGGCATCGAGGCGAACGACGGCGCGCGCGCCCTGGCCGGTGACGACGCGGCTGCCGACCTCGGCGCGCACCGGACCGTCGACGACGGTCTCGAAGCCCTCGCGCACGAGCCGCACCGGACCTCGGACGGGTTCGACGAACGCCACGGTCGGCGCGGGCGGTGGCGGCTCGCGACAGGCGCCGAGCCACGCCGCGGCGACGAGGGGCATGGCCCATGGCATTCGACGCACGGGCCGTGCGGGGTCGGGCGTGGATTCGTCGCGCGCGCTCATCGGGCCACCTCGGGCTCGCCGGCTGGGTCGGGCAACGCCTCGAGGCGCCCCTGCCGGACGTTCCACGCGAGCCGGGTGCGATTCGCGCCGAGCTCGACGGGCACGATCTCGATGCGCTCGTCTGGTTTGCCCTCGTTCCATATCACGACCAGCTCGGCGCGCACCGTCCCGATCGGCGCGGCGCCGGCGCGGCGCACTTCGATACGGTACGGCTCGTTCTCGGGCTCGAGCACGTCGAACGCCTCGATGCCCAGCTCGGCAGCGACGTCGGTCGGGCGGCCCGCGCGCATCCTCGGGTGCGCGGCCCACAGCGAGAGGTGCGCGTCCGGATGCGCCCAGAGCAGCGCGACGCGCAAACCGACCGCGATGCCCGGTACGCCCGAGCGCCGCATTCGCGCCGTGATGGCTTCGAGCCGCCGCGCATCGCCCGCCGCGCGCGCCTCGGCGCGCAGCTTCGCGTAGCGGATCGCCGAGACGAGCAGCGCGATCCGCGCCAGTCCCTCGGCCCCTCCGGGAGGAGCGGTCTCCGCGACGCGCTGCTCGAGCCGAAGCGCCTCATCGATGCGACCGGCCCCGGCGGCCGCCTGCGCGAGCAGCAGCAGCACCGTCGGGTCGTCGGGCCGGATGCGCGCGAGCGTCTCGTACTGTCGATAGGCATCCTCGTACCATCCGTGGGCACGGTACAGGTCCCCGAGCCGGCGTCGCGCGAGCTCGTCGTCGGGCGCCATCTCGACGATCTCGCTGAAGACGCGCCGCGCCGCCTCTTCGTCGCCGCGACGCAGCAGAAGCTCGCCGACGGCCGTGCGCACTCCGGCATCGGCCAGCGGATCGCGCCGCAGGGCGTCGGCCAGCCGCAGCGCCTCGGCCGCGCGTCCGGCGCGTTCGAGCTCCTCGAGCAGGCGCAGGCGCAGGTCGAACGACCAGGGCATCTCGGCCACCAGGCCCCGCAGCACGCGCAGGCGCGCATCGGGGCCTTCGGCGCGTTGCAGCAGCCGCTCGACGAGAGCCCAGTCGACGCCGCCGGACAGACCGAACGCAAGCCGTACGCGCGCCAGATCCTCGGCGGTACGCACGCGGCGCAGGATCGCGCCCTGCAAGTACAGACGCGAGGCGGCGTCGGACATCATGCCGTGGAACCGCAGCATCGCGTCGATCGATCCGGCCCGCTCGAGCACGAGATCGAGCAGCGCGCGTCGATCGCGCCAGCCGGGGAGCTCGCACTCGGCGGCCGCCCGGTGCAACAGCTCCACCCAGCGCGCGGGCCCGCCCGCCGTGGCCAGGCGCTCGCGCCACAGCTGGCGGCGCTCGTCGAGGGGCACCCGGGACGCGTCCGAGCAGCGCGCGAGCTCGTGCCCGAGATGCACGAGGGACGCAGTCCCGAAGTGCACCGTGAACCGCACCGTCACGGCGGAGCCGGACGCGTCGGCCGGCCAGCTCGAACGGCTCGTGACCGACACGAGACAGATCTCCGCGGCCGCGTCGCGGAGCGTCGAGTGCAGAACCTTGGCGCGGGTCACGTTCCCGCCCGGCGCGATCTGCACTTCGATCCGCGCGTGGCCGCTCTTGCCCGGCGCGCACGCGAGCAGCTCGTCGCGCCGCGCTCGCACCGCGCGCGTCAGAAGCGCCGGCATGGCGCTCCCCTCGATTTCGACGTCCCTCGATGCGCCGCGCGCGGCCTCAGGTCGCGCCGCGATCGACGGAGAAGGCTCCCCGCCGGCGGAAGCCGACCCTGAAATGGGTGCGAATGCCCGCGCGAGTTGCTCGGTGTCCCCGACATCGCGCTCCGTTTCGGAACGGGCTGCACGCATCCGTTGCACCGGAGCCTCGAAGGCGTCGCCGACGGACGCGGTGGGTGTTGCTCGGTCTCCGTAGCCAGCCGTAGCCCCGATCGCAGCCGACGTTCCGCCCTGGTCGACGAGCGTCTCGGACCCAGCGTGCCTCTCCGCGGGCTCCGCCTCCATGCGACCGGTCCCGGCACGAGGTGCGACCGGTGCCGGCGGGGCGCCGGTAGCCGGAAGCGACTCGCGGTCGGCGGGCATCGACGGCGAAGCGGCGCCTGCGCGCGTCGCCGTGTCATCGAGCGCGCCGGCGGCCGACGCGGAAGGGCTCGCCGCGATGGCTTCGGAGGAGGCCGAACCGGGAGGATCGGCGGGCGCCCGCAGGCTCGGTGCCGGCTGCGTCCGCGGTCGCGATTCGAGCAACGGGGCCGACGACTGCGCGCGTTCGTGTTTCTTCTCGCAGCCCGTCACGTGCCACAACGACGCGATGCCGAGCCAGGCGACCGAGGGCCATCCCGGACGCAGCGACGACCACGGAAGACCGGACGCCGCCGCCTCGCGCTCGCTCGGCACGTACAGCGTCGTGAACGGCGTGACGAGCCCGAGGCGGACACCGAGCTCCGCGATCGCCTCGCGCCCCGCGTTCTCGAGAACCAGCTGCCGCAGACGTTCGGCGCCCCAGCGCAGCCGTAGATCGGTCGCGTCGGGGGACTGTGAAGTAACCACTTCGACGGTGTGCTCGACGGCGCGCCCCATAACGACGCCGCGCAAGGTCACGCGCGAGGGTACTGCCCCGCGGACGCGTCCGACGACGTGCAGCGCGTCTCCTGCGACCAGATCCACGGGCCTGCGCGGATAGACGCTCTCAAGCCCGCTGCCCAGGTCCACCCGCACGCGGTGCACGACGGGCCTGCGCGCGTGCGCGAGCAGACGCAGCGCGGACTCGGCCGCCTGCGCGCGGTCCTCCACGCGCAGCGCGAGCCCGCCGCCGCGCGTCAAGGCCTCGAGCAGCGCCAGATCCGCCGACGGGCCGACGCCCACCGCGTAGAGGCGAATCGGGTGCGGCGCGCGCTCGAGCCGCTCGAGCAGCGTACCCGCGTCCATCTCCCCGACGGTCGGACGTCCGTCGCCGACGTAGAGCACCGCGCCCGGACGCGACGGATCGAGCAGCTCGCTCGCGGCGGTCAGCACGGCGCCGAGGTCCGTCGCCCCTCCGCCCGGGAGGCGCGCGAGCGCGTCGAGGAGTCGCTCGCGCCGCTCGGACGAGGCCTCGCCGAGCGTGGGACGCGGCTCGGCGACGGGACGCAGTGCGACGTCTCCGCCCACGACCGCGACGCGGTCGGCAGGCCCGAGCTGGGCGACGATGGCTTCGACCACGCTCCGGCCGAGCTCGAGGTGGGCGCGGTCGGTCGCCGCGGAGACGTCGGCCACGACGACCAGATCGATGCCTACCGGTCGTGGACCGAGCGCCTCGACGGGGATGGTGACGGGAAGCAGCCAGTAGTCGGCCTCGTCGTGCGGAGTCGAGGGAGCCGGTCTGCCGGCGGCGTGCTCCGGCGAGCGGTGCGGGGCTCGCCACGCGCGGACGTGACCCGCTCGCGGAGGTTCCTCGTCGTCGAGCTCGACCCAGAAATCGGCGCGCGCGCGTACGTCGCTGCGGCGCAGCGTGACCCGACCGTTCTCGACGGCGGCGCCCATCCCCGCGCGCAGCCGCGACGCACCGGCGCGCGTCGCGTCCACCTCGATGGACAGCTCCTGCACGAGCGGGGCGCGGTCGCCGGCGCCCATCGGAAAGCGGTACAGCCGTGGCGCCCCGGTTCCCGCGCGCCACAGCCACTGCGCGTAGCGCACCGCGATGCGCCGCGTCTGACCGGCCGCGATCGGATAGATGCGCGCGCGGTACGCCTCGGGCCCGTCCCACTCGAGCAACGCCGGGTCGTCGGTCGAGCCACGGTAGACCTGCGCGTCGTAGGCCCGGCTCGCCTGCTCGCGCTCGCGAACGTATCCGTCGACGAGGCGGCCGCGGCGGTCGACCGCGAACCGCTGCACGAGCGCGTCCTGCGGCACGCGAATGCGATAGATGCCCTCGACGGCCTCGCTCGCCGGATTGAAGAACTCCTGCTCGACGTCGGTGATCGCGAGATCGCCCTCGATGCGCACGCGCACGTGCAGCCGCCGCACGACGAGCGGCCAGCGGCCCATGCCCACCTCGTCGGGGACACGCGCCTCGAGCACGCCGACGCCTCGTGGACCGCTCTCGTCCGTTCCTGCCCTGGCTAGCCCGCCCGTCCAGTCGTCCCACAGCCGCGTCGGCTCGATGCGCGGCGCGTTGTCCGACAGCCTCAGCGTTTCGCCTGCGCGCAAGGCGCCACCGGACGCGCCGGCCGACCAGCTCGCCTCGCCGGCGAGCAGGTGCACGTCCGTTCCCTGCTCGCCGAGCTCGATGCTCGCACGCGCGGCGCCCAGTCGCAGCGAGGCGCCGGACACATCGACGCGCAGGTCGTCGCCCTCGCGCACCTCTGCGAAGATCCGGCCCGCGTGCAGCCGCACCGCGTCGGCATCGAGCAGCTCGAGCCGCGTCCGAGCGTCGCACAGCACGCGCGGACCTCCGTCGAGCACGACCATCGCGCGTCCCGCCGGATCGGTGGCGACGTGCTCCGAAGCGGCGACCCGCCGTAGCGGCACCGGAGCCGACTGTCCGACGCCGACGTGCCCGGCCACGGCCTCGACCACCGCGACGGTCGAATCCATGGCCACGTCTCCGCCGCAGCCCGCGACGGCGGACGAGCCGACCCCCATCACCCACGCGACGGCGCTCGCATGGATGGATCGCGGCACGAGGCGACGCCTCGGCCCTGCGGCCGCAGTCCAGACGCCCTCGCTGCGCCCGCGCGACGGACTCCACAGCCATGTCGGGCTCGTACCTGCGGCACGAACCGTCCATGCCACGCTCGACCGGAGGGATCCGGAAACACGCATGCAGACTCCCCTTCTGCCGCGGTCATCGCCGCGGCGCGAACGACGAACACCCTACCGACCGCCGCGGTGATCGGAACCTTGGACGGTCGCGACCATAACGCACGGGGCCACGACGGGAGGAGATGTCCCTGCGCGCCGGATCGTGCCTCGCGGGGACGAAGCGCGCGGCGGCCCGATGACCGCGTCCGACGGCGTTGACAGCACGGGTCGAGGCCCTTAAGAGCCTTTCATGGCCAGCAAGAACCTCCTCGCCGTGAACGACGTCAATTTCGATGCCGAGGTGCTTCGCAGCGAGCTGCCCGTGCTCGTCGATTTCTCCGCGAGCTGGTGCGGCCCGTGCCGCATGCTCGCGCCCATCGTCGACGAGGTGGCCGACGCATACGCCGGTCGCGTCAAGGTCGCCAAGTGCGACGTGGACGAGAGCCCGGCGACGGCGAGCCGCTACGGGATCACGAGCGTGCCGCGGCTCTACGTCTTCAAGGGAGGCAACGTGGTCGCGCAGCAGATCGGGCTGGTTCCCCGCAAGAAGGTCGAGGAGCTGATCGCGCGCGCTCTCTGACGGCGCCGACCGGGTTGGTTGGTGGCGGTTCAAACTCCGCCTCGGTCTCGGTCTCGGTCTCGGACTCGGTTTCGGTCTCGATCCCGGGCTCGGTCTCGGACTCGGACTCGGACTCGGTCTCCGACGCGGTCTCGACGGCCCTCTCGCCGCCATCGGTCCACGCGGTCAGCGTTCGGAGGAGCCCAGCATATCGCGCGCTGACGGCATCGGCGCGGGATCGCCCCCCGCCGATTGCTGAAGCTTCAAGAAGCGCTCGTGGAGCCGGCGCTCTCGCTCGATCCGCTCGCGTCGTTCCGCAGCGATCCAGAAGCCGACGGCGAGGATGAGGGCTGCGACGATCGCCGACAACACGATGATGAGGGGACCGGACGACCAGCGGGATCCGCGGCCGCCGGCCTTCCGCACTCGGTCGGGGTCGTGTGATCGCCCGGGAGTGGGCACGGCAAGCGGCACGCGGAACGGACCGGGGTTCGCGAATCCTCGATCCGCGACGTGGAGAGGCACCTCCGGGCCGCACTCTGCGCGCGACGTGACAGGGGACGGCGGCGACGGATCGAGCGGGTGTGCGTGTGCGACCGCATGGTCGACCGGTACGGAGTCGGCAGGAGCGGGCGCGATGACCACTGCACGCTCGTGGGGGCTCGTGAACGCCGCAGGAGCCGGCGCGCCCGGCGCACGTGCGTCGGAGCGGGGCTGAGCAACGACGTGCATCGGTGCCGTTCGCGAGTCGGGAAGGACGGACGGCGGCACGGCACCCCGCGCACTCGGGCGAAGCGGAGCGGCTTCGACGCGAGCCGCAGGCACGTCCGCTTCGATGACGTCGAGGATGTCGTCGACGTGGATCTCTTGCGTCCCGTTCGTTCCGGACGCGCTGCGTGAAACGCGCGCGGCGCGGGACGAGGCGAGGGCGGCGCGCACCAGGCGCGGATCGAGGCCCTCGACCGACCACGATTCGACGATGTCCTCGGCGCGCAGGCGCTGGGTGACCTCCCGCCGCGACGCCGGCGCCTCTGGCGGCTCGGAGAAGGCGGCGTTCGTCCGCAGCTCGTCCTCGGATTGCGCGACCGCCGTGCGTGCGACGGACGAGTCCGATACGGCCACACGCGGTGCGGGATCCCGCGTGGGCGACGGCGACGCCGTATCGTTCGGCGTGCGTTCGCGTCGCCGGCGGACATCCGGGGAAAGGCCGATCTCGACGAGATCGGCCGGCGTCAGTCGCTGCGTCGATTCGGATCGACCGGCCGGGCGGTCGGATGTCCGGGACGAGCGCGGCACCGACTCGGACCGCTCGCCTCGCGAGGCGTGACGCGAATCGGGAGGTGGGCTTTCGGAGCGCTCGCGGGCGTCGCGGTCGGAGGCCAATGCGGCGGGCCCCGGCTCCGTGGCTGCACCGTCGGACGAACCTCGCTCGTGGATTTCGGGTCTCGTCACGACCGCGTCCCGTCGCGCGGCGGTCGCATCCTCCGTGGGACCGTTCTCCGTGTCCGTTCCCGAATCGGCAAGCGCGTGCGGCGTCGCGGAGGGCTCCGTCCGCTCCGATCGACGCGAGGGACCGACGCGACGTGGCAGCCGGAACGGCGCGGGGTCGACGTCGGGCACCTCGAGCCGTGCCTCGGCGGCGAGCGCCTCGAGGAGCGGTCGAAGACTCGTCGGTCGCCTCGCCGGGTCGGCCGACAGCGCCGCGGCGAGCGCCTCTCCGAGCAGGCCGTGCGTCGGCCGCAGAAGCCCCGAGTCGGACTCGACGTCCGCCGGCCATCCGTACAGCGCTTCGAAGACGATGTAGGCCGTGCTCCAGCGATCCGCAGCCGCGCTGCCCGCGCCACGTCGGGCTTCGGGAGCCACGCGGCGTCGCACGTTCGCATGGGACTGGATCGCGGCGGCGAGTCGAGACGACGAAACGGCCGCCAGCCCAAGCGCTCCGGCGAGCCGGACGCGTTCCGGATCGACGAGGATGCGCTCGGCGCGGACGTCACCGTGGTGCCAACGCGGCGGCAGCGCGTCCAGTCCAGCGACGAGCTGCGCAAGGACGAACAGGAGCTCGTGCGGCTCGATGCGCGCGCCGCGAGCGGCGCGGGCCGCGATCACGTCGCGCAGCGTGGTGGCCTCCGGGAGCCACGGCTCGATCCAGTAGACGAGCATGCCCTCGCGATCGGCGTCGAGAACGGGAAGCAGGTGACGTCCGCCGGCCCCCGACGCCTCCTGCAGGCGCTGCACGAAGGCGCGTGCCTCGTCGAGGGAACCGACGAGCTCGGAGGCGGGCACGTGCACGACGACGTGCTGCTCGGTTTCGTGGTCGAGCGCGCGGTAGTCGCGTACCAGCGGATCGGTTTCGAGCGCCTCGACGATCTCGTAGCGCTCGCCGAGCACCGTTCCGGTGCGCAGGGCGCCGCTCACCGCCGGCGCGCCTGTGACGAACGTATCGGCGTGCTCGTCCACCCGCCTCGACCCTAGCACACCCTCCACGCGCGACGCCCCGCCGTGCGCACGTCCCGGGTCTCTCATCCGCATCCGTCGTGCGGCTCGGACTCGGGCTCGGGCTCGGACTCTGACTCTGACTCTGACTCGGGCTCGGGTTCGCGCTCGCGGTCGGAGTCGGACTCGGTCTCGGACTCGGTCTCGGTCTCGGACTCTGACTCGGGGTCGGGCTCGGTCTCGGACTCGGGCTCTGACTCTGACTCTGACTCTGACTCTGACTTGGTCTCGGACTCGGTCTCGGTCTCGCTCTTGGACGCGCGAGCTCCCTGGCGCCGTCCGCCCCTGCTTCCGAAGCGTCAGCGCGTACCGGTACTGCCGAATCCGCCCTCGCCCCGCGCGGTGGGCTCGAGCGCCTGCACCGTGTGCACGACGACTCGCGTGATCGGCGCGACGACGAGCTGCGCGATACGGTCTCCGTCGCGCACCGTGTAGGGCTCCGCGCCCAGGTTGACGAGCACCACACACACTTCTCCACGGTAGTCCTCGTCGATCGTCCCCGGCGCGTTGAGCAACGTGACGCCGTGCCGTGCCGCGAGGCCCGAGCGGGGACGCACCTGCCCCTCATGTCCAGGTGGCAATTCGACAGCAATTCCTGTCGGCACGACCGAGCGACCGCCGGGGACGAGGGTCAGGGGCTCCTCGAGCCGGGCGTGCAGGTCCAGTCCCGCCGCGCCTGCGGTTGCATACCAGGGGGGACGCGCGCCCGCTCGAAGAAGGCGCACACGGAGCATCGGCGGCTCGTTCATGGCGCCCTCTCGCTCGTCCCGCCCCTTCAGCGCGACGCCTCACGCCGGCTCGGTGGCCCTCCGCGACCGCCCTCGTGTCGCCGCTCGCGCCGTTCCTCGCGTCCGCCCGGCGTGCCCCCACCTCCTGGCTTGCCACCCGAGCCCGGCCGTTCCTCCCGCCGGCGCTCGTTGGCCGCCGCGCGCTCGTCCCAGCCTTCGGGCTTGGGCAGCAACTCCTTGCGCGAGAGACGGATGCGGCCGTCGCGATCGATGTTGCTGACGACGACCTCGACCTCGTCGCCGACGTTCATCACGTCCTCGACGCGCTCGGTTCGCCGCCAGTCGAAGTCGGAGATGTGCAGCAGCCCGTCGTGACCGGGCGCGATCTCGAGGAACGCGCCGTAGGGCTCGACGCGGCGCACGATGCCCCGGTAGCGCTTGCCGACCTCGGGCTCGGTGGTCAGGCTCGTGATGATGTCGACCGCGCGCTGCACGGCCGCCGGGTCCGACGACGCGATGGCGATGGTGCCGTCGTCCTCGATGTCGATCTGCGCCCCCGTCTGATCGACGATGGCTTTGATCGTCTTGCCTCCGGGGCCGATGACGACCCGGATCTGATCGGGCCGGACCCGAATCGTCGTGATGCGCGGCGCCCAACGGCTCAGCTCCGGCCGCGGCCGATCGATCACCTCCGCCATTTTCTCGAGCACGTGCAGCCGCGCCTGCCGCGCCTGCGCGAGCGCCGCCGAGAGAATCTCGCGGCTCAGGCCGCTGATCTTGATGTCCATCTGGATCGCGGTCACGCCGCGCGCAGTGCCGCACACCTTGAAATCCATATCGCCGAGGTGGTCCTCGTCGCCGAGGATGTCGGTCAGCACGGCCCACCGGTCGCCCTCCTGGATGAGCCCCATGGCCACGCCGGCGACGGGTGCCGCGATGGGCACTCCCGCGTCCATCAGCGCGAGCGTGCCGCCGCACACGGTCGCCATCGACGAGGAGCCGTTGCTCTCCGTGATCTCGGACACGATCCGGATCGTGTACGGGAAGCGCTGCTCGTCCGGGATCATGCGCGACAGCGCTCGCTCGGCGAGGTGTCCGTGTCCCACCTCGCGGCGCCCCGGCCCGCGTAATGGGCGCACCTCGCCGACGCTGAACGGGGGAAAGTTGTAGTGGAGCATGAATCGCTTGTAGTACTCGCCGGTCAGCGCATCGATTTTTTGCTCGTCCTGCGCGGTGCCCAACGTCACGGTGACCGCGGCCTGGGTCTCGCCACGCGTGAAGAGCGCGCTTCCGTGCGTGCGCGGCAGGAAGCCGACCTCGATGGAAATCGGGCGCACGCTGGTCAGGTCACGGCCGTCGACGCGCCGTCGCTCCGTGAGCACCTGCGCGCGCATCTCGTGGTACCGTAGGTCGTCGAACGACTCCTTGATCGCGGCCTCCTGCCCGGGCCAGTCGGCGGCGAGGGCGGCGACGACCTCCTTCTTCAGTTCGCGGAATCGGCCGTATCGCGCGGACTTCTCCGTGATCGCGCACGCCTCGCGTACGCCCTGCGCCGCCAGTTGGCGCACCCGTTCGTCGAGCCCCGCCGGACGCGTTGGAGGCTGCCATGACCACTTGGGCGCCCCGCACGCTTCCCGCATGCGCTCGATCAGCGTGATGGCGCTCTGCACGGACGCATGGCCGAAGAAGAGGGCCTCGACGAGATCTTCCTCGGTCATCTGGTCGCACTCGCCCTCGACCATCACGATCGCGTCGCGCGAGGCGGCGATGACCAGATCACAGTCGCTTCGCTCCATCTCCGAGATCGTGGGATTGGCGACGAACCGCCCGTCGATGCGGCCCACCCGGACGCCCGCCACCGGTCCGTTCCAGGGAATCGGCGAGAGGTGCAGCGCCGCCGACGCTCCGGTCAGCGCGAGCACGTCGCTCGGGTTCTCCTTGTCGACCGACATGACGGTCGCGATCACCTGCACGTCGTTGCGGTAGCCGTCGGGAAACAGCGGCCGGCAGGGGCGGTCGATGAGCCTCGAGACGAGGATCTCGGCGTCGCGCAACCGGCCCTCGCGCTTGAAGAATCCCCCCGGAACCTTCCCGGCCGCGTAGGTCTTCTCGACGTAGTCCACGCTGAGCGGGAGGAAGTCGATCCCCGGACGCGGCTCGCTCGTGCCGCAGGCCGTCACGAGCACGACGGTCTCCCCGCTCGACACGAGGCACGCCCCGTGCGCCTGCCGGGCGATCCGCCCGGTCTCGAGCGTCACGGTCTTGTCGCCAATCTGCACGGATTCTCGAACGATCACGATCCTCTCTCCATTCTCCGGTCCGCGACCGGTCAGGGGCGTCCGGCGCCGCCTGCGGGAATGGATCGGTCCCCGGTTCCGGGGGGGGGGGCGCGGGGGGGGGGCGCGGCGGGCCGGCCCACAACCGAACCCCCCCCCCCCCCCGCCGGGGCGGCGGCGGTGGGGGCGCCGGTCGGCTGCGCGTCGCCCACCATCGGCCGATTCGCCATCCGAGCACGGCGACGAGCAAACCCGCCCCGAGGGCCGCGGCCAGCCACGCGAGCGTCCAGTCCTCCTGCATCACGCGGACGGGCGCCGTCGCCGGGCGTGGCTTCGGATCGGGCTCGTTCGCGAGCAGCGAGCGCACCGTGAGCGGCGCAGGCTCGGCCTGCGCCGCGGCGAGCACCCCGTCGGCGGAAAGCACGCGGAGTCGGAGAGGACCGATTCGGTGCTCGCCGGGCTCGAGCGCGAGCAGCCCGATGCGGAACGTCCAGCGGCGTCGCCCACCGTGTTCGGCGTGCTCGTGCCGAGTCTCGAGCAGCTCCAGCGGAGCGAAGGACTGCACGGGAATCGTCACCTCATCGCCGGAAGGGGCATCGACGTGCAACACCAGCGTGACGGCATCGCCGAGCGTGACCTCGGCCGACGGCTCCCAGCGCGCCTGAACGCGCACGTCGTGCGCGACGCGGAGCGGTGCGCTCTCGGACTCGGCGAACGCATCGTCTCCATCGGGTCCCGCGTCTTGCGGGGCCGCGCTTCCATCCGCGAACGGCGCGACCGCGGGCGCAGGTCCGGGTCCGCCATCGGCGTGCCCTCGCGCCCCACCGTCCAGGCCCGCGTCGAGTCGCGCGCTCTGCGCCCCGTCCGGAGCCTGCGCGCCGGCCGCGCACACGCCGGCGAGCAGCCACCCGAGCGCGAAGCGGATCACCGCCAGCCCCGCAGCCGCGCCTGACGCCGGCGGAACAGCTCGGCGAGGGGGCGGACGCGGTCCGCGGACGTCTCGATGCGGACGTGATCGAGACGAAGCCGCCGGAACATCCGTTCGCGTCGCGCCGTCGCGCGGGCCATCTGCGCGGCGAAGGCCGCGCGAACGGCGGGACTGGCGGTGTCCACCTCGACGATCGCGCCGCTCTCGAGGTCCTCGACCGTCCACAGGCCGGCCTCCGGAAGCGTCTGCTCGCGCGGATCGACGACGTGGACGGGAATCACATCGTGACGCCGCGCGGCGACGCGCAACGCGTGCTCCCAGCCATCGGGCGCGAGGAAATCACTCACGAGAAAGGCGACGGCGCGGCGGCGGGCGATGCGCCCGAGCAGCGCGAGCGCAGGACCGAGATCCGTCCCCTTCCCTTGCGGATCGGCCTGCAGGATCTCCCGGACGACGCGCATCACGTGCCCCTTGCCCTTGCGCGGCGGCACGAATCGCTCGACGCGATCGGTGAACAGGATCAGACCGACGCGATCGTCGTTGCGGATGGCGCTGAACGCGAGCAGCGCGCCCAGCTCCGCGACCGTCTCGAGCTTGGGTCCCGCCGCGGTCCCGAAGCGCTGCGAAGCGGACAGGTCCACCAGGAGCATGACGGTCATCTCGCGCTCCTCGGTGAAGACCTTGACGTGCACCTGGTTCATGCGTGCGCTCACGTTCCAGTCGATCGTGCGCACGTCGTCGCCCGGCTGATACGGCCGCACCTCCGCGAACGCCATCCCGCGGCCCTTGAAGACACTGTGCCAGCCTCCGGCGAGCTGCTCGTCGGCCAGGCGCGCCGTGTGAATCTCGATTTTCCGCAGCTTCTTGACGAGCTCGCGCGGGACCACCGTCGCCTCGTGTCCGGGGCGCCCTCAGGGCACCTCCACCGTCTCGAAGATGCGGCGAACGATCTGATCGGAGGTTACTTCCTCCGCCTCGGCCTCGTAGGTGCGCAGCACGCGGTGACGCAACACGTCCGGACCGACGGCCTTGACGTCTTCGGGCGTCACGTACCCGCGACGGCGCAAGAACGCGTGCGCGCGGGCACAGATGTTGAGCGCGATCGAGGCGCGGGGTGAGGCACCGTGCGCGATCATGTCCGCCAGATCCTTCAGCCCGAAGCGCCGCGGATCGCGTGTCGCGGCCACGACGTCGACGATGTAGTCCTTGATGCGCTCGTCGACGTAGACCTGGCCGACGATGCCGCGCGCCTCGAGGATCTGCGCGGGCGTGACGACCGGACGGACCTGCGCGAGCATCGATTCCCCGGAGGGACCGCGCAATTGCTCCTCGGCCATGCGGTCCATGATGCGCCGCTCCTCCTCGCGGGTCGGATAGCCTACGCGCACGTGCAACAGGAACCGGTCGAGTTGCGCCTCGGGCAGCGGATAGGTGCCCTCCTGCTCGATGGGGTTCTGCGTGGCGAGCACCATGAACGGCTGCTCGAGCCGGTGCGTCTGCTCGCCGATCGTCACCTGCAGCTCCTGCATCGCCTCGAGCAGCGCGCTCTGCACCTTGGCGGGCGCGCGGTTGATCTCGTCGGCGAGCACCAAATGGGCGAAGATGGGCCCGCGCCGCGCCGTGAACTGGCCGCGCGTCTGGTCGTAGATGACCGTGCCGATGACGTCGGCGGGAAGCAGATCCGGCGTGAACTGGATGCGCTGGAAGCGCGCGGCGATGGCCGCGCACAGCGTCTTGACGGCCAGCGTCTTGGCGAGGCCGGGCACGCCTTCGAGCAGCACGTGCCCACCGACCAGCAGCGCGATGAGAATCCGGTCGAGCATCGCGTCCTGACCGACGAGCACCCGCCGCACCTCGGACAGCAGCGGCTCGAGAAACGCGCTCTCGCGCTGGACCAGCTCGTTGATGATCCGGACGTCGTGCATGGTGGCCGACCGGCCTGCCGGGCTAGCACGGCCCGGGGCGAGCCACCAACCGCGTGGGAGCGCCAATGATTCCACGCACGCGGTCGGCTCGCGCCGCACGCGCGCTGCAGTACGCTTCCGCTCGAGGCCCGTGCTCTCCCGGTTGACCGCCCTCGGGTCGCTGCTGCCCTGCACGGCCGTCCCGTTCGTTTCCGTCGCGCGCGCCCAGCCCGCCGACGTCGTCGGTGGCTGGGAGCCGTCCGCGGCTCGCCTCGAACCCGCCGCGCCGCCGGCCGACTTCGTCGTGGAACGACGCGGGCCGGTGCATTGGGTATATCCCCCGCAGGCAACCGAGCACGTGCGCGAGCTGCAACGGATCCAGGCGCGGCGCTGGCCCGAATTGCTTGAGGAGCTCGGCGCGGTCGATGGCGGCCCACTCGAAATCCGTGTCGCGCGCAACCCGGCCGAGATGGCCGCGATGGGGCCTCCCGCCCATCCTCCACCGCCCTACGCCATTGGGGTCGCCTATCCTCGCCATTCGCTCGTCCTGGTCAGCCTGACGGCGCCGAGGTCGGGCCGCGTCGGCGAGGCGACGAGCGTGCTCGTGCACGAGCTGTCCCACGTGGCGCTGCACCGCGCGAGCGGTGGCGCGCCGCTGCCGCGCTGGTTCGTCGAGGGGGTCGCCATCCACCAGGCCGGCGAGGCGTCCTTGAGCCGGACGCGGCTGCTGTGGGGCGCGACCGTGGCTGGACGACTGCTGCCGCTCGAAGAGCTCGAACGGCGATTTCCCTCGG
>JANWZI010000076.1 GCA_025054695.1 Myxococcota bacterium | reverse complement strand
CGTGTTGAGGGGTGTCTCGCAGCCGTCGTCGTGACGGCCGTTGCAGTTGTCCCACCCGGGGTTGCAGCGTTCGATGCGGCAGCTCCCGCTGGCGCACGTGGCGGTCGCGTTCGGGAGGGAACAGGTGCGTCCGCACGCCCCGCAATCCGTCAAGGTGTTCAGAGGCGTCTCGCAGCCATCGTCGTCCCGGCGGTTGCAGTCGTCCCAGCCGGGATTGCACCGTTCGATGCGACAGGCCCCGGTCGCGCAGGTGGCCGTTGCATTGGCGCGCGCACAACGGATTCCGCAGGCGCCGCAGTCGGTCAACGTGCGCAACGAGGTTTCACACCCGTCGTCGTCCCGGCGGTTGCAATCGTCCCATCCGACGTTGCAGGTGTCGATCGAGCAGACGCCTCCGGTGCAACGCGCGGTCGCGTTCGTCCGACGGCATCGACGGCCGCAGCCGCCGCAATGGTCGAGATCGACCGTGGGATCGATCTCGCAGCCGGTCGCTTGGTTGCCGTCGCAGTCGGCGTACGGGGCGTTGCACTGGCAGCGGCGATCGATGCAGCTCATGCGCGGTCCGCAGACGTTCCCACAGGTGCCGCAGTGGTTCGGATCGGTCCTGGGATCGACGCAGGATCCGGCGTCCGCCGGGGCGCCGAGGGGGGGGCAGCAGAGCTGGCCCGTGTCGCACGACGGGCGGGCTCCGCAGCGACAGGTGCCCCCGACGCAGCGGTTGGCGGTGGCTTGGCAGGGGACGTTGCAGCGACCGCAATGGAAGAAGTCGGTGGCGAGCTGCCGGCAGCCCGCCGCGGGCAGGCAGCAGGTCTCGCCGGCCGCGCAGGCGGAGATACCGGGCTGGCTCGTGCAGTCGCAAACGCCGTCGACGCAGGCGTTGGCGACGACGCGATCCGGCGGATTGCACGCGTAGCGGCAGCGACCGCAGTGGAAGACGTTCGTTGTGAGGTCGACGGGACAGGATTCCGAAGCGCAATCGGGTACCGTGGCATTGCGGAATACGCAGCCGGTCGGGCCGTGCGGCAGAGGCGCCCCGGACGCGCTGTGGGTAGGACGGTGCAGAACCTCGTCGGTGACTCCGTCGCAGTCGTCGTCACCGCCGTTGCACACGTCGGGACGGCGCGGAGCGCGACTCGGGTCGTTCTCCGCACAGTCGTCGGGCGCGACGTAGCCATCGCCGTCGGTGTCGCCGGTGCAGTCGACGTCGGCCGTGCACGATTGGGACGTTCCGTCGCCGCAGACCTCCGGGGCCCCCGGATGGATCGCGGGGTTGCTGTCGTCGCAATCGGGACCGCCGGAGGCGCGGGCACCGTGTCCGTCGCGGTCCGTGTCTCCAGCCGGACAGGCCTCGTCGGCACCGCTGCAGTCGCCGTCGACGTCGTCTCCGCATCGGTCCGTGGTACCGGGTCGCACGCCCGGGTCGCAATCGTTGCAGTCACACGGCACACCGGGCTCCACGACGCTGCAGTCGGGCGATCCGTCGCGATCGAGGTCGTCGGGCGCGCATTCGAGCAACTCGTCGACGAGCCCGTTGCAGTTCTCGTCGACACGGGTCGGCGAGCCCTCGGGCGTGCACACCTCCGCGGCGTCCGGGTGAATCAGCGGGTCGGTGTCGTCGCAGTCGGGGCTGCCGCCGCGGTCGACGTCCGCGGCGAAGCCGTCCCCGTCGCGGTCGCAGGCGTTGTCGGCCCCGCTGCAGTCCTGGTCGACGAAATCGCCGCACGGGTCGTCCGCGTCCGGATGGATCCCGGCTACGGCATCGTCGCAGTCGCAGGTTCCGGGCAGGTCCGTGGCGCTGCAACGCCGCCAGCCGTCGCCGTCCTCGTCCGTGCAAGGCGCGTCCTGTCCGTCGCAATCCTGGTCGACGTCGTCTGCGCACAGCTCGTCGGCGCCGGGGTGGATGTCCTCGCAACCCTCGCAGTCCATGCAGTCCGGTGCGGGCAACGCACAGCGGCGTGCGTCGGGACAGGGACGCGGGGGCTCGCCCGGCCCTCCGGGGTCGAAACAGGTGCTCGACGCATCGCCGGGCCACCCATCGCCGTCCACATCGGTTTCCGGGCCGATGGGACCGACGAGCATCGCGCGATCGCGAACGACTCCGCCGACCGCGTAGCAGCGCGTCGCGACGAACGCTCGCTCCTCGCGGTCGCGCGCGAGCAGGTGGACGAGCACCCTGCGCGGTCCGTCCAGCGCGATCGCGACCCGCAACGGCTCGCGCTCGTCGATGTCTTCGCGGCTGCGGTAAACGGGGCGCTCTCCGGAGCGCAGCGCACGCCCGCGACCGTCCGTCGGGACGACCGTGACGCGAAGGGTCTGGACGTCGCCCTGACTGCGAACAGCCAGCAGGATCGCGTACTCGTCGGGGCTGCACGCGCCCGCGATCGCCGGGAGCAACCATCCGGCGAGCAGGCGCCGACCGCGAGCGAGCATCGGCGCCAGCATACCCGGAGCCGAGACGAACCGGCAGCAGGGGGCGGGCGTCGCTTGCGACCGGCTGGACCGAACGCGGTCGGGATTGCGGCAGACGTGTGGTGCCGCGCCCCAGCCGTGCCACGCTGTGGCGTCGGGAACGGCCGCCGTGTCGCCGTGGGTAGCCCTCGTCGTCGTCGCGTACGCGCTGCTCGCCGGTCCACTCGTCTGGAAGCTCCTCCGGCACGGCTCCCGCGAGCCGACGAGCCATCGCGAGGCCGTCGAGCGACTCCGCGTCGCGCGCGCCGCCGGGGCCTACGCGGTCTTGCCGCTGCTCGTCGCCATTCACCTCGGCGGTCACGCCCTGGGTGCCTGGATCGCGGGTACCGATCCGTGGACCGAGATCCGGCTCGTGCTCGCGCCGGTGCGCGGCGAGGAGACGGGCGCGCTCGGGACGGGCTCCGTCGTCGGGGCCGCCAGTGCGGTGCTCGCAGTGCCCCTCGCGTGCCTCGGCACACTGGCGTGGGTGCTCCTGCGACCGTCGAACGCCGCGTGGAATCTCGCGCGAGTAGAGGCCGCACGCGCCGGGCTGTGGCTGGCTCTGCTCGTGCATCCGCTCGCCTCCTGGCTCGCGCGTGCCGGCGACCCGTGGCTGTTGTGGCAGAGCCTCGACGCCCGATCCGCGCCGCTCGGAACGCTACTCGGCTGCGCCTGGGTCGCCGCGGGCGTCACGCTCACGTGGCTGCGTCGGTCTCCCATCGGACGACGCATCGACGAGACGTGCACGCTGCTGCACGACGTCCTGCGCGACGCGGAGAGACGGCTCGTCTCTCGACCGGACGATCCGGGCGCGCTGCGGGTGCTCGTCCGAGGTCACCTCGCCCGCGGCCGTCCGGACGCGGCGCTGGGGGCGGTCGGGCGTGCGGTGCGCGCGCGTCCACGAGCGCCCGAGGTGCACTACCTCGACGGCGCGCTCCACCTTGCACTCGGCCGGCTGCACCACGCAGCCTCGAGTTTCCGCTCGGCAGGCCAGCTCCTCGGTGAGGCGACCGATCCGGCCGATCGCGTGCTGCAGCACGAGGTGATCCTCGGGCTCGCGGTGACGCGGCTGCGGCTCGGGGATCCCGAAGGCGCGCTGCTGACGCTCGAGGCGGTCGACGACGCGCTCCCGAGCGACGGACGCGAGGAGCTCATCCGGGTCGACGCGTTGCTCGCCCTCGGGCGACTGGTCGAGGCGCACGAACGCCTTGTGCGGGCGCTGTCGCGGGCGCAGGGCACGCTCGCCGTCGAGCTGGGCCGTCGGCTAGCTGCGCTGCGCGCGCGCGGTGTACAGTCCGGCGCTCCGCGATGAGCTACACGGTCCTCGCGCGCAAGTACCGGCCGCAGCGGTTCGAGGATCTCGTCGGCCAGGAGCACGTCTCGCGCACGCTGGCCGGCGCGATCCGGACCGGTCGCATCGCGCATGCGTTCCTGTTCACGGGGGCGCGCGGCGTCGGCAAGACGACCAGCGCGCGCCTGCTCGCCAAGGCGCTCAACTGCGCCGCGAGCCCGGGTCCGACGCCGACGCCCTGCAATGACTGCGACCCCTGTCGCGAGATCGCGCTCGGCTCCGACATCGACGTCGTGGAGCTGGACGCGGCGAGCCACACGGGAGTCGACGACGTGCGGCGCCTGCAGGAGACGATCCCGTTCCTGCCGGCACGCGATCGCTTCAAGGTGCTCATCGTCGACGAGGCGCACATGCTCTCGACGGCGGCCTTCAACGCGCTGCTCAAGACGCTCGAAGAGCCACCGGCGCACGTCAAGTTCATCCTCGCGACGACCGAGCCGCACAAGATCCCCGTCACGGTTCGCTCCCGGTGTCAGCGCTACGACTTCCGGCTCATTCCGGCCGCCACGGTCGCGGCCCGCCTGGGCGAGATCCTCGCCGCCGAGTCCATCGAGGCGGAGCCGGCCGCCATGGCGGTCGTGGCGCGCGAGGCGGCCGGATCGATGCGCGACGCACTGACGCTGCTCGACCAGGTGGTGGCGGTCGCCGACGGGCCGTTGACGGCGGACCGCGTCGAGCGCGTGCTCGGAATTGCCGGACGCGAGCTCGTCCACCGCACGCTTGAGGCGACCGTTCTCGGCGAGCCACTCGCCGCGCTCGAGGCCGTCGACGAGCTCGTGCGCGCCGGACACGATCCCTTGCACTTCGTCCGGCAGCTCGCCGCGCTGTGTCGGGACGTCGTCGTGCTTCGCCTCGCCGGGGAGCGGACGACGCCGCTCGTCGAGCTTTCCGAGGTCGAGACGCAGCGGGCTCGGGCGCTCGCCGCACGCTGCGAGCTGCACGAGCTGGAGCGCGTGTTCGCCCAGCTTTCGGTGCTCGTCGAGGACGTCGGCCGATCCAGCGTGCCGCGCACCGTGCTCGAGATGGGACTCGTTCGCATCGCGACGCGACCTGCGCTGCGGGACCTGGCCGAGCTGATCGCGCGCTTCGACGACGCACCCACCGCGAGCACCTCGACGGCGGCGCGCGCAGCCGCCGCTCCGGCGACGCGCGCGCGCGAGGCGACGACCTCGGCGCCGGGAGCGCGATCGGGCTCGTCCCGCGCGCCGGTGCGCGGCTTGGTCGCGCCGTCCTCGGGGGGATCGGTCGCCCCGGGCGTCGAGACGCGGCGCGCCGTGGGGGCGGCGTCGCGTGACGAAACCGGCGGGCGGGGTGGGAGGGCCGCGTCGGACGCAGCCACGCCGCGAGTCTCGGCGCAGCCCGACGGTCGTTCCGCCGCGTCGGTTCCGCGGCGCGAAGGCGGCGCGCTGGCGATGACGACCGCGGATGCCTGGGCCCGGATCGTCGCGGCGGTCGAGGAGCGTCAGCCGGCGGTCGCTGCCGTTCTCGTCGACGCCTCGCCGCTGGTGGTGGAGCCCGGTCGACTCGTCATCGCGTTCGCGCCCCAGGCGGAATTCCAGCTGGAGCTGGCCTCGCGCGCGGACTCCCGGCGGTTGATCGCCGCTGCTGCCGCCCAGGTGCTCGGCAGCGAGCCGAACGTCGAGATCGAGATCACGAAGCACCGCGGCGCGGCGCCCCCGTCCCTCTCCGAGGTCGAGCAGGCGGAACGCCGGGCCCGACGCGAGGCACGCCGACGCGAGGCGCTGGAGCACCCGCGCGTCGCCGACGCGCGCGAGCTGTTTCCGGACGCGACGCTCGAGGTGGACGTCGACGACGGCTGACGTCGTCTCCACCCGCGGCGTGGGCTTGCTCTCCGTGGCAGTGCGCTTCGAGCTCCGGGGCTTCGGTCCCGGTCACCGGAGGACCCTTCGCCGTCCTCGATCGACATGATCGACGTCGTCACAGCGCCGCCCAGTTGGGTTGATCGTGCCTTCGACTCGGGCTCGGATTCGGGCTCGGACTCGGACTCTGACTCAGGCTCAGACTCGGCCCCGGTCTCGGACTCTGGCTCGGTCTCGGACTCGCGCTCGCAACACTCCTCGGCCACGTCAAAAAGCGTGACCGCCTCTATCAGTCGCACCCCGACCCGTCGGCTCCGGGCACGACGATCTCGACGATGCGGCGCCCGAGCCGCACGCGCCCGTCGCCGCGGAAGGTCACCTCGACGCGGAACCGTCGCGCCATCGGCCCGGGCACCGTCACGTCGTTTCGCACGCGCAACCGGAAGACGACCACCGTCCCCGAGCGCACGCCCCGGAACACCCCGGCCTCGAAGTCGATGGAATCGACCCCGTCGGGCGGGCGCGCCTCGAGCGGCTCGATGGACTCGATGAACGCGAGCACGTCGACTCCGTCCAGCGGATCGGGATCCGCGAGCACGGCGTCGACGTCGAGCACGAGCCCGGCCGCGAACGAACGCATCGCGTCGACGACCCGTGTTCCGAGCCGCTCCCCGTCGGGCCCGATGTCGAAGACGATGGGTTGCCCACGGCCATCGACCGCGCCCGTGTCGCGTGCGAGAACCCGCAGATGCGCCGCGGCATCCGGATCGCCCGAGTTGAGGCCGATGACGCGTGCGCCGAGCGCGCGCAGCGCGTCGCGCGCCTCCTCGTATCGGTGGGGCGCCGGCCGCACCCGCGTGTACGGCTCGGCGCCCCCCGGACCGTTGTGGAACGGCGCATCGGTGACGAGCAGCACGATCGGCAACGCGTCGGTTCGCAAGCAGGCGTAGCCGCGGCCTGCCGCCGGACATCCGGGCGCCGGCGGCACCCACGGCGCGAAACCCTCGCCCGTCGCGAGCTGGTAGAGCGCCTCGACCTGGCTTTCCGGGCCGTCGCCGCCGGCCTGCAACCGCAGTCGATTGACGGCGGCCTGCACGCGCGCCACATCGGCGCTCAGCGGCAGCAAGAGCTGGAAGGGAAGGTCCCCGTCGCTGCCGTACGGAGCGATGGGGAAATCGGCGAAGCTGGCGACCGCGAACCGCGCGTCGGGAATGGCGCCCCGGACGGCCGGCACGATGCGGTCGCGCAGGCGCTGGCGGATCTCGCCGATCTCGCCGCCCATCGAGCCCGTCACGTCGACGAGGATCACGACGTCGGCGCGTTCGAGTCCCAGCTCGACCTCAAGCGGCAGGTCGACGACGCCCGCGTCGAACGGCACCTCGATGCACGGCACCCCCGCGTCGAGCCCGGAATCGACGCGTGCATCGGGCACGTCCGCCCCGGTCTTGCTCCCGCAGCCGGCTGCGAGCATGCCGAGCACGATCGCGCGCAGCGTGCCGGCCCGCATCGTCGTCCTCGTCGCAATTCCTAGCGCGCAGCCGGCGTGGAGTCAGGCGGATCGTCGGCGAGCCCGCGGTCCTCGTCGATGCGCAGGCGCAGCACGGGGCCGTCGACCGGCGCCCGCGCACGCAACCCCGGAACCCAGAGCGCGTAGGCGGGCAGGAACCGCTCGACGTAGTCGCGCGCCTCTTCGTCGCTGAGCCCGGCCCCGGTCGCGTCGCGGCGCGCGCGCTCGGCCTGCACGCGCCAGCGCACGACCGAAGTCGGATCGACCGCGTCCAGGTGCACGAGCGCGTCGAGCCGTCGGTGCCACGCTTCGTAGTGGACGAGCCGTTCGTTGGCGACCGCGAGGTGCGCGTCGACGAGCTGCGACGAAGAGACAGGCACGAAGCCGAGCATCCAGCCGTCGAGCAGCACGACGTCCAGCGGCGTGCGCACCACGCGCCACGACGTCTCTGGCATCCGGTCTCCGCGCCCGCCGTGCGCCCCCTTATCGTACACGGGCACACGCACCTCGGCGGGGTGTCGCGCGCACAGCGCATCGAGCAGCCGCGCTCCCAGCTCCACATCGTGCGTCCCCGGGTACCCGCGGTGCTCCAGATACCGGTTGCCGGGATGCGCGGCGGCGAGCGCGCGCTGCTCCTCGTGCGTCAGGTACAAGTCGTCGATGGACAGCCCGACCGCGCGATGGCCCGTCGCCTCCAGCCGCTCGACGAGCGCGGCGACGAGCGTGGACTTGCCCGCACCCTGCGGACCCGAGACGCCGACGCGGACGGGCCGGCGCGATGCCCCGACGAGCAGGTCGCGGACGAAGCGTTCGACGCGTGCGAGCAGTCGCGCGTCGGGACCGCTCACGGACGGACGGCCTTGATGCGGATCGTGGCCTGCGTGGCTCGACCGGCGCGTCGCCCGATCCCGACGGCCTCGCGTACGCGCTGCATGGTCCGTTGCGCGATGGCCCGCGCGCGCAGCGCCCCGCTCGCGAGCACCTCGTCCAGATACGCCGTGTTGGCGCGCAGATCCCGGTAACGCTCGCGCATCGGGGCGAGCGTGCGCTCCATGACCGCGACGAGCGCCTCCTTCGCGTGTCCCCAGCCGAAGCCGCCCGCGCGCAGCTTGCGCTCGAGCTCGGCGTGCTCCTCCGGCGTCGCGAAATGCCGGTGCAGCTCGACGACGTGCGAGCTGGCCGGATCCTTGGGCGCGTCGAGCGGCTCGCTGCTCGTGCGGATGGACATGACGGCGCGGCGCAGCTCGTCGGCCGGGGCGAACAGGGCAATGACGTTGCCGTAGCTCTTGCTCATCTTGCGGCCGTCGAGCCCCGGCACGACGGGCGCCTCCGACAGCGCGGCCTCGGGCACGACGACGGTGCCCGCGCCGAAGTGATGGTTGAGCCGCACCGCCAGGTCACGCGTCAATTCCAGATGCTGCTGCTGATCGCGGCCGATGGGCACGACGTCGGTGTCGTACAGCAGGATGTCGGCCGCCATCAGAACCGGATAGTTGAACAGGCCCGCGTTCGGGGCCTCGCCGCGCTCGAGCGCTTCCTTGTAGGCGTGCCCGCGTTCGAGCTGGCCGGTCGCGACGAGGCACGCCAGGATCCAGGCGAGTTCGAAGACCTCGACGACGTCGCTTTGCCGGAAGAGCACCGTCCGGGCCGGATCGAGCCCGCAGGCGAGCCAGGTGGCCGCCACGTCGTAGACCTGTCGACAGAGCGCGTCGGGGTCGCGCTCGGTCGTCAGCGCGTGATAGTCGGCGATGAAGTACAGCGTGCGGTACTGCTCGACGCGGGCGAGCGCGGGACGGATCGCGCCGAGGAAGTTGCCCACGTGCGGCGTGCCCGTCGGCTTGATGCCCGTCAGGGCGGTGCGCGGCCTGCCCGTCGTCGCCTCGTTCACGCAGGCAGGCTTGCCCGAGTCCGCGCCCGGCTGCAACCTCGCCGCGATCCCGTGACGCAAGGGCGTCCCTTCCGCATTCTGGGCGTGCAACAGATCGCCGTCGGCGCGCTCGACCGTACGGCCCTGCGGACCCTGTGGGTCGATTTGCTCGGTGGCCGGCTCGTCGGCCACTACCGCAGCGAGCGCGAGAACGTCGACGAGGATATCGTCGCCTTCGGGCAGGGGCCCGCGGCGGTCGAGGTGGACCTGATGCAGCCCGTCGATCCGCAGGGCCGCCCGCGCGTGCACGACCCCCCCCTGCACCACGTGGGCCTGTGGGTGGACGACCTGCGCGCGGCCGTTGCCTGGCTTTCGGACCGCGGGGTGCGGTTCGCCGGCGAGGTGCGACGCGGCGCCGGCGGCCACGAGGTCGCGTTCATCCATCCCCGGTCCGACGCGGAGCATCCGTTCGGCGGCTGCGGCGTTCTCATCGAGCTGGTCCAGGCGCCCGCCGAGGTCGTGCGCGCGCTCGGCGGGAGTCCGGCGCCGCCGGACCGTGGCCTGGAATGAACCGTGCTTGGGTTCGGAACGCCGAGTCTCGTCGTGCGCGGTCGTTGCTTGCTTCCATCGTGTGGGCGTCGTCGTACCGGTGCGGTTCCACGAGTCGAGTTCGCGCCGGCGACGTCGCGCCCGCTCGTGCCGCGTGAACGCTCGTTGGCGTTCGTCGCCATCGCCTCGTTCACGCTGTGGCTCGCGCCCCTGCACGCGCGGGCCGACCGCGTCGTTCTGCTGCCGCCGCGGGGCGACGTGGGCGACCACGCGCTCGGCGAGATCGAAGAAGCGCTTGCGCAGGCGGTGCGGGACGCGGGTCACCTGCCGCTCACCGAGCTCGGCGTGGGCGATCCGGCCTCCACGCCGCCGCCCGTGACCGCGAACGAGCTACGTGCGATCGCGGAAATGCAGAACGCCGCCTACGTGCTGTACGTGGAAGCCCGCACGGCCGAGGGCGGGGAACGCATGGCCTTTCGAGCCGGATACGCACCGCTGACGCGCATGGAGGAGATCGAGCTGTACGTCCCCCGGGGAGACCGGGCGCGGCGGCTTCGCGAGGTCGTCGCCGCGCTGCTGCGTCCGCAGGGGCTCGGCGAGGAAGCCGCACGGTTGATGTCGGAGGACGAACGCGCGCGAGCCGAGCAAGCGCGCCTCGAAGAAGAGCGTCGAAGGGCCGAGGAACGCGAGCGCGCCGAACGAGAGGAGCGCGCGCGACGCGAGGCCGAGGAGCGCGCGCGGCGCGAACGGGAGGAGCGAGAAGCACGGGCCGCGGAGGAGGCACGGCGCTGGGAAGAGCGCGAACGATACGGCGACCGCGGTGCGTGGATGGTGGGTGGCGGGCTCGACCTGCGCGCGATCCTGTCGGCGCCGCGCGGTCGCGGTGGGAGCGCGCTCGGGGGCGTTTCCGGTCGCGTCGGACGGCGAATCGCGCGCGGCTGGGAGCTGCGTGGGGTCGTGGATCTCGTGACCGGGGCGTCGAGCGCCATCGCCTTCGGAGTCGGCGGCGTGTTCTTCTACTCGCCGCTCGCGGACCATCCGCTCTTCGTCGGCGGTTCGGCCGAGGCGGGTCTGCACTTCGCGACGACGGGCAATCGCGTCGCCTCGTTCCTGTTGCGAATCGCCCCCGTCGTCGGGTACCGGCTCGGCGGGGTCTACTTCGAAGTCGCCGCTGCCGAGATCGGCTGGCTCAGCGCCAACGACGGCGTCACGACGCTCGGTCTTTCCGCGCGGGCAGCCGTCCGGTTCTGAGGGGAGAGTCCGAGTCCGAGCCCGAGTCCGAGTCCGAGCCCGAGTCCGAGTCCGAGTCTGAGACCGAGTCCGAGACCGAGTCCGAATTCCATCCCATTCCGCGAGGATTTTCGCGGCTACGGTGCGCGTCCGCTAGGCTAGATCCGTGAGCGAAGAGAACGAGCCGCGCGCGCTTCGCGAGCACGTCGAGGCGTTCGTCGGCTATCTCCGGAACGAACGGCGGGCTTCCGAAGCGACCGTACGCACGTACGAGCGCGACCTGCGCGCGCTCCTCGCGTTCGTCGCCGCGCGCCGCATCCCGCTCGAGCCACGTGGAACCGTCGATCCCGGCGCCATTCGTGCGTTTCTCGCCGAGCAGGCGAACGGCGCCGGTTCCAGCACCCTTGCGCGCAAGATCGCCGCGCTCCGGTCGCTGCACCGCTTCCTGGTTCGGCGCGGGCGCATCGATCGCAATCCGATGAGCACGATCCGCTCGCCCCGCGTGCGGCGCTCCGCGCCCCGTTTCCTGACGGTGGACGATGCCTTCCGCGTCGTGCAAGCCCCCGGCGCGGACGACGGTGTCCTCGCGGTGCGGGACAACGCGATCCTCGAGACCCTGTACGGCACCGGCCTGCGTGTCTCCGAGCTCGCGGCCCTCTCGCTCGAGCGCGTCGATCTCGATGCCGCCGCGCTCCGCGTGCTCGGCAAGGGCAACAAGGAGCGCGTCGTGCCCCTGGGAAGCAAGGCCCGCGAGGCGCTCGCGCGCTGGTGCGTCGTGCGCCGGACGCTCGCTTCGGACGAGCCGGGCGCGCCGCTGTTCGTCGGACGGCGGGGGCGCGCGCTCGGCGTCCGCCAGATCCAGAACGTCGTGCGTCGCGCGGGATGGCGCGGCGCGGGCCGGCTCGACGTGCACCCGCACCTGCTGCGCCACAGCTACGCGACGCACTTGCTCGACGCGGGGGCCGACCTGCGCTGCATTCAGGAGCTGCTCGGCCACGCGAGCCTTTCGACGACCCAGCGCTACACGCACGTCGCGCTCGACCGCCTCATGCAGGCCTACGACGCCGCGCACCCGCTCGCGCGGGCAGCGGTCGCCCGCGAGGCCGATCCACCCGGTGGCGCCCTGCGCGGCCGCGTACGGGGCCCGGCGGCAGGTCAACGATCGCCGTCGCGCTCGGGGGGCTGAAGCCGCAGCCCCCGGCGCACCTCGACGACGCTCGTTTCGCGCGCGCCGAGCGCACGACCGAGCCGGTCGAAGGCGCACCACGGGTCGACCGTGCCACCGCAGGTGAACAAGTCGACCGCCGCGAACCGATGCTCGGGCCAGCTGTGCAGCGCGACGTGGGACTCGGCGAGCACGAGCACCGCCGTCACACCGTGAGGGCTGAACGCGTGGACGACCTCGGCGACGACCGTCGCCCCGGCCGCGCGGACCGAGTCCCGCAGCGACGCCGCGAGGCGGGGAGCGTCGTCGAGCAGCCCACGTTCGGCGCAGCCGCGGAGCTCGCACAACAGGTGCCGGCCGAGGGCGCCGTCCACGGCGGGCAGCATACCCCAGGGGTCGCTCGTGGGTACGTGGATGCCCCCCTCGTGTGCTACGGGGTGCTGGCCAACGAGCCGCAGACCGGTCACGGTGGACGCGCGTCGCGACACGAGGACGTGTCGAAGTGACAGTGTCGAATCGGGAGCCATCGATGCAACTGCAAGGGAGTCGTGCGATGGGTGAGCGAACGTACAAGCTCGAGGGGCTCGCCCGTGCGGCGGGCGTCTCGCCGCGTACCGTCCGTTACTACATCCAGCGGGGACTCCTGCCACCACCGGTATTCCGGGGCCCGGACACCGTGTACGAGCTGACGCACCTGCAGCGGCTGCGGGCCGTCCGTCGGCTGCAACAAGCGTACTGGCCGCTCGACGCAATCCGGGGGCTGCTCGACGCCGCGGGCGAGCGGCGCATCGCGCGCATCGCGGAAGGCGAGGAAGTGCCCCCGCCCCCTGGCGAGGAGGGATGGGCGACCGAACAGCCCGCGCAGCCCATTCCGCGTCAGACCACGGCCACCGGTCGCGGGCGCGCCACGCGCCATGCGCGCGGCGCGGAACGCGCCGTCGTGCGACCCTCCGAACGCGTCGTCCGGATCACCGTCGCTCAGGGGCTCGTCCTCGAAGTGAGCGAGGACGCGCCGGCCACCGTGCGCGCGCTCGCCGACCGCCTCGTGGACCTCGCCGGGCGATTCGACGAAGACGAGTGACGGCGCCCGCTGCCTGCGTCGAACGCGGGCTCGGCCTCGGGCTCGGACTCCGACTCTGACTCAGGCTCAGACTCGGCCTCGGTCTCGGGCTCGGACTCGGACTCCGAGTCGGACTCGAGCTCGCCGTCCGGGTCGGAGCAGTTCGCGTCGCCATCCACAGACGCGGACGGCCCTGTCAGTCCCCGACTGCGACGAGCGTCTTCTCAACGTGGGACGACCGCACGACCGGACCCATCGGCACCAGGTCGCATCCAGACGTCGCAGGAGGACGCCATGACCACGCCCTCGTACACCTTTTTCCCGCCGTTTCGGCGTCGGCGCCGAACGCGGCACGAAGAGCCCCACGTTGGACCCGTATCGCTCCGAAGCATCCGGCTGACCGGTGAGATCGTCGGCCAGTACGCCGACCTCGTCTGTACACAGCGATATCGAAATGAAAGCTCGCTTGGTCTCGAGGCCATTTACGTCTTTGGGCTGCCCGATGGGGCGGTCGTCCATCGGTTCGACGCGCAGGATCGGATGCGGCGTGTCGAGGGGCGCGCGATCGCGCGAGAAAATGCGGTCCGAGCCCACATCGACAACCTGCGTGGTCACCACCGCACGGCATGGCTCGGCGACGCAGAGGCCGATGCCTTCGTGGCTCGGGTCGGCAGCATCGGGCCGAACGAGGAAGTGAAGGTCGAGGTCGGCTTCGCGGTGCCGCTGATCGTCGAAGGCGAGCGGGCGCTCCTGCGCCTGCCGGCTCGCCTCACGTCGACACAGACGCTCGCGGCCGTCGCCAGCACGTCCCTCGACCAATCCAGTGGCATGGCGGGCCCGCACGACGCGGAGGATCGAACGCGGACTCGCATCGTGGCCTGCGACTGTACGCTCGAGGTCGACCTGCTGGTGCGGGTGCCGCCGAACGCGCGGCCGCGATCGAGCTCTCACGAGATCACGGTGACCCGCGAATCGACCGCGTGGCGCGTCCGGAGCAACCCGGTCAAGTTCGATCGCGACTTCATCTTGGAGATCGCCCTCGAATGCACGGAACAACGGCCGTCGGTCGTGGCACATCGCCCCGAGGGATCGAACGACGGCTGGGTCGCGTTCACGTGGGTCCCCGACCTGTCGCGGCTGCGAGCAGCGCGCCCGGCCTCCGGCACGGTGTTCACCTTCATGCTCGATCGCTCCGGGTCCGTGCCGGATGCGACGTTCGACAGGGCCCGCCAGGTCGTGCGCCTGTTGCTTCGGCAGCTTCGCGAGGGCGACAGCTTCCAGATTCTCGCGTTCAGCGACTTCGTCACGCCGTTCGCTGCCGAGGCGGTGCGGTTCGACGCGAAGTCGTTGCGCGAGGCAGACCGCTGGCTGCTTGCGACCAGTGCCTGGGGAGGAAGCAGGATCGCGGAATCGCTCGGCGACATCGGTGACCATGGGGGCACGGTCGTGTTGGTCACCGACGGCAACGTCGAGGACCATCCGTCGCTGCGAGATTTCATCGTCGCGCGCGCGCGCAAATGCGGTACGCGCATCTACACCGTCGGCCTCGGAGATCGCGTCAACGTCGCTCTGCTACGGGAATTGGCCCGACGCACCGGAGCCACGACGACGCTGCTCGGCCCGAACGATGACCTCGAGGAGGCGATGAATGCCCTGTTCATGCACGCCACCGCGCCGAGGATCGTCGAAGCTACCGTCGAGGTGCGCGGGCTCGATGCCGAAGACGTCACGCCGTCACCGCTGCCCGACCTCGTCGACGGCGAGCCGTGGACGGTGCTGGCCCGCTACCGATGCGCGGGGCCGGCGACCATGATGGTCCGAGGCTCTCTCGACGGAACGCCGTTCGAGCAGACCTTCGAGATCGACTTGCCCGAGCGCGCGCACTGCCCGGCGCTACGGCCCTTGTGGGTCCGCTCGCGCCTACGCGACCTCGAGATCCGGCTACGGACTGCGCCACCTTCGCAACGAACCGCGATCCTCGACACGATCCTCCCCTTTGCCATCCGGCACGGGGTGACCTCGCAACACACGGCGTTTCTGCTCACCGAACGTCGATGGTCGGAGTCCTCGACGTGGAAGGGCGAGCGCACCGAGATCATCGTTTCGTACGGCCTGCCCGAGGGTCGCGTGATCGTCGACGAGCCCCACGACGAGCAGCCGCGATGGCGCCGTTGGAAGAGTCGAATGCAGCAGTTGTCGCTCTGGCTGCTGCTGGGCTTGTGGTGGTGGCGGTGGCGGCGGCCATGGTTCCCGCTCGCCCTGACTGCTCCGGCGCTCGGATCGCATGAACCGTGGCGCAGCGACGACGAGGCGGTCGGACGCCGAACGAGTCCCGCCAACGGCGCTGCGCGGGATTGCTCCGTTCCACGAGCGTGAGGGCGGTGGTCATGCTGTCGATCGGGACTCGGTCTCGCGCTCGGACTCGGACTCGGTCTCGGGTTCCGACTCGGGCTCGGGCTCGGGCTCAGGCTCGGTCTCGGGTTCCGACTCGGGCTCGGGCTCGGGCTCAGGCTCGGTCTCGGACTCGGACTCGGACTCGGGCTCGGGCTCGGGCTCGGACTCCGACTCGGTCTCGGACTCGGGCTCGGTCTCGGACTCGGACTTGACTCGGGCTCAGGCTCGGACTCGGACTCGGTCTCGGTCTCGGTCTCGGGCTCGGACTCGGGCTCGGTCTCGCCCGTCGGCCCGCGCCATCGACCCACCCGATCGGCGCTCCCGGCGGCTCGATGTAGAGTCGCCGACGGTGCTTCGCCGATTGCCCGCGGGCCGATTCGATCCCGAGCACGCGGCCGACGCGAGCGACGGGATTTTCGGGCTGCCGTATCGAGAGGCCGAGTGCAGCGTCGTTCTCGTTCCGGTTCCGTGGGAGCCGACGACGAGCTACGGCCGGGGCACGTCGCGCGGTCCGTCCGCGATCCGCGGCGCGAGCGCACAGCTCGACCTGTTCGACGCGGAACTGTCCGACCTCGGTCTCGGGGATCCGTGGGCGTTCGGGATCCACATGCGGGCCGAGGATCCGCAGGTGCTCGCGTGGAACGACGAGGCCTGTCGTCTCGCTCGTCCGATTCTCGAGCGCGCGGGTCGCATCGGTGGCGACGGAAATCTCGAGCGGGATCGCGAACGCGTCGACGCACTGTGGGACCGGCTCTGCGGCTGGCTGCGCGCGCAGGTCGATGCGCTCCTCGACGCCGGTCACCTCGTGGGCGTCGTGGGGGGCGACCACTCCTGTCCGTTCGGCGCCATCGCCGCCCATGCCGCCCGCCATCCCAACCTCGGCCTGCTTCACGTCGACGCGCACGCGGACCTGCGCCTGGCCTACGAGGGGTTCGTCGGGTCGCACGCGAGCATCCTGCGCAACGTCGCCGAGCGACTGCCCGTCGGACGCATCGTCCAGGTGGCGCTGCGCGATTTCAGCCGCGCGGAGGCCGACTTCGCACGCCGCGACGAGCGCTTCACCGTGTGGACCGACGCGGCGATCCGGCGTGCGCTCGCCTCGGGCAAGCCGTGGCGCGCACTGTGCGAGGACATCGTCGCGACGCTACCCCAAACCGTGTACGTCACCTTCGACATCGACGGCCTCGACCCGTCGCTGTGCCCATCCACCGGAACTCCCGTTCCGGGCGGCCTGTCGTTCTTCGAGGCGACCGATCTGTTGCTCGAGCTCGCGCGGCAGCACAAGCGCGTGGTCGGGTTCGATCTCTGCGAAGTCGCGCCGTCGAATCACCCCGGCGACGAGTGGGATGCGAACGTGGGGGCGCGCATCCTGTACCGGCTCGCGGGCGTCGCGCTGCACACCCACGGAGCGCGCGATGCCGCGCCCGATCCCGGCGCGCACGGCGACTGACGGCGGCCGTCGGGTTGGTCGATGGTGGCTCAAACTCGGACTCGGTCTCGAGATCCGACCCGGGCTCGGACTCGGGCTCGGTCTCTGTCTCGGACTCGGACTCGGACTCGGACTCCAAAGACGCATCGCTGCCACATTCCGACGTGTCGGCCCACCTTCAGGCCCGGTACGCGTCGAGCACGCTCTCTCCCAGCTCGGCCGCGAGGTACGCGCGCAGCTTGCCGAGCAGGCGCTTCTCGAGCTGCCGGACGCGCTCGCGGCTGACGCCGAGCTGTTCTCCGATGTCTTGCAGGGTGCGGGGGTCGTCCGCGAGCAGCCGTTCGCGGAAGATGATCGCGTCCTTGCCCGAGAGCGTCGCACCGAAGGCGTGGATCTTCGCGGTCAACAGCTCGTCGAGCTGTTCGTCGGCGAGCCGTTCGTCGATCGGAGCGCCGCCCGCGGCAAGCGCATCGACGCGGGCGATCGAGCGGCCCTCGCCGAGCGCGAGCGGCGCGTCGAGGGAGGCCTCGCCGTCCGAGAGGCGTCGGTCCATCTGCTCGACGTCCTCGACGCTCACCGAGAGCCGTTCGGCGATGCGCTCGGCGGTCGGGTCGATGCCCATGGCCTCCAGACGGGCCTTCTCCTTGCGCAAGTTGAAGAAGAGCTTGCGCTGGGCCTGCGTGGTGCCGAGCTTGACGAGGCGGTGGTTGTTGAGGATGAAGCGAAGGATGTAGGCGCGGATCCACCAGGCGGCGTAGCTGCTGAGCTTGACCCCCTTGAACGGGTCGAACTTTCGCACCGCCTGCATCAGGCCAATGTTTCCCTCCTGCACCAGGTCCAGCAGGTTGCGGTACGCGCGCCGGTAGTCGTGCGCGATCTTGACGACGAGCCGCAGGTTCGACGTGACCAGGCGTCGCGCGGCGTTCAGGTCACCCGTCGTCGCGTAGCGCACTGCGAGCTCGTGTTCCTGCTCGGGCGACAGCAGCGGGTAGCGCGACACGTCGCGCATGTAGGCCGCGAGCGGGTCGTGCCGGTCGAGATCGCTTCGCTCGAGGCGCGCGAGGGCGGTGGGTTCGAGGGGGGGCGGCGCCTCCGCTGCGTCGGCGACGGGCTCGAGGTCGGGCTCCACGAGCTCGAGATCGGCCTCGTCGTTTTCCTCGGTGGCAGGCGGCGCGTCGTACGTCGCCGCGGGCGGCGCGGACGTTCCGGCCGGCGGGCTGCGACGTTGGGGCACGGTTCCGTTCGTAACGCCGGCGCACCGCGGCGTCCAGCGTAGCGCCCCGCCGTGCACGGTCGTGGTCGCGTCGATGCGGTCGCGCAGCTCGCCGCAGGTGCGATGCGACTCGCCAGGTCGCTCGCGTCGATCCCGATCAAGCGACGCGCAGCTCGACGGGCCTCGGCAGCGCGACCAGCTCCTCGTACTCGCTGAACATCACGAGCTCCACGCCGACGCGATCGGGTCCGAGCCGGCGCGACCAGACCAAGGTCGGCTCGGCGGCGCACTCCGGAGGCGGCGCCTCGGGGCAGGGCCGCCAGCTGACTCCGACGTGGCACGGTGATCGGAGCATCGCCTGCAGGCCCGGAGCATCCACGAAACGACCCGCGAGGGAGACGGTGAAGACCGGGAGCGCGTTGAGCGCCTCGACGGGATCCGCGCACGCGGCGGGATCGACGCGGCACGCGTGACGCATCGCGGCGAGCGCCTCGCCCGCCGGAGCGAGTCGCGCAGCGTGCAAACGTACCGCACCGCGACCTGCGCGACGGACCTCGCCGCAAGCGATGCGGGCCTCGCGCAGCGACTCGTCGAGCAGTTCCAGGTCGCCGTCGAGCAGGATGTCGCGAATCTCGAGGCCGACGTCGGACGGCAACACGAGGTAGGCGTCGTCGTCCGAGACGTGAAACGGGGGATCGAGCGGCAACTCACCTCCCGGCTCGAGCCGCGCGAGAGCCTCGGTATCCGCGTAAGCGAGCGTGAGCGGCCTGCCGGCGAGATCCGACCACGACGCGTCGTCGACCCCGGAGACGATCGGGCGCAAGGGCATGACGTGACGGTAGGCCCCGGCGCGAAGCGGGCCAAGAAAGTGGACGGGACCTCGGGACGGTCGGACCGCGCCGTCGGATCGGGGTCCCGACGGTACGTCGCGTTCGCGATCGACGGCTGACGACCGTCGCGTGTGCCACGCGTGGGCCGCGGCGGCCAGAAGAGCGAGACCGAGCCAAGCGAGCACGACGAGGCGGCTGCGGCGCCACGGTGCGGTCGGCGTGCGACGAGCGCGCAGCGACGGTGCGACGTAGGCGACGAGCGCAACGGCGCCGAGGATGGAGCCCGTCACCGCGGCAAGGACGGCCGACTCGCGTTGCAGGGAATCGGGTCCCGTTGCGTGCAGCATCGGCAGTAGGGCGGTCCCGACCAGCGAAGCGGTCGCCGTCGTTCCGAGAACGACGAGGCGCAGCGCCGTCCGACGCGCGTCCCCGCGCACGGGCACGGCGGCGCGCAGAGGCCGGTAGGCCGCCTCGACGCGCCGAACGGGGCGCGCGAGCGCGACGAGCGCGACCGCGACGTGGACGACGAGCGCGACGAGCACGAGCCCCCGCTCGAGGCTCGCATGGGGCGGGCCGGCGGCGACGAGCCACAGGCCGAGTGCGGCAGGGACGACGAGCAGTAGGGACGTCCCGGCGAGCCGCGGATGCCGGTGCAGTCGCCACGCGCTCCATACCGTGACCAGCGCCGCGAATACCGGCAGCAGCCACACGGTCGCCCCGGTGGGGCGTGGCGAGGTGGTCGCGACGACGGCGGCCGCATGCAGGCCGGCCAGGGCGACCGCGATACGGTCGAGGGGGCCAGCGGTTCGCGCGTGGTCTCGCTCGGGGGACGTCATCGACTACACTCCCCATCCATGGACAGGTTCTGCCCGCGCTGCGGCGCAGCCATCCGGCAGGACGATCGCTTCTGCGGTCGATGCGGCGCCGCGCTCGCTGCGGGCTCGGAGGCGCCGGCGGCCCATGATCCCCTCGTCGGTCGGACGATGGGCGGCTACGTGCTGCACGAGTTGCTCGGCGTCGGCGGGATGGGCCGCGTCTACCGCGCGGAGCAGGCCGCGCTCGGCCGCACCGTGGCGGTCAAGGTCATCCACCCGCACCTGCTCGGCGACGAGCAGACGGTGGCGCGCTTCTATCAAGAAGCACGCGCGGCCAGCCGGCTCAATCATCCCAACAGC